>JBAYFY010000027.1:0-2566 GCA_041666945.1 Candidatus Buchananbacteria bacterium | reverse complement strand
TTGCTTTAAATCATATTCCAGGACTGCAAAAAGATAATCTCTACCAGTTTGGCCTAAGCCCGATCGATGATGTTGAGCAAATCACCAGCAAAGCACGGGATGATGGACATCAGAAAGCCCTGCTGTTCATTCCTGAAAACGCACAGGGCAAACGCATTGCCGATTATTTTGAAGAAAACTGGCAAAGTCTCGATGATGCTATTCTGGAAACACAAACCTATAATCCAAAAGAAACTGACTTTTCATCCCCCATTAAAAAACTGCTCAATCTGGATGAAAGCGAACAGCGTTACAATAAAATTCTTGCGTTAATACCTTCGGCAAAATATACCCCTCGAAGACGGCAGGATGCTGATGCCCTATTTTTAAGCGCTTATAGCGCAGAGGCTCGCTCCATCAACCCCCAATTACAGTTTTATCAGGCAGGCGACATACCTGTTTATGCGATGCCCAATGTTTACGCAGGGCAAGTCAATGCATCACTGGATGCTGACCTTAACAAAATAACTTTTTGCGATACCCCCTGGCTTTTCAATAAAACTTATCAGGGAGATCTCGGCATGACTGCCTTGAAGGAAACCTGGAGCCAATTTCCCAGCTCTTATTTGCGGCTCTTTGCGATGGGCATTGATGCCTACAATCTGGCCTCACGATTAAACGATCTGGAAACCAATCAATATCCTGGCGCCACCGGCAACCTATCGCTTACCTCTGACAACCGCATCAAGCGTAATCTGGTATGCGCCAAATTCATAAATGGACAGCCTGAGGTTACAGGCTTTATCCAGGGTTCAACTGAAAATCGCGAAAACACTACCCCCACAACGGATAAAGTTAGAACGGTATTTCAGGTTGCTGATGCTATTTACTAAACTCAAAACCAAAGCAGCACACTTAGTCCGCGGAGAAAGCGCCGAAGAACAAGCCCATAATTTCCTCATCATGAAGGGACTTAAGCCGGTTTGCCGCAATTTCCGCTGCAAACAGGGCGAACTCGACTTAATAATGACCGACAATCAGACGCTGGTTATTGTTGAAGTCAGATTCCGTAAAACGGATAAATACGGCAGTGCACTCGAGAGTGTCACGCACACAAAACAATCCCGTATAATAGCGGCAACGCATGTTTATTTATCTGCCCAAAAAACAGACAGACCTATTCGCTTTGATGTGGTTGCCTTTTCCGGCAATGGCAACATAGACTGGATACAAAACGCTTTTTAACCCTAAAATTACTCAGCATGAGCTTACAAGACAGAATCATTAATCATTTCTCTGACAGCATACAAACCCAGCAGGATACGATGACCAGCCTCTGTGAGCTCATCGAGTTTGCCTCGCAACAACTGGTCTCAAGCCTACTTAATGATAAAAAAATATTATCCTGCGGCAATGGCGACTCCTCTGTCTGCGCCCAGTTATTGTCATCGGCAATGCTTAACCAATACGAGCGCGACCGCCCCTCATTACCCGCCATTGCGTTGACCACAGACACGACCACCATCACCGCCATAGCCAATGACTATCATTTTGATGATATTTTTGCCAAACAACTCAGGGCCTTGGGACAGAGCGGCGATATTTTAGTCGTTTACACTGATGGCAACCATTCAGCCAATATCGCCAAAGCCGTTGCTACAGCGCACGATAAAGACATCACCGTCATCGCATTGACCGGCAATAATGGCGGCATGATTGCGCCCTTACTTCATGAAACGGATATAGAAATTCGCGTACCTTCAACTTCCAGCGCACGCATTCAGGAAGTTCATGTACTGATCACCCATTGCTTTTGCGACTTAATCGACCATCAATTATTTGGCTGACATACCCTTTGAACTAAGCCATGAAAAAATTTTTATTACTATTGCTGCTTATGCATAGCCTTATAATTGGCGGCTGCTCGACGATTTCAGCAAGCGACTCGGAAACCAACGGGCTGTCGTTATTGCATGACCGTCGCAGCCAAGATGCCATTTTGGCTGACGAGGCTATTGAAGTGAATGCCAACACCAAGCTGAATGATTATGATGACTTGCGCGACACATGCCACTTTAATATAACCGCTTATAACGGTGTGGTTCTTGTCACCGGCGAAGCGCCTAATGAAGAGCTCCGAAATAGAATTATTAATATCGTTCGCGTCATTCCCAATGTAAAACTGGTGCACGACAAACTGACTATTGCCAATGACGCGCAGATTACCAGCAAAGTGGAAACTGCACTGGCTCAAATACCTGAATTCAACGCATCCTGGGTAAAAGTCATTACTGAAAAAGGCACAGTTTACCTAATGGGACTTGTGCACAAAAATGAAGGTGCTGCTGCCATAGAAGCGGCCAGACACCAATCCGACGTAAAACAAATCATCACGGTTTTTGAATACATTGACTAATATTGCCCCCTTACCTGCCGATTTCTTATCTTTACTGGCTGAGTCTTTTACCGCCGAAGATATTTTAACTGCACCAGAAGACTGCTGGGTTTACGGTTATGACAACAGCCGTCGTCATGTGCTGCCTCAAGCCGTGGTTTTCCCGACTACACATGAACAAGTCGTCAGCGC
>JBAYFY010000026.1:0-2626 GCA_041666945.1 Candidatus Buchananbacteria bacterium | reverse complement strand
TGACTGGGATGAAGTCGTAACAAGGTAGCCGTTGGGGAACCAGCGGCTGGATCACCTCCTTTCTAAGGAGAATCCCCTGATCGACCAATTTATTGGCCGACAGGTGGATAGGGTAAATGCTTCAGTAATGAAGTATCGCTCCGGCGCGACCCGGAGCACCACGAAAACTTAGAGCAAGTCGTACCATTTCTAGATCGAAATTATAATCGTGAGATCATTCAACTGGCTGTTTTTGGAGCCGGTCGGACCGCACTGGGGGTATAGCTCAGTTGGTAGAGCGCCAGCTTTGCAAGCTGGATGTCGTCGGTTCGAACCCGTCTACCTCCACCAACCTTTGAAGGGCGTGTAGCTCAGTTGGTTAGAGCGCGTCCCTGATAAGGACGAGGTCCCTGGTTCGACTCCAGGCACGCCCACCAGATTCCGTGCGACGGAATCCGGCCGCGCCAAAGTTTGGGCGGAGGCGGGCTCAGGAGATAGAAAAAACAGCTGGAAGCATTTTTTCCCTTCGGGGAAGTGTTCTTTGACAATTGCATAGATTAGGGTAACTGCAACTTATAATTGAGATATATTATATAGCATGCGTGTCGTTACAATAGTAGCCTTTTGATTAAGCTACTAAGGGCGCACGGTGGATGCCTTGGCATTGATAGGCGATGAAGGACGTGGTAAGCTGCGATAAGCTTCGGGGAGCTGCAAACAAGCTTTGATCCGGAGATGTCCGAATGGGAAAACCCGGCGGGAGTAATGTCCCGTCACTGGAGTCTGAATAAAATAGGGCTTCAGAGCGAAACCCGGTGAAGTGAAACATCTCAGTAACCGGAGGAAAATAAAACAAAAGTGATTCCGCAAGTAGTGGCGAGCGAACGCGGAACAGTCTAAACCAGCCGGCTTGCCGGCTGGGGTTGCGGGACTACAACATGAGATTTGAGACGATAGCGGAAAGTTCTGGAAAGTTCTCCGATACAAGGTGATAGGCCTGTATGCGAAATCGAAACAAACTCTAGTAGGATCCCAAGTAGGTCGGGACACGTGAAACCCTGACTGAATCCGGAGGGCCCACCCTCCAAGACTAAATACTAATCAATGACCGATAGTGTACCAGTACCGTGAGGGAAAGGTGAAAAGAACCGCTGTTAGCGGAGTGAAATAGAACCTGAAACCGTGCGCTTACAAACTGTAGTAGCCCCTTAGGGGGTGGCTGCATGCCTTTTGCATAATGAGTCCGCGAGTTACCGTATGTGGCAAGGTTAAGCATCTTCGATGCGGAGCCGAAGCGAAAGCGAGTGTGAATAGCGCGTCCAGTCGCATGCGGTAGACCCGAAGCCGAGTGAGCTACCCATGGCCCGGGTGAATCCTGAGTAAAATCAGGGGGAGGCCCAAACCAGTGTATGTTGAAAAATACTTGGATGAGCTGTGGGTGGGAGCGAAAGACTTACCAAACTCGGTGATAGCTGGTTCTCCTCGAAATACCTTGAGGGATAGCCTCGATGAATGCTCGGAACGGAGGTAGAGCACTGATTGGAATAGGGTCCTTACCGGGATACCGACGCCTATCAAACTCCGAATGCCGTTCCAGTCACATCGGGAGTCAGACTGTGGGGGATAAGCTTCATAGTCAAGAGGGAAACAGCCCAGACCGCCAGTTAAGGCCCCTAAAGATAATTAAGTGATGAAGGATGTCAGATTGCATAGACAGCTAGGATGTTGGCTTAGAAGCAGCCACCATTTAAACAAAGCGTAATAGCTGACTAGTCGAGTGATCTTGCGCCGAAAATGATCGGGACTAAAATTATCTGCCGAAGCTGCGGATGTGCTTTTAGCACGTGGTAGAGGAGCGTTGTATGTGCATTGAAGCGTGGGGGTAACCCAGCGTGGAGCGCATACAAGCGATTATGCGGACATGAGTAACGACAAGAGTGGTGAGAGTCCACTCCGCCGAAATCCTAAGGTTTCCTGGGGAAGGTTCGTCCGCCCAGGGTTAGTCGGCCCCTAAGTCCAGGCTGAAAAGCGTAGACGATGGAAGACGGGTTTAATATTCCCGTACTGCCGGTTTGACATTTGAGCAAAGGAGGAACGCAGGAAGCTAGGTTGGCTGTCGATTGGATGTGACAGTCTAAGCTCGTAGGGAGTTCTGACAGGTAAATCCGTTGGAACAATTCCGAGAAGCGAATGGACGCTGCGGCTACGGCCAAAGCGGATCAACCGATGCTCTGCTGCCAAGAAAAGCTTCTAGCGAGTCAAACAGGTAACCGTACCAAAACCGACACAGGTGGGAGGGAAGAATATTCCAAGGCGCGCGAGAGAAATATCGTTAAGGAACTCGGCAAACTAGCCCCGTATCTTCGGAAGAAGGGGCCCTCTTTAGAGTGAAGGATTTACTCCGTAAGCTCCGAGGAGGTGCAATGAAAGGGCCCAGGCGACTGTTTATCAAAAACACAGCACTATGCTAACGCGCAAGCGGATGTATATGGTGTGACACGTGACCAATGCCGAAAGGTTAAGGCAAGGGGTGCAAGCTCCGACCCGAAGCCCCGGTGAATGTCGGCCGTAACTATAACGGTCCTAAGGTAGCGAAATTCCTTGTCGGGTAAGTTCCGACCTGCACGAATCGTGTAACGATCTGGGC
>JBAYFY010000025.1:0-2677 GCA_041666945.1 Candidatus Buchananbacteria bacterium | reverse complement strand
CAATTTGCTGCGCTGCTGTTCCAGTTGCGTCAATTCATCCATTAAATGATCACGGCTGTCGACGCCGATATTGCCGGTTATATCGGTGTGATCGGCATGTTCCGGATGGTGGTCGATGGTGTGCAGCAGTTTCAACGGCGCATCCACTTTTTGCGCGATCCAGGCGGCGTAGTCGCAAACCGCGCCGGTCAATGCGGAGCCGTCGATGCCGGCCAGGACTAAATTTTGTGTGGCGCTCATTAATGGCCTCCCATAATTTTTTCGATTTCTTCGGGGTTGTCGTGTATCGCAAAACGGTCGATGATCGTCGTCGTGGCTTCATTCATACCGATCAACTCAACGTCCGCGCCTTCGCGGCGTAGTTTGATGACGACTTTGTCCAGCGCGCTGACCGAGCTAATGTCCCAAAAATGCGCGCGTTTCAGGTCGATGACCACTTTGTCCACCGCTTCCTTGAAATCGAAGCTGTTAACAAACTTGTCGGCCGAGTTGAAAAACACCTGACCGACTACTTTATAAGTGCGCGTGTTGCCGTCTTCGTTCAGTTTGGAATCCACGTACATAAAATGGCTGATTTTGTTGGCGAAGAACAAGGACGCCAGCAATACGCCGACGAACACGCCCATTGCCAGATTGTGCGTCCAAACCACCACTACCACGGTAGCAATCATGACGATATTGGTCGACATCGGGTGTTGTTTCAGGTTGAGTATCGACCGCCAACTAAAAGTACCGATGGACACCATGATCATCACGGCCACCAACGCCGCCATCGGAATCATCGAGAGCCATTTGTCCAAGAATACCACCATGATCAACAAAAACACCCCCGCGCATAGGGTCGACAGACGACCGCGGCCGCCGGATTTGATGTTGATGATGGACTGGCCGATCATCGCGCAGCCGGCCATGCCGCCCAGCAGGCCCGCGCCGATGTTGGCTAGGCCTTGGCCCTTGCATTCGCGGTTTTTATCGCTAGCGGTGTCGGTTAAATCGTCAACAATGGTGGCCGTCATCATGGATTCCAGCAAGCCGACCACGGCCAGGGGCAGTGAATACGGCAGAATGATTTTCAGGGTTTCCAGGGTCAAAGGCACCTCGGGCCACAGGAACACCGGCAAGGTATCCGGCAGCTGGCCCATGTCGCCGACGGTACGGATATCCAGCTTTAGATAAACCGCAATCACGGTCAGAGCAATGATGCAAATCAACGGCGATGGCAGCGTTTTACCGACCACCGGTAAATATGGGAACAGATAGATGATCGCCAAACCGCCGACGGTCATGGCATAGACGTGCCAGGTCACATTGGTCAATTCCGGCAATTGCGCCATGAAAATCAAAATCGCCAAGGCGTTGACGAAACCCGTCACCACCGAACGCGACACGAAACTCATCAGGCTGCCGAGCTTCAGGTAGCCGGCGATGATTTGCAAGACACCGGTCAGCAAGGTCGCCGCCAGCAGATACTGCAAGCCGTGATCCTTGACTAAGGTCACCATCAGCAAGGCCATGGCACCGGTTGCCGCCGAGATCATGCCGGGGCGGCCGCCGACGAAAGCAGTCATCACCGCGATACAAAACGAGGCATACAAGCCCACTTTGGGATCGACCCCGGCGATGATGGAAAAGGCGATGGCTTCCGGGATCAGGGCCAATGCCACTACGGTACCGGCCAGCACATCCCCTCGGATATTGCCTAGCCAGTCGTGTTTTTTCGATAAAAAGAGCATGTGTATTCCAATGACAAAAAAAGGCTATGCCAAGCATAGCCAAGGCAGGAGCGAGGTAAAAAGTAATAGGTGATGAGTTGGTTAAGGTGGGTTGAGTCGGTTATGCATAGGCGTTTGGGTTAAGTGGTAAAAAATTAAATAAGCTTCGTGACGTCGTTATAGCGTCAGCAGAAACAGGATCAAGGCACTGCCGCTAGCGTAAGTGGCCGTCACAATGCGTTTTTGCCGGCGCGGCAAGCGCTGCCATGCCTGTACTTTACGGTTTCTGTAACCCTGCCAGGCTGCCTGCAAGCGCTGCTGCCACCTCAAAGATAGAGCCGGCCAGCACCGAAACAAATGATAGATTCCGAATATGACCAGCAGCATCACGCTATTGAAAATGATGGTTTCGCTTTGATGGTGGCTGGAGTGTAACAGGTGCTCCAACAGCTCTTCGATTAAATGTTCGAAGACTTCGATGACCAGATGCAGCAGTTCGAGCAGAATATGCAAACCTTCGACCAACCATTCCAGCAAGGTGTCGAAAAACATGATAAGCAAAAACACCACCACAAATTGCCAAGCGATGCGGGTCAATAATTGGCGGTCGGTTTGTAAATCGGTATTCGGAGGCTCGTCCGGCATGTTTTTAGTGGTAAACCGCTAATACGAGAATATTATAAGCACAAGGTATTATATTGCGAATACCGTTATTTTGCCAGTCCTGCCCTCTCTTCTCGCCCCATCACTGCCAGCGCCGGCAACACCAGCAAACTGCAGGCTATCGTCAATACGATACCGATAGACAGCAGCAAACCCATACTGGCGGTGCCCTGATGGGTGTTGAAGGCCAAACTGGTAAAGCTGCACAGCGTGGTCAGGGCGCTAAAAAACACGCCGCGCGCCGAACTCGAATGCAGCAATTCGTCAGCCTGATCAGGCCTATGCCGCAGGCGCTGGACCAT
>JBAYFY010000024.1:0-2978 GCA_041666945.1 Candidatus Buchananbacteria bacterium | reverse complement strand
TTCGTATGTTTTAAATGTGAGCAATGGCGAACGCGAAAGAATCGGCCGCATTGTCCGAATGCATGCCAACCACCGCGAAGATGTGGATGAAGTTTACGCCGGAGAAATCGCCGCGGCCGTTGGACTGAAAAGCACTTTTACCGGTCACACCCTTGCTGATCCGGATCATCCGATTATGCTTGAATCAATTGTCTTCCCGGAACCGGTTATTGATATTGCCGTTGAACCAAAAACCAAAGCTGACCAAGAAAAAATGGGTGTTGCTTTACAGAAATTGGCCGAAGAAGATCCTACTTTCCGCGTCAGAACCGATGAAGAAACTCTGCAGACTATCATTGCCGGCATGGGCGAATTGCATTTGGATATTATTGTTGACCGCATGAAAAGAGAATTTAAAGTGGAAGCCAATGTTGGCAAACCGCAGGTCGCTTACAAAGAAACGATTACTAAATCTGCTGAAGCAGAAGGAAAATATATTAGACAATCCGGCGGCCGCGGCCAATATGGCCATTGCTGGCTTAGAGTTGAGCCGAATGAAAAAGGAAAAGGTTTTGAATTTGTTGATGAAATTAAAGGCGGCGTTGTTCCAAAAGAATACATCGCGCCAATCGGCAAGGGTGCCAAAGAAGCTTTGGAAAAAGGAATTTTGGCCGGCTATCCCGTGATTGACGTCAAAGCCACGGTTTTTGACGGTTCATTTCATGAAGTTGACTCTTCAGAAGCAGCTTTCAAAATTGCCGGATCTTTGGCTGTTCAGGAAGGCGCGAGAAAAGCTGGACTGGTTTTACTTGAGCCGATGATGAGAGTGGAAGTTTTAACCCCGGAACAATTTATGGGCGAAGTAATTGGTGATTTAAATTCCAAACGTGGCCAAATTCAGGAAATGCGCGACCGAAGCGGCATAAAAGTTATTGATGCCATGGTTCCGCTCGCGGAAATGTTTGGCTACGCAACTTCTCTCCGTTCCATGACTCAAGGTAGAGCTTCTTATAATATGGAGTTCGCAAATTACGCGGAAGTGCCGAAAAATGTTGCCGAGACGATTATTGGAGAAAGAGTCAAAAAATAAAATCCAGTAATTTTGAAAATTGTTTTAAAACAACTATATGAAAGAAATTTTTGAAAGACTATTTAGTCTAATAAAAAAAACAGGGGATAAGGTTGTTTTTTACGATTCAGCAAAAGGCGATGCATATGTAATGATGAGGATGGAAGATTATGAGAAATTGGCGGAAAAGAAGCCGGGAGCAGAAGACTTGACAAATTTTCGCGTACCCGATAAAATAGAAAAAATCAATCAGGATATTGCAATATGGCGCGAAGAGGTTAAGAATGCGGTTGAAGGGGCTCCTCTCCTAGAAGGGGAAGAAATTCCAGAGAAAAAAGAAGAGGAAAGCCAATTTTATTTTGAACCAGTAGAATAGTTGCCAAAATAAAAAAGAAGTATTATAATTGAAAATAGTCTTAAAATTAATAATTTGCGGCTGGATAAAACCCTGAGAAATCGGGGGTCGCGTAAGGAGTTTTAAAATATGGCAGAAAAATTCGATCGAGCAAAACCCCACGTGAATGTGGGAACAATCGGCCATGTTGACCATGGCAAAACCACTCTAACAGCGGCTATGTTGGCAGTTCTTCGAGCGCACGGCGGAGTTGCACAAGAAAAGGGCGTTGATGATTTGGACAAGGCTCCAGAATCAAAAGCCCGAGGTATTACTATTGCTACCGCGCACGTTGAATATGAAACAGAAAAGCGCCATTACGCGCACGTTGATTGTCCAGGCCATGCTGACTACATTAAAAACATGATCACCGGCGCGGCCCAGATGGATGGCGCAATTTTGGTTGTTTCCGCGACTGATGGCCCAATGCCGCAAACTCGCGAGCACATCTTGTTAGCTCGTCAGGTCGGTGTTCCTTATATTGTTGTTTTCTTGAATAAAGTTGATATGGTTGAAGATAAAGAATTAATTGACCTCGTTGAAGAAGAAGTGAGAGATTTGCTTAAAAAATATAATTTTCCGGGCGATACCACCCCAATTATCCGTGGTTCAGCTCTTAAGGCTCTCCAAAATCCGAATGACGCGGAAGCTGTCAAACCAATTTTGGAACTTTTAAAGACCTTGGATGAGTATATTCCTGAACCTCAACGGGAAGTTGATAAGCCGTTCTTGATGCCGATCGAAGATATCTTTTCAATTGAAGGTCGCGGCACAGTCGTGACCGGAAGAATTGAAAGAGGCATGGTCAAATTGAATGATGAAGTGGAAATAGTTGGTATGAAAGATACCCAAAAGACTGTTGTGACCGGCATTGAAATGTTCAATAAGTCTTTGGATGAAGGCCGATGCGGCGATAACGCCGGAATCTTGCTCCGCGGCACAAAAAAAGAAGATGTTGAACGCGGTCAGGTTTTGGTTAAGCCGGGTTCGGTTACTCCGCATACGGAGTTTGAAGCTGAAGTCATTGCTTTAACGAAAGAAGAAGGCGGTCGCCATAAACCATTTTTCAAAGGTTACAAACCGCAATTCTATATCAAAACGACTGACATCACCGGCGAAGTGGAATTGCCCGCGGGCACAGAAATGGTTATGCCTGGCGATACAGTCAATTTGAAAATTAAATTGATTGTTCCGGTTGCTCTTGAAGAAAAGCAAAAATTCGCCATTCGCGAAGGCGGTAAAACTGTCGGCGCTGGCGTAGTGACTAAAATTATAAAATAACATCGTTCTTATCCCGCCCTCTTGGGCAATTCCAGGGGGCGGGACTTGATAAATTAAAATGGAAAACAAAACTCCTGAAAAAGCAGAAAAAGAAGAAGTGCGGCCAAGGATCAGAATTAAGATCCGAGCCTATGATCATAAAATTATTGATCAATCGGCGAAGACTATAATTGAAACAGCCTTAAGATCCGGCGCTTCAATTTCTGGTCCAACGCCATTGCCCACCGAGATTAGAAAGTATACGGTCAACCGTTC
>JBAYFY010000023.1:0-3230 GCA_041666945.1 Candidatus Buchananbacteria bacterium | reverse complement strand
CCGCCGCTGCCTACTATATAATGGCCTACCTGATTGATGAGAATAACATCGGAAGTTAACTCGTTAATAATAAGTTGGTCGACAGCCTTTGCCTCAAAGGAAGTTAGATTCTTAATAGAATCAAAATCAATTGGTGCTGGTGCGTTTAAGGGGGATTGTAAGTGCGATGCCATTATTTAGTGCTAAGTGTGCAAGTTTAGGTTGTTTTTCATGATGATAGCTTATGAAAAATAAAGCTGTTACACTATTATAACTTAATAGAACCTTAATCACCCATGCTATTAAATAATGTATTTCGTAGAAATAGTTTCTTATGCTATTTCGGTAATAGATTTATAGAGTTGGTTGAATTTAGATTTGACTTTACGTCAATATAAAAATATAATTTTCTGTTCTCTTTACACAGATTAATGCTTGATGGAGCTTGCGCCGATGTATGCGGTAATTCAAACAGGTGGTAAACAGTACCGCGTTGAAGAAGGTACTTACTTAAAAATAGAAAAGCTTGAGCTTGGTACAGGCGATAGCATTGAATTCGATAAAGTACTGATGTTTCAGTCCGGTGATGCTGTTAAAGTTGGTACGCCTTTTATTGAAGGCGGCAAAGTTACGGCGACTGTCTTGTCTCAAGGTAGACATAAAAAAGTCAAAATTATTAAATTCAGAAGACGTAAGCACCATATGAAACAAATGGGGCATCGTCAATACTATACAGAAATCCAGATTACTGGCATTTCTGCTTAAGATATAGGAGTTACAGATGGCTCATAAGAAAGCTGGCGGTAGTACTCGTAACGGACGCGACTCTAATGCTAAAAGATTAGGTGTTAAGCGTTTCGGTGGTGAGAGTGTGATAGCTGGAAATATAATAGTTCGTCAACGTGGAACACATTTTCACGCTGGTGATAATGTAGGTTGCGGAAAAGATCATACATTGTTTGCAACAGCTGCTGGTAAAGTGGTTTTTCAGGTCAAAGGACCTAAAAGCCGTAAATTTATTAGTATTGTTGCTGCATAAAACTTACAGCTGCACCGCACTATAGTGCGGCAGTTTTAAGTTACTTAAAGAAGCTCCGCCCTTTATGGTGGGGCTTTTTTTGTTTTTATCGGTTGAGTTTTAAGTGTAGTGCGGTGCGTGTGATTTATGAGATTTGTTGACGAGGCAGAAGTTCGTGTAGAAGCAGGCGATGGCGGTAATGGTGCTATTGGCTTTCGACGCGAGAAATACATTCCGTTGGGCGGTCCCGATGGCGGTGATGGCGGTGATGGTGGCAGTGTTTATCTGATTGCAGCGGAGAATGTGAATACGTTAGTGGATTTTCGTTATCACGGGGTGCACAGGGCTCAGCGCGGACAGAATGGTATGGGTCGAAACTGTACCGGTAAAAAAGGCGAAGATTGCTATGTGCCTGTGCCGTTAGGCACCCTTGTTTGTGATGCCGAAACCGGCGAAGTCATAGGCGATTTGACCAAGGTTGGCGAGACGCTGCTGGTGGCTCAGGGTGGCTTTCATGGTTTGGGCAATACGCGCTTTAAAAGCAGTATCAATAGAGCGCCCCAGAAAGCCAGCAAAGGCTCGGAGGGGGAGCATCGCCGACTTAATTTGGAATTGACGCTGATTGCCGATGTCGGATTGTTGGGGATGCCTAATGCGGGTAAGTCCAGTTTGATCCGGTCAGTGTCATCGGCAACACCTAAGGTCGCTGATTATCCGTTTACCACGTTGCACCCCAATTTAGGTGTTGTCAGGGTCGATGACTTGCGCAGTTTTGTAATTGCCGATATTCCTGGAGTTATTGAGGGGGCTGCTGAGGGTGCGGGGCTTGGCTTGCAATTTCTCAAGCATTTGTCGCGTACAGGATTGTTGCTGCATCTGATTGATGTCGAGCCTTACGAGAGCATGGATACGCCGGTACAGGCGGCCAGGAAAATTATCCGTGAGGTCGAGAAGTGGAGTGATGACTTGGCTAGGAAGCCCCGTTGGCTGGTGCTTAACAAGATAGACAGATTGCCGGCTGAAGATGTGAGTGATCGTTGTCAGGCGATTATTGATGAACTGGAGTGGAAGGGGCCGGTTTTTAAAATTTCAGCAATGAGTGGGGATGGCACTAGGGAGCTCATGTATGCCATCATGAATTTTTTGGAAGAGCAACGACGGAAAGAAAGTGAGCAGGACTGATTTTGCAAAAGCCAGGCGAGTTGTTGTAAAAATAGGGAGCTCTTTGCTGACTAAAGGCGGGCAAGGGCTGGACAAGACAGCCATCGCGGCCTGGGTCAAGCAAATGGCCGGATTAAGACATCAGTCAGTTGATGTCGTGCTGGTTTCTTCCGGTTCTGTAGCAGAGGGCATGTGCCGCTTGGGTTTGAAGGCGCGGCCAAAGGCATTGCACGAGCTGCAGGCTGCGGCAGCAGTTGGCCAGATGGGCTTGGTGCGGGTTTTTGATGATAACTTCCAGCAGCATGGTTTGCATGCGGCGCAGGTGTTGCTTACGCATGATGATCTATCGGATAGGCAGCGTTATTTAAATGCTCGCAGCACTTTGCTGACCTTGCTTAAGTTCGGCGTGGTGCCGGTTATTAATGAAAATGATACCGTTGCAACCGAGGAAATCCGTTTTGGCGATAATGATACCTTGGCGGCTTTGGTTGCTAACCTGGTTGAGGCGGATTTGCTGATTATTCTGACAGATCAAAAAGGCTTGTATACCGGAGATCCAGGACTATATCCCGATGCGACTTTAATTTCAGAAATCAGTGTTAACGATGATAGTCTGGAAAAAATAGCGGGAGACAGTCGTAGTGGCCTGGGACGTGGCGGCATGTTTACCAAGGTGCGTGCGGCACGGTTAGCGTCTCGGTCAGGCGCTGCAACCGTAGTTGCTGCGGGTGCTGCTGCTGATGTGATTGCTGAAGTGATTTCCGGGGTTGATTTGGGTACTTATTTTTTACCCGATGTAGAGCCGCTGGTTGCAAGAAAGCGTTGGCTTGCAGGGCAATTGCAGGTTAAGGGGCGTTTGGTTCTGGATGCGGGGGCGGTCAGGGTATTGAAAGGCGACGGTAAAAGTCTGCTGGCTGTCGGCGTTAAATCGATCTCTGGCCGGTTTGAGCGCGGAGAGCTGGTATCTTGCATAGATGAAAGTGGCGTTGAGATTGCTCGTGGACTAATTAATTATGGTAGTGCTGACGCCCAATTAATAGCGGGAAGAAGCAGTTCTGATTTCGAGGAGATT
>JBAYFY010000022.1:0-3586 GCA_041666945.1 Candidatus Buchananbacteria bacterium | reverse complement strand
TGCAGACCGCGATGATTTTGGCTATTGCCTTCACTGAAGCTATCGCCATTTACGCGCTTGTCGTGGCTCTAATCATTAAGTTTGTTTAGTCCACGGTTCACAGCTCACGGCTAAAACGCCGCGGGCTGAAAACTTTGAATTAAACTAATATAAATATGGAATTGTTAACAAAATTAGGAATTGATTGGCGGCTTCTTATTGCTCAGCTCGTTAATTTTTTAATTTTAGTTTTGATTTTGTATAAATTTTTATACAAACCACTTTTGAAAATGCTCGATGGGCGGAAAGAAAAAATAGAAAAAGGTTTGCGCGATGCCGAGCAGCTCGGGGTGGAATTGGAAAAAACCAAAGAACTTCAGGCCGCGGAAATTCAGAAAGCAAAACAAGAAGCCAGAGCGATCGTTGAAGAGGCGGAAAAACGTGCCGAAGCAGCTGGAATGGAAACAAAATCTAAAACGAAAGCTGAAGTGGAAAAATTAATTACGGTGGCAAAAAACCAAATGATTGAAGAAAAGACAAAGATGATGACAGAGATAAGGAAGGAAGCGGCGGAAATGGTTATCGCCGTGGCGGAAAAAGTTATTGGCAAGACTATTGATATGAAAGCGCAAAAAAGTTTAATAGAAGAGACCTTGAGGGAAGTTGATAAGAAATAGATAATTTATGAAGATAAAACCTAAACAATACGCGATAGCTTTATATGAGGTAATAAAAGACGCGCCTAAAGAAAAGGTACGGGATATTTTGAGTAATTTTGTAAAGACGCTTGAAAAAAATAACGCACTTCGTTTTGCTCCGCAGATTATTGAGTACTTTATAAAATACGCTAGTCGCGCAGAGGGAATCGCGGATTTAAAGATAACAAGCACTGAGTCGATTAAGGAAGACTTAATTGAGAAAATAAAAAAAGTGGCGCCGGATATTTTGGGAAAAAGTTTTAAAAAAATAAATATTCAACAGGGGATAAATCCAGAATTAATGGGTGGTTTTGTCCTCGAATGTGATGACGCGATTTTTGACGCAAGTATTAAAAATAAATTTAGAATATTAAAAAATCATTTATTTGTTAAATAAAAAATTATGTCGGACGTGAATTTCATTATTGAAAATTTAAAAAAACAAATTGCCGAGGCGAAGGTTTCTTCCGGCACAGAGAAAGTTGGTAAGGTCGCGGAAATCGGTGATGGCATTGCGAGAATTACAGGACTTTCCGATTGCATGGCTGGAGAAATGCTTGAATTCGTGAGCAGCGAGAAATCGGGAGAATCGGTTTTTGGCGTTGCCCTGAATCTTGAAGAAGATATTATTGGCGCCATGATTTTAGGCGAGCATATTCATATTAAAGAAGGGGATACAGTTAAAAGCACGGGAAGAATTTTGTCCGTGCCGGTCGGGGAAAATTTAGTTGGAAGAGTTGTAAATCCTTTAGGCCAGGCGAAGGATGGCAAAGGAGAAATAAAAGAAAATAAATTTTATCCGATTGAAAAAATTGCTCCGGGCGTTATTACAAGACAAAAAGTTGCGACTCCGCTTCAGACAGGCATTAAGGCAATTGATTCGATGATTCCAATCGGACGCGGACAAAGAGAATTGATTATCGGTGACCGCCAAACCGGTAAAACGGCCCTCGCGATTGATACAATTATTAATCAAAAGGGTAAAAATTGCGTTTGTATTTATGTAGCCATCGGCCAGAAAGAATCAAAGATTGCTAAAATCGTGGCTAAATTTGAAGAATTCGGCGCCATGGAACACACAATTATCGTAGCCGCCGGCGCATCGGACCCGGCCTCACTTTCCTTCATTGCTCCTTACGCCGGTTGCGCGATGGGTGAATTTTTTATGGATCAAGGAAAAGACGCGCTTGTGATTTATGATGATCTTTCAAAACACGCGGCTTCTTATCGCCAAATTTCATTGCTTCTCCGCCGGCCTCCGGGACGCGAAGCTTATCCGGGCGATATTTTCTATTTACATTCTCGTTTGCTTGAGCGCGCCGCAAAATTAAATCCTGATTTCGGCGGCGGATCTTTGACGGCGTTGCCAATTATTGAAACACAAGCAGGTGATGTTTCCGCCTATATTCCAACAAACGTTATTTCCATTACTGACGGCCAGATTTATTTGGAAACTGATTTATTTTATAAAGGTATCCGTCCGGCTCTAAACGTCGGCCTTTCTGTCTCCCGCGTCGGTTCAGCTGCTCAGACAAAAGCTATGAAAAAAGTTGCCGGCCGTTTGCGCTTAGATTTGGCACAATACCGCGAACTTGAGGCCTTTGCCCAATTTGCTTCCGATCTTGATGAATCAACAAGAAAACAATTGGAACGTGGAAAAAGATTGGCGGAAATTTTGAAACAGGGACAATACGTGCCAATGACCATGGAAAATCAAGTGGCGATTCTTTATGCCGGTACGAACGGTTATCTTGATGATGTTCCGGTGGAAAAATTAAAAGAATGGGAAGATAAATTCCACGCGTACTTGAAATCAGAATCAACGGGAGCTTTGGGAGAAATTGCGAAGAAGAAAGAATTGACGCCGGAAATTGAAGAAAAATTAAAAACAGCTATTAATGATTTTAAGGCAAGCTTTTAATTTATAATCCATCGTCATGGCCGTTTCCACTAAAATTATCCGAAGACGCATCAAATCCATCACCAACACCAAAAAAATTACCAAGGCGATGGAAATGGTGGCGGCTTCAAAAATGAGAAAAGCTCAATTGGCAACGCTTGCAACTCGCGCTTACGCTAACCGGGCTTGGTCTTTGATTTCTGATTTGTCAGGAAAAACCGATTCTAAACTTCATTCTTTTCTTACCAAGAAAGATAAAATAAAAAAAGTTTGCGTGGTTTTGATTTCTTCTGATCGCGGACTTTGCGGAGGATTTAACGCGCAAATCATTAAAAAAGTCGCGGAATTTTCCAAGGGCTTGATGGAAAAGGGGATTGAAATGGAATTTATAACCGTTGGAAAAAAGAGCAGGGATTTTGCCGGGAGACATAAGATGAAAATCATTGCCGATTTTACAAATTTATCCAGTGTGATCCGTCTCGCGGAAATTAGAGCGGTTGCAAAAATAGTGATTGATGATTTTTCCGCGGGAAAATATGATGAAGTTTATCTTGCTTACACTGATTTTATTTCTACAATTTCACAGCGTCCGAGAATTTTAAAACTTCTGCCCTTCTCTCGGGAACGAGATTTGGATTTAGGAAAAGTGGGCAAAGAAAAAATGGAAGAGTCTAAAGAAAAAGAACACGAGTTTATTTTTGAGCCATCTCCCGATCAAGTTTTGGAATATATGTTACCAAAGATGGCAGAGATGCAAATATTTCAGGCGGTTTTAGAATCAAATGCTTCTGAACATTCCGCGAGAATGGTGGCGATGAAAAACGCGTCAGACTCGGCAGAAGATATGATTTTTGATCTGACTTTAATGTATAATCAAGTTCGCCAATCAGCCATTACCAAAGAAATTATGGAAATTGTTAGTGGCAAGGCGGCATTAGAATAATTTAATTTATAAATTTTATAAAAAATATGAACAAAGGAATTATCAAACAAATCATCGGTCCGGTTG
>JBAYFY010000021.1:0-3589 GCA_041666945.1 Candidatus Buchananbacteria bacterium | reverse complement strand
TGCTGGTCAATATCGGTGCCAGCATTTTGTTAATGCAGCACATGGGTGTGGCTGGAATTGCCTTGGGTGGCTCGGTATCGATGTTGGTGTCGACTGTATTGCTGGTGCTGGTGCTGGTGAGATACTGGCACATTACTTGGTTTGATGCAGTAATTATGCTATTAAATTGGCTGTTTTTTGTAACGCTGCTAGTATGTGTACACTTTAAAAGTGTCCCCAGTATTTATGTAATAATATCAGCCTATGCCATCTTATTGTTGGGCTACTTCAACTCATTAAAATACGATGGGGTTTTAAAAGTTAGATTGAGCAATTGAAAGCAAAAAATCTGCACGGTTATCCTTGCAGTATGTCGGTGATGCTTTTCGCAGGAGTCGATTAGATAGCTTGCTGAGCATTTGAATGTTTATGTGGGAGATCATCTAGACCCTTGCTCATTAGCCAAAATAAATAAGCTAATTTGCAAAAACTAAGCTATTAAAATTATTAATGAATAAAGTCTGTTTTATCGCAACGATTCCTGCCGTAGTGCACTCCTTCATGACAGGATGTATTCGTGCATCAGCCAAAGACTGGTCAGTCAAGATAATTAGCAATCCTAACGGCGCAGAGTATTTGACTGATCTTGATGCACAATTCATCCCGCTAGCAATCGAACGTAAGATATCACCTTGGAACGATTTGCTTGCCCTGATTCAACTGGTAATTATTTTTCGTCGTGAACGTTTTGATCTTGTTCATTCTATAATGCCAAAAACGGGATTATTGTCGATGTTGGCAGGTAGATTGTCTGGTGTTCCAAATCGAATACATACATTTACAGGGCAAGTTTGGGCGACAAAACGAGGATGGAAACGCAGTGCGCTCAAGCAATTTGACAGGCTGATCGTATTGTTTGCTACCCATGTTCTACTGGACAGTCCATCGCAGCGCGACTTTCTGGTTTCCGAAGGTGTTTTGCCGCAAGGAAAAGGAATTGTTATTGGTCACGGCTCTATCTGTGGCGTTGATGCACATCGCTTTCGTCCAGATGCGACGGTGAGAGAAGCGGTGCGTAAAGAGTTGAGCATAAGTTCAGAGCAATCCCTAATCCTGTATCTTGGAAGATTAAATCGCGATAAAGGAATTCTCGATTTAGCAGCCGCATTTGCCGATATTGCATCAAATCGAAGTGATGTTGTGTTGATGCTGGTTGGGGCTGAGGAAGATGTTTCTTTCGAACAGGTGCAACAAATTTGTGGGGAGGTACATCGTGAGAAGTTGCGCAGAGTCAGTTTTACACTTACTCCTGAACGTTATATGGCGGCAGCGGATATTTTTTGTTTGCCCAGCTATCGCGAAGGCTTTGGTCAGGTAATCATTGAAGCAGGTGCAAGTGGAGTACCGACCGTAGCGTCACGTATTTATGGCATTACCGATGCGGTTGAAGACGGCAAAACAGGATTGTTGTTTCCGGCAGGAGATGTTGCTGCACTCAGACAGGCATTGCTAGAGCTAATTAAAAATCAAGAATTGCGCCAGATAATGGGTGAGTTGGCAAGAAAACGTGCAATTGAGTATTTCTCTAGTGAGAGGATTACAGCCGCAATACTGCGTTTTTATGAAACCTTGCTGACTCGACAGTAAATGCAGTTTGGTAACCTTACGTATTAGGTAACATGGACACAGAAGAAAAAAAATCGATACTGGTCACCGGGGCGAACGGCTTTGTCGGCAAGTCACTATGTGAGGAGATGCTTCGCCAAGGTCGGCATGTCAGGGCAGCTACGCGCTCACCTTGCCAATTGTCTACTAAGGTAAAATCGGTGATTGTCGGAGCAATAGATGGTGAGACAAATTGGTCCGAAGCCTTGCAGGATGTGGATGTCGTCATTCACCTTGCCGCGCGCGTGCATGTCATGCGTGATACCGTCGCCGACCCGCTGACGGAATTTCTCAAAATCAATCTGCATGGTACGGAGAATTTGGCAAGACAGGCAGCGCATGCGGGCGTTAAACGGCTAGTCTACGTGAGCTCCATAAAAGTAAATGGTGAACGAACCACTCTGCCATTTACGGAATTGGACGAACCCAACCCACAAGATCCATATGGAGTTTCCAAGTACAAAGCCGAGTTGGCTTTATATCGAGTTGCAGCAGAAACGGGGCTGGAAATAGTAATTGTCCGTCCACCTCTGGTTTATGGCGCCGGAGTGAAGGGTAACTTTGCTCAGTTGATCAAGGTGCTCGCCAAGGGAATTCCTCTGCCATTGGCCTCGGTGCATAATCTGCGCAGTTTTGTTGCATTGGATAATTTGGTCGATTTGATCGTAACCTGCATTGATCATCCGGCAGCAGCTAATCAGACTTTTTTGGCCGGGGATGGTGAGGATCTGTCTACTACCGAATTGTTGCAACGCTTGGGCAAAGTGTTGGGTAAGCCAGCCAAGCTGTTTTCCGTTCCTACCTGGATGCTGAGAATTGGCGCTACATTGTTGGGTAAGGGTGATATGGCACAGCGTTTGTGTGGTTCGCTTCAAGTCGATATTAGCAAGGCGATTGATCTGCTGGGCTGGCAGCCTCCCGTGAGCGTGGATGATGCTTTGAAAAAAATGACAACAGATTTTTTGGAATAAAATAAGCTGTTTATTATCGGTGATATTAATTTAAGTGATTTAACCCATTTACTCCGGGTCTTTTCCGCAAGGAGAGATATTAGTAAACCCGAGAAATAACTATAGGGAGTCTCGGCTTCAATTTCAGGAATGTGTGTACATGAATGTTTGGTGGTTTTTTTTGTTGGCCGGTATTGCATCTTGGGCACTCACCGGCTTTTTGCGTCGATATGCTCTAGCAAAGAGCTTAATCGACATCCCTAATGAGCGTAGTTCGCATTCAGTGCCAACACCTCGCGGTGGCGGTGTCGCTATTGTGGTTTCATTTTTGGCTATTCTGCCACTTCTAAATTGGTTTGATCTTCTTTCTAGCAACGTGCTATTGGCCTTGTGTGGTGCTGGATGTGTCGTTGCGGTAACCGGATTTTTGGATGATCATGGACATATTGCTGCACGCTGGCGCTTATTGGTACATTTTGGTGCTGCGGCTTGGGGGCTTTATTGGCTGGGTGGTTTCCCTTCGCTGACGGTTTTTGGGTATTTGATAGATTTGGGGTGGCTTGGGTATGTGTGTGCGGCGGTTTATATAGTCTGGCTGCTTAATCTGTATAATTTTATGGATGGTATTGATGGTCTTGCAAGCATTGAAGCGATTACGGTCTGTTGTGGTGGTGCTTTAATGGTATGGCTTGTTGCGCCGGATTTAACAGTTTGGATGTTGCCTACCCTGCTAGCTACAGCTGTTTCTGGATTCCTCTTATGGAATTTTCCCCCTGCACGTATTTTTATGGGGGACGCGGGCAGTGGATTTTTAGGTATTATGCTGGCACTGCTTTCTGTGCAATCGGCGTGGATTGCACCACAGCTAATATGGGTCTGGCTGATTCTGTTGGGTGTGTTTATTGTTGATGCAACCATTACCTTGTGTCGCCGCGTATTGCGTGGAGAGAAATTTTATGAAGCGCATCGCAGTCACGCGTATCAATATGCAGCTC
>JBAYFY010000020.1:0-3806 GCA_041666945.1 Candidatus Buchananbacteria bacterium | reverse complement strand
AGTAGTTTCTTCCCCCGGTGTTTTCCACCTATCTTCCGTGCCAAAGATTTTTACATCACCTACGGGCGTGCCAGTCAAAGCCGCGATAGCAAAGTTAACAATTATCCAAGCGCCAAGCACTATGGCCACGCCGATCACGGCGTTGGTAAGAATTTTTTTTCCTTTATCAATTGTTTCCGATTTCCCCCCCGCCATCATAAAGGTAATGCCGCCGTAAATAAAGAAAAGTAAGGCAAGGGAGCCGACTAAACCCAAAATCATTTTAGTTAAATTGACGCCGAGTAAAATAAAATCGTTAAAACCACAATCACCACTTGAAGTGCACGGCGGAAGAAGAGGCGTCGCTGGCCAAGAAGCAAGAGCCGGAGTAGCAAGAAATAGCGCGCAACCAGCAATGAGCAATGAGGCGATTAAAATTTTGTTTTTTGGAGACATGGTAATTAAGTAATTAGTAATTACTGTCTGATTGTTTGATTAACTCTTCCCTGAGCCAAGCCGATAGCTTCTTTTATAGTTTGTGTGCCAGAAACAACATTTTCAATCATTTCACTCATAATTTTTTCCATGGCCGGCGCATCCATTCCTTGATACCAAGATTTAGCTGTTAAAAGTTCAGAGGCGAAAACGGCCAAATCAAGATCTTCAATTTGGCTTGCCACAAGCGATCGGATAGCCGTCGGTTTTTTAGTTTTAGTTAGATACTTTTGGGCATTTTCCGCTTTAGCGGCAAATTGTAAAAAGTCCCAGGCCTCATTTTGATTTTTAGTTTTCGTGGAAACTGTTTCTACCCAATAATTAGTGAAATTTATTTCTTGATTGCCTTCGATCTGCGGCATTTTGGAAATGGCAAAATTCAACTTCGGCGAAAGATTTCTGATTTGAGGAATGTGGTAAGAATAACCGAAGAAGAAAGCTGCGCGGCCAGTCGAGAAAGCTTCGAGCGAATTGGGCATATTGCCATTCCAGGTGTATACCTCTTTGTAAGGTGAGGCAAAGTCTGTATAAAAACCAAGCGCGTCTTCGCCCGGAGGGTTGGTGAGGGTTGCTCCCGCGGGCATCGCGGCAAAGGTGGCATTGCCATCTTCGTCAGCCATAACTGTTCCATTTTGCATCATTAAAAGTGAAAGAATATCTGGGGCGCGCTCAACATTCGTTGCTGTGCCAAACGCAGCGCCGGCTTGTAAAATATTTCCCTGCTTGTCGATTTTTGCAATTTTTTTTACATCTTCCTGAAACTCTGCCCAAGTTTTAGGCGGTTCGGGAATACCCGCAGAATTTAATATGTCGCGATTATAAAAAAGAGCCAAAGTATCAAGATAAAGCGGCAAGCCAAAAATTCTCTCTTCGGCTGCTACCTCCGGAGTTGCCTGATATTTTAAAACAACATCTTTGGCCACCTGGTCCATAAAATCAGTTTTTAGCGCTCGGAGAGAAAGGGTCGGAGTAGTTTGTAATTGAATAGTTGTTTCTTTTTTGATTGTGCCCGTGGTTACCTGATATGGAAGGGTGATAGTTTTAGGCATGGGCAAAATTTTTGTTTGGTATTCTCTGACCCAAGTATTTGGAAGAGAAAACATATCTGGTCCGCGATCTTCGGCCAGGGCATCTAAAAGTGTTTGTTCATATTCTTCCATGCGAAGCTTCCGATAAGTAACAGAAACATTTGGATGGACTGCTTTGTAAGCGGTGATAATTTCGTCGAAAGCGTCTTGGTCATCAAAAACCCGCCAATAAGTGAGGTTTATCGGTTTCATGGCTTCCAAAACTTCTTGTGAGGTGCCCTTACAGATCGGACCGGCGGTAATAATGAAAGCTAAAAGGAGAAAAATGGCTAGGGTTTTTTTATTCATAAAAACTATATTTTTAATTTTTTCAAATATTTAGAAAAATTTGGTTTTAAGTCTGGACGCGCTAAGGCTAAGTCGACATTGGCTTTTAACCAGCCGATTTTTGAGCCAGCATCATAATATGTGCCATCGGTCTCTACGGCGTAGATCGGCCGTTTTTTAAGAAGTCCGCCAATGGCTTCGGGGAGCCAAAATTCTCCACCAGAGCCGGGTTTCAATTTTTCCAATTCATCAAAAATGTCAGGAGTTAAAACATAACCGTAAAGAGTAGCTAAAAGAGACGGAGTTTTTTCTGGCCCTGGTTTTTCCACAATTTTTTTAACTTGATAAATATTTTTTTCAATCTTTTGCGCGTCAAGCATGCCGTATTTTTTTGTTTCTTCTTTTGTAACCTTAATTGCTGTAATTACCGGGTCGGTATATTTTTCATAAGCTTCAATTAGCTGTTTGAGTCGAGGTTTTACGCCATTTAAAATTAGGTCATCGCCAGAGAGAACGGCGAACGGCTCATTTCCTACAACTTGTCGGCAATTCATAACCGGTGTGGCGTTGCCATAGGGTCCCTTTTGTCTAATATAAATAAAATTCGCCATATCCGCGATATTTTTTAATTCTTGGCGAATTTCTTCTTTGCCTTGTTTTTTGAGCCAGTTTTGTAATTCAAAATTGTAATCGAAATGGTCTTCCACGGCACGTTTGGAAGCGCCGGTCACTAAAATTACATCAGTAATTCCCGAGGCGACGGCTTCTTCCACAATATATTGAATAACCGGCTTATCAACAATCGGCAGCATTTCTTTTGGTTGGGCCTTGGTTGCTGGGAGAAACCTCGTGCCATAACCAGCGACGGGGATAATAACTTTGCGAATTTTTTGAGACATAATAAAAGAAACAAATTAACCTTAATCCTTTGATTAATTAATCCATTATAGCACAGATTAGAGGTCAAGAGAATTGGAGCTTGTGGTTTTTTCTTTTATTTTTTGGTATAATTGGGTAAAGAAAAATTAATAACACGCCCCGAAACTTTATTTTGGGGTAAAATTTAAAAATTATGAACAAAAACAAGGTTCTTATCCCGGTCATTGTCATTTTGGCCGTGGCGGTTTTAGCCGGCGGATATTGGGCTTGGCAGCGCTATGAGCAGCAGAGGTTAGCAAAGCAATTTTTATCAGGTCTCGCGGGTTTAGGAGGAGGAAACTCCAGTGATTTACAAAAGTGGGCTGAAAGCATGGATGCTCTTAGCGAGATGGAGGCCAACACAGAAGGAGAGAGAGAGTTAACGCCGGAAGAGAAATTTAACGCGGTCGAAGAACTTCAAGTGGATTCTGCTTTTGTCACAAACGCAAAGAGCGAGATCGGGCCGGTTATCAGCGAAGTTTTTGGAGATATAAAATTATCAAGTTTCCTGAATAATTATCTTGGAATGGGAGAAGATTCAGGCATGGTTCAGTTCTCGGTAAAAAGAGCGGCTACGGCCAGTGATCTAAATAAATTAACTTCAGCTTTTACGTCTCGCGGTTTTACTGTTGTCACAAGCGGAATTGAAAGCGGAAGTAGTACCTTAATGGTAACAAAAGGAAACTCACAATACACCGTAACTTATGAAAACGGTGAACAGGACGTCGCGGTGGTTATTTTTTCCGTACCGGCCACTGGAGAGGAAGTCACCGAGTAAAATTATTTTTTAAATTAATTTAAAAAAATTATGGATGAACAAAAACCGCAAGCGCCGGCAGATCCAAAACCGGCGGGCGGAGAGAAAAACACGGGCATGGCAATTATTGCCTATATCTTGTTTTTCATCCCGCTTTTGACTGGGGCGCACAAAGATCCGTTTGTGAAATATCACGTAAAACAGGGTTTGGTTCTTTTTTGCATCGGTGTGATTATTTGGTTGGTTGGCATGATGATTCCGTGGTATTGGTGGTATAGTTTTTATTGGGTGATAAGATTGTT
>JBAYFY010000019.1:0-4141 GCA_041666945.1 Candidatus Buchananbacteria bacterium | reverse complement strand
CTTTTGTCAGAAATACTGAAGGCTAAACCTTTATCTTTTGAACTAGGACTGATTTCATCGACAAAGCCTTGGTATTCTTTGGATCCATATGCGTCAGCCGTAAAGATAACTCTTTGTCCCACCTGGATATCGCTTAGCCCTTTATTTTCTTCAATCGTCCCTAAAACCCGCAAATCAGAAGGTTTTATAATCCCAACTATCGCTTCGCCCCGATTGAAATTTCTGCCAATTTCATTTTGAACTTTGACCACCAACCCGTCTTCACGGCTTCTGATAATCTCATCTCCAACCTGAGCGACGGGCTGATTTCTGGAAATAGTATCTCCTTCTTTGACCCAAAGCGTTTCCAAAATTCCCCCGTTTTGGGAAGACAGGTCAATTTGCGGAGCTGAAACTTCTCCTTTTTCAATGTAAATCCGACTGGAAGTTGTCCTCCAATAAGCGTATCCGCCAATAGCTATCGCCACGATAAGGATAAGACTGCCAATAGCGATTTTTCTATCCATTTTCCTTTTGAACATTTTTTTCGGTTCTTTCTTTTCCGAAAATTCTGCTGACTTAATTTGCTCCATATGATTATTTCTATTATTTAGACTGATTAAATGAAACTATTTCATCTTGCTCTCCAATCCCTGACAAAACCTCCACTTTGCCGGCTTGGTCATTTGCCCCCAGTTGGATTTCTTTTTTAGTTTGAATACCATTAGCTATTGTCAGCACGAATGATTTTCCATTTTCTTCAAAAACAGATTGGGTCGGGATAATAAGAGTATTTTTCTTTTCTCCTAAATTCAGAATTATATCCACCATCATACCAGACTTCAGCTTATCAATAGAAAAAGATGGAATCAGAGTGACTTTATACGAAGAAACATTGGCAGAATTTGTTTCCACGGGGTCAATCGCCGAAACAGTAGCGTCCAAATTTTCTTTCTGATTGGCATCAATTTTAATCATAGCTTTTGCGCCTAAAGAAATTTTTGCCACTTCAATTTCCGAAACATATGCCTGAATCTCCAGTGTGCCGTCTCCTATTAAAGATATGGCTGATGTATAGGAAGAAATAATCTCCCCTTCTTCCAGCGATTGCTTGGTAATAGTTCCATTTGTCGGTGCATAAAGCTTAGTCTTACCACCTTGCACCTTGGTGTTTTGCACCGCCTCATTGGCTTTTTGAAGCAAGGCTTCTTTGGCATTAATATTGGAATCAGATTGATTCACCACTTCTTTCTGAGCTTTCTCGTCATACTTATTGGCAGTGGAAGATTTTTCCACACTTTTCAGCTTGGCTTTTTGAGCATCTTTGTCATCCTTTGCCTGTGCAAGTTGAGCCTCCGCCACTCTTTGGTCACTAATAGCCTGAGCGTAAGAAATGTTTGTCTCTTCGGGATTAAGTTCGGCCAAAAGTTGCCCTTTTTTAACATTATCTCCAACCTTTACATAAATTTTAGATACTTTACCAGCCCTTTCGAAACCTAAATCCAAGGTATTTTCAGGTTGAATATTTCCCGACAATTTAAGCTGGTCGGTAATATCGCCCCTTTGAGGAGAGGTCTTATTGGATGTTTGATTGCTTTGCGAACTGGCAAAAGATACTCCAGCCAAAACAGCCAGCAATACTACGATGGAAACAGGTATGATAATGTTTTTAATTCTATTCATAGAAGTTATGTTTAATTAAATTATTATTGCTTGGGAGCGGACAGTTTTTCTAATATCCTGATAAGTGATTTTTGTTCTTCTTTGGTTAATTTCTTAAAGACATCGCCCATCCTTTTCATTTTTTTATTCATAGTCTTTTCTAAAATATCCTTGCCTTTATCAGTCAGGGAAATAAGAATGGCTCGTCGGTCATTTTTGGATGAGCCTCTTTTTACTAATTTTCTTGTTTCCAGTCCATCAATGAGTGGGGTAATGGAGGGCGGAGCAATGAATAAATAGTCCGCCACATCTTTCATCAAGGGGTTCTTTCGTTCGTCTATGAATTTCAGAGTCTCCAACTGAGTCATAGAAAGACGCTCGGCTTCGTCAAGCTCATTCTCACGGCTTTCTTGCCGAAGATTACGACTGGCCGTGAAAATCAAAGAAATAATGCGGTTTTCACAAGAATCTTTATTTTCCATATAATTATATTAGCTTATTATTAGATTACATAACTACATTAGCAGGGCTCTCAATGCTTGTCAAGGTCCAATTTTCCGTTCTGCTCTGCGTTTTCCGGATTGTGGAGACTTAGGAAGGGGAAGATAATTTAAAGAGATTGATTTTGTCCAACAAGAAAAAACCCAAAATTGAATTGACCGATACGACTTAAAACGATAGAATAGATTTACAATATAGCCTAAACTTATGTCTTCGTACACGGGCATGGCTCAATAGAAAATCTCACGTGAATAAAAACGGTCTTCTGACCGGCACTTATTCACGTGAGTCGATGATCCGAAAGGGTCATCGGGCAGTTCCGAAAGGGATTGTCGTCCGGTTCGGAAGACCATTTTTGTATATTTTTTTAACCAGGTAACTGTAAAAGCCTTGAGTAATCAACGAAAAAAACAACTGGAATTTCAAATGAAAAATAATGATCTGCATATCCAAATGGCAACGATATTGGAGTTGGTAAGAGAAAGCATTTGCCTTAAGGGATGGAATAAAAAACACGATAAAATCCTAGAGGGAATAGTGGATGATTTGATGCTTGTTCATAACCGCTATAAAGCCTCTTTTGAGCCGAAGAATAGATGAAATCACAAATAGGGATAATTTCGCAATTTGTGCGACTAAAAGGGTATCTTGTCCGAGTGTGGAATAAAAATCGCCCGTGAACCAAAATCTGGACGAATTTTGGCATTATCTCGACTGGCTTTAAGTATATTTTTTTGATATAATTCAGTAAAAGGATAAAATGATTTTATTTTATGAACAATAAAGAACTTGATTTTTTGATCCAGGAAGGCGAGGGATTCAACCTCGAATTTAAGGAAAGCTATAATTCCAATCTGGCTCGCGAAATCTGCGCCATGGCTAATGCCAATGGGGGCAAGGTTTTGATCGGCGTTACTGATGACGGTAAAATAAAACCAGTCACTTTGAACAACAGGATGAAATCGGAAATTCAGGATTTGGTCAGAAAATTCGATCCGATCTTTTCGGTTGATATAAGCGAATTTGAAGGTGTGGTGATTATTGATGTGCCGGAAGGCAAAAAGAAACCCTATTCAACCGGAGGAAAATTTTATATGCGCCAAGGCGCCAACAGTCAGCAGCTCTCAAGAGACGAAATCAGGGATCTTTTTATGGATGAAGGATTGATTCGTTTCGATGAAAAATTGAATAAAAAGTTCGACCTGGAAAAGGATTTCAATGACGATGCTTATGGGAACTTTTTGAAAAAAATAGGCATAGAGACCAAACTGAGCCGGGATGAAGTTTTGCGAAACTTAGAATTATTGGGAGATAATAAGCTGAAAAATGCAGGAGTGTTGATGTTCTGCAACAAAGCTTCGCGGTTTATCAGCAGCGCCACGATCACTTGCGCCTTGTTTCGTGGCAAATCTAAAACAAAGGTAATCGACAGTAAAGAATTTGACGCGGATTTGTATGCGAACTACCAGGAAGCTTTCAACTATTTGCAGTCAAAATTAAATACGGAATATATTATCAGGGGCGGCGGTCCAAGAAAAGAAGTCTTGGAGTTGCCCGCGGAAGCCTTGAGGGAAGCGCTTCTGAATGCGATAGCTCACAGGGATTATTTTTCCATCGGGAATATCCAGATCAGTATTTTTTCTGACAGGATAGAAATTGATAATCCGGGGAGTTTGATTGGCAACATCAAAGTCGAAGATTTATACAAAAAAAGTTTTCCCAGAAATACTCTGCTATTCGGACTGATGCAAAGAATGGAATTGGTGGAAAAGATCGGATCAGGACTGATGAGAATGAGCGAGATGATGGATGAATATTTTCTACCTCATCCAAAACTGGATGTCAGCGATGTCCGCTTCAGCATCACTTTTGAAAGACCGGACTTGCAGAAAATGAGCATTGAGCAAAGGATGGAGAAATATAAAGAGGGGGTAGAAAAGGGAGTAGAACGGGGGGTAGAAAAGGGAGTAGGAAAATTGAGGGAAAATCAGAAAATCAT
>JBAYFY010000018.1:0-4319 GCA_041666945.1 Candidatus Buchananbacteria bacterium | reverse complement strand
ATTTGTTTTGGGATCAGATTTAATCGCTCCGGAAGGCCACGGAGAAATTATTGGCGGATCGGAACGCGAAGATAATTACGATTTGCTTCTCGCGAGAATGAAAGAAGAAAAAATGCCGCTTGAGGATTTTGAATGGTATCTGGATTTAAGAAAATATGGTTCAGTACCGCATTCCGGTTTTGGTTATGGCCTGGAGCGCATTACTGGTTGGATGTGCGGAATTCACCATATTCGCGAAACAATTCCATTTCCGAGAATGATAAATAGATTAAAACCATAAATATTATTTATGACGCGCACACTTATAAAAGACACGGTTAACAAGGTCGGAGAAGAAGTTTTGCTTAAAGGTTGGGTCCATGTCCGCCGCGACATGGGGAAAATCATTTTTATTGATCTTCGTGACGCAACTGGTTTGATTCAGGTTGTTTTTGTATCCAAAGATAAAGAATTTATGGCGGCGGCCGATAAGTTGCGGTCGGAATTTGTGGTAGCCATCACCGGCAAAGTTAATGCCCGGCCGGAAAAGATGGTGAACCCCAATCTAGCTACCGGCAAAGTGGAAATTGAAGCAAAAAATTTGGAAATTTTAAATGAATCAAAAACTTTGCCTTTTGAAATTGATAAAGATACAACGCCTGTCAGCGAAGAATTGCGCATGAAATACAGATACCTTGATTTGCGGAGTGAACGGATGAAAAAGAATATAATGCTTCGAAGCAAAATGCTTGATGAAATAAAGAAATTTTTGCATGAGCGTGATTTTGTAGAGATTGAAACGCCTTACATTACGAAAGGTACGCCGGAAGGCGCGCGCGAATATATTGTTCCGGCGCGCTTACATACTGGGGAATTTTATGTCTTGCCGCAATCGCCCCAGCAATTTAAACAATTGTTAATGGTAGCTGGTTTTGAAAAATATTTTCAGATTGCTCGATGTTTCCGCGATGAAGATCAGCGCGGCGATCGCCAGCCGGAATTTACTCAGCTTGATATGGAAATGTCCTTTGTTGATCAAGAGGATGTAATGAAAATGACGGAGGAGTTAATGATTCATTTAGCAGGAGCCGTGGCGCCGGAAAAGAAAATTCAAAAAACACCGTTTCCGGTTTTGACTTATGATGAGGCGATGAAGAAATATAAAAGCGACAAGCCGGATTTACGCGAAGACAAAAAAGATAAAAACGAATTAGCTTTTTGTTGGGTGATTGATTTTCCCCTTTTTGAGTGGTCGGAGTCGGAAAAAAAATTAGTTTCCTCGCACCATCCGTTTACTATGCCGCACAAAGAGGATCTGGAAGACTTGGAAGAACATCCGCTTGATGTTCGAGCTTATGCCTATGATTTAGTCTTAAATGGTTATGAAGTTGGCGGCGGCAGTATTAGAATCCATGACAGAAATTTACAATCAAAAATTTTCCGATTGCTTGGTGTTGGTAAAGACGACGCGGAATTACGCTTTGGCCACATGTTTGAGGCCTTTACTTATGGCGCCCCGCCGCACGGTGGTATTGCTCCGGGTTTGGATCGTTTAGCCATGCTTTTCGCCGGCGAACCAAATATTCGTGAAGTGATTGCTTTTCCAAAAACTTCTGATGCGAGAGACCTAATGACGGGCGCGCCATCAGAACTGCCGGAGCAGCAATTGAAAGAAGCACATATTAAAGTGGTGGAAAAATAATATGAAAATAGTTGTTTGCGGCAGCATGACTTTTGCCAAGGAAATGGTGGCCGCAGAAATAGAATTACGGAAATGCGGCCATGAAGTTGTCTTGCCAAAATTTACATACGACTACACTGACATGGGGACAAAAGAAATAGTGCATCGCGAATCGGCTGCCAATAAAATCAAGCATGGGCTTATCCGTTATTATTTTGATGAAATAAAAAACGGCGACGCGATTTTGGTTTTAAATAATGAGCGCCACGGTATTCCAAATTATATTGGCGGAAATTCATTGCTTGAAATGGGTTTTGCTCATGTTTTGAATAAAAAAATTTTTCTTTTGAATCCAATTCCCGAGATGGGATATAAAGATGAAATCATTGCCATGCAGCCGACGGTTTTGAATGGAGAGTTGGAGAAAATTAAATAAAAAATTATGAAGAAAGCACTTGTAATAATTGACGCTCAAAAAGGATTTATAAATAAGTTAACGATTAAAACATTTCGTCGAATTCATAATTTTATCGAAAGGTACGGGAAAAATTACGAGTTAATTATTTTTACAAAATATTATAATCATAAAAATAGTAATTTTGTCAGAAATCTCGGGTGGAGGGGTTTTATGGCGGAAAGAGAAACTGATATTGCCGACGATCTTAAGAAATTTATAAATAGCAAAAATCTTTTTATTAAAGACACATATGGCAGTTTTGTTGATAATAAATTATTGAATTTATTAAAAAAGCATAAAATCAATCAGGTTGAGTTAGCCGGCTTTGACACGGAAAATTGCGTTTTAACTTTTGCCAGAGATGCTTTCGATCGAGGATTGTCGGTAATTGTGCTTGAAGACCTTTCGGCTAGCCATTCCAATCCGAAATTGCATAAAGCAGCCATAGAGATTATCAAAGACAATATTGGCATGATAAAATAAATTTATTTGAATTTTAAAGGACAGCTCTAGGTATAAAGAAGGGCTGTTTTTTAATTTACAATAAGGCATTTTTTTGGTATCATTAATATATGAAATTATCCCATCTCCAAAGGTATGTTTTGGGCTTGGGCTACGCAGAAAAAGATAAGTTTGGCCGTGGAAAAATTTTGCGGTTTTATGATAAGCAAAAGCGGCCGCCCAAGATGGAGGATAGAGTAAATATTGTCACAAAATCCCTGGAAAGATTAATTGACAAGGGTTTTCTTATTGGCTACGGAGTCCGGACGCTGAAAAAGTGGTTTATTAAAGAAATAAAATTAACGGCAGCCGGAAGAAAAGCGGCAAAAAGTTTGCAGGGGAAACAGGTACCGTTACCTTTTAAATAAAAGTTTCGTATTAAATATTAAGAAATTTTTTTATAATATGGAGGCAGAAAAAAATTTAAGCACGCTGGACAGCAAGGCTAAAAAAGAACTAGCTATAATTCCGCTGGTTGACGTTGTTGTTTTTCCGAGAGTTGCTTTGACTTTAATGGTTAAAAAAGAAAAAACTTTGAAAGCTTTGGATTATGCGATGCAGCACGATCAGATGGCGGTTTGTGTCGCAGAAAAAAAAGACGTGGGAGATAAAATTACCAAGGATGATCTTTATTCCGTCGGCACGCTCGCTAAAATCAGGGAAATTACAAAACAGCCTGATGGGTCTGTGCGAATTGTAGTTGAGGGGATGATTCGTGCAAAAATTACAGAATTTTTATCATTTGATCCTTTTATCAGAGTTAAAGTTGAGCCGGCTCCGGAGCCGATGGTTAAAAAGACAGAACGGATTGAAGCCTTGATGTATAGTTTGATTAATCAATTTAAAGAATGTGTTTCTCTCGGCGCGACAGTTCCTTTTGACGTGCTTTTGGTAATTTTAAATATTACTGACCCATGGGAATTGGCTGACTTGATGACAATAAATTTGGATTTTAAAGTTGATGAAAAACAGGCGATTCTCGAAGCCGACAATATTGAAAATAAATTAGGGAAACTCGGGGAATCGATCGGGCGGCAACTGAAAGTTTTACGCATGGCTCAAAAAATTCAGGCGGAAACAGGAAAGGAATTGGGAAAAATGGAAAAAGAAATGTTTTTGCGTGAGCAGATGAAAACGATTGAAAAAGAATTGGGTATGGCCGGCGGCCGGAGCGAGGTAGAGGAGTTAAAAGAAAAAATAGAAAAAGCGGGTATGCCGCAAGAAGCCAAAGAGCAGGCTTTAAAGGAGCTTGGTCGGCTAGAGAAAATGCCGTCTTTTAGCCCAGAGATTTCCTACATTAGAACTTATCTTGATTGGTTAATTATGTTGCCATGGTCGAAAAAAACCGAAAGTAAAGTTGATATTAAAAAAGCCCAAAAAATTCTCGACGAAGACCATTACGGGTTAGATAAAGTTAAAGAAAGAGTTTTAGAATATTTAGCCGTGCAAAAGTTAGTTGGGAAAATTAAGGGTCCAATCCTTTGTTTTTCCGGGCCGCCAGGAACGGGCAAAACTTCTATTGGAAAATCTATCGCCAAAGCTCTTGGTCGAAAATTTTTTCGAATGTCCCTAGGAGGTGTTCGTGATGAAGCGGAAATTCGCGGCCATCGACGGACTTATGTCGGTGCGTTGCCAGGTCGGATTATTCAAGGAGTAAATACGGCTGGTATGAAAAATCCAGTTTTTATGCTTGATGAAATT
>JBAYFY010000017.1:0-4428 GCA_041666945.1 Candidatus Buchananbacteria bacterium | reverse complement strand
TTTGTCACAGGTACGGTGCTAATGCGTAGCGCAGGTTGTGTTATGAACGATATTGCTGACCACCGGTTTGATGGTTTGGTTGAACGTACGCAATATCGCCCTTTGCCCAATAATGAGGTGAGTAAAAAAGAGGCATATCTATTGGCAGCAGCTTTAAGTTTAGTAGCATTCGGATTGGTGAATCTGCTGAATATCCTGACAGTCAAATTATCGGTTCTGGCGTTATTTTTAGCAGTTACCTATCCATTAACCAAGCGATTTTTTGCAATGCCGCAGGCGTATTTAGGTATCGCTTTTGGTTTTGGTATTCCCATGGCTTTTGCTGCCATTAATAACGATATTCCTAAAGTTGCATGGGTTTTGTTATTGGCAAATGTGTTTTGGGCAATTGCTTATGATACTGAATATGCCATGGTGGATCGTGAAGATGATTTGAAAATCGGCATCAAGTCTTCTGCAATTACTTTTGGCCGCTTTGATGTTGTTGCTGTGATGCTAAGCTATGCCATTACTCTATTGCTATTTGTAATCGCAGGCTATCAGTTGTCGATGGGGGGTGCGTACTACGCGGGGCTGGTATTAGCTACCGGTGTTGCTGTTTATCATTACTTTTTAATAAAAGCACGCGACAGAAAAAACTGCTTTAAAGCCTTTTTAGGCAATAACTGGTTTGGATTATCGGTATTTGCGGGTGTGGGTGCACATTATTTGGCCAACATTTACGGCTGGCATTTATGGCCGGTCTTATCTTGATGTCTTACCTAATAATCAGGTTAATTCCACTCTATATTATTTAGCATTTTTCTTTTTTGATTTTTACTTGCCAGTCGCGGATGTAGATTAAATCCCATAATATGTTTATTTTCAAATTGTTATGAGCATCATCTGTCGCCAAATGCTTTTGGTATGTATTACATTTGGTGTGCTATTATTGGTTTTATAAGATTCTGAATAAATTAGTAGTTTAATTCTAAATATCTGCGGCATGAGTGAACACATAGTATGTGACAATGGCAGCCGATGTTGGATGATTTTAAGTATCTGTATTGATAAATTTAGTAAAAAACTCAATTAGCAATGTAATTGTGTTTGACAGAACGTATTGCTTTGGCATAAAATCCGCCTCTTAATTTTTTTAGCTCATAGTATTGGTAACACGATGAAAACCTTTTCAGCAAAATCACATGAAGTGAAGCGCGACTGGTTTGTGGTTGATGCCACAGACCTGGTGCTAGGCCGTTTAGCTAGCGCAGTTGCACACCGTTTACGCGGCAAACATAAAACCATTTATACGCCTCACGTTGATACTGGTGATTATATTGTCGTGATTAATGCAGACAAATTAAAAGTGACTGGTAATAAAGCTGATGGCAAGCTTTACCATAGCCACTCTGGCTATCCAGGTGGTATCAGCACAACAACATTCTCAAAAATGCAAGATCGTTTCCCAGGTCGTGCATTGGAAAAAGCAGTAAAAGGCATGTTGCCTAAAGGTCCTTTAGGTTATGCAATGATCAAAAAATTGAAGGTTTATGCTGGCAGTACGCATGACCATGCGGCACAACAACCGCAAACATTGACCATCTAAGGATAAAAAATGATTGGTAAATATAATTATGGTACAGGCCGCCGCAAAAGCTCAGTAGCGCGCGTGTTCTTGAAATCTGGTAAAGGCAACATCATTGTTAATGACAAGCCAGTTGACGAGTATTTCTCACGTGTGACATCACGCATGATTTTGCGTCAACCACTAGAGTTAACTAACAATACAGCTAGCTTCGACATCATGGTAAACGTGATTGGTGGCGGTGAGTCTGGTCAAGCAGGTGCAGTACGTCACGGTATTACACGTGCTTTGATTGACTATGATGCAGCGTTAAAAAGCGCCTTGTCACATGCAGGTTTCGTGACACGCGATGCACGTGAAGTTGAGCGTAAAAAAGTTGGTCTACGCAAAGCGCGCCGTCGTAAACAATTCTCTAAACGCTAATGCTTTAGCGGGTGAATATAAAAAGGTCGCTTTGGCGGCCTTTTTTATTGGATGAAAAAGATAGTGGGCTTATAATCTGAACAATGAGTTTTTTTAAAACAATATGGCAATTAAAAAAATAAAAATAGGTATCGTTGGTGGTACCGGCTACACTGGTGTGGAGTTGTTGCGTCTGTTGGCTGTACATCCGCATGTGGAATTGACGGCAATTACCTCACGTGGAGAAGCCGGTTTGCCGGTAGCGGATATGTTCCCCAGCTTGCGGGGTTATGTTGACTTAGCCTTTACCGACCCAGCCAGTTCAAATTTAAGTACTTGTGATGTGGTGTTTTTTGCAACGCCGCATGGTGTTGCCATGAGCCAGGTGCAGGCCTTGTTGGATGCGAATGTGAAGGTCATTGATCTGGCGGCGGACTTCCGGTTGCAAGATAAAGCGGTTTTTGAGAAGTGGTACAAAATGCCACATAGCTGCCCTGATATTTTGAGTAATGCTGTTTATGGCATTCCTGAACTTTATCGCGAAAAAATTAAATCAGCGCAGGTAATTGGTAATCCGGGCTGTTACCCGACAACAGTATTGCTTGGCTTGGCCCCGCTGCTTGAACAGGGTTTTATTGATTTTTCTGCGCCGATAATTGCAGATTCTAAATCCGGTGTTTCCGGCGCAGGTAGAAAAGCTGAAGTGGCGACGCTGTTCGCAGAAGCAAGCGATAGCATGAAAGCGTACGGCGTGGCAGGTCATCGTCATCATCCGGAAATTCATGCACAGCTCACCCAGATGGCGGGCGCCGACTTGCAATTTATTTTTGTACCGCATTTAATACCGATGATTCGTGGCATGCTGTCCACCATTTACGTTAAACTGTCTGAAAAGGCGAATGCAGTAGATTTGCAAGCTTTATACGAGCAACGCTATCAGCATGAACGTTTTGTAGATGTGATGCCGGCGGGTAGCTTGCCGGAAACTCGTTCAGTTCGCGGATCAAACCAATTGCGTATTGCTTTACATAAACAAGCACAAACCGGTTATTTAACACTGGTGGTGGTGCAGGATAATTTGGTAAAAGGTGCTGCTGGCCAGGCTGTGCAGAATATGAATATTATGTTTAACTTACCGGAAACTGCCGGATTGGAAGTTGTGCCGCTATTGCCGTAGCGGCACAACTTCCAAAGCGGAACGCTATTGAATGAAACCCGTTAGAAGACGCATTCGGAGGCATTTTGGATTAACTGCAAAGCAGGTTGCAGTACGTTCCAAGCGTCCATGGTATTTTCAATGGAGTGTTACCGCGCTGTATGTGGTGTTAGGGTATTCATTTGCCTATTGGCAGCTTACAGGCGGCGAAAATATCCATGAAAAGTTTCGGCAGGCTACACTTGAAAATCAAAACTTGCATACCAAGATTATTCAAGTCGAGCGCCAATTGCAAATTGAGCAGGCAGCTCAAAGCAATTTGACGAAAGAGTTGAATAGCGTGCAGGATGAAAATATACATATCAAGGAAGATTTGATTTTTTATAAGAATATGCTGAATGGCAAGCGGTGACTAATGATAGTTTTACTTAATAGAAGTAGTGGGTTGGCAAATCGCTAAGGCGAAAGGAATCAATGTGTTTTTTAAGAAAAGTAATAGAGTCCAAAATAGTATTGATACCCTGATTGGAGCGGAAACACGCGTTGAAGGTAATATCCATTTTTCCGGCGGTTTACGTATTGATGGTACGGTACTTGGTGCCATTACTGAACCAAATGACAACCCAAGCACACTAATACTTAGTGAGCATGGTCGTATAGAGGGTGCTATTACCGCTTCAAAAGTTGTTATTAATGGCACGGTGGTTGGTCCAGTTAAAGCAAACCAGTTTATTGAGTTACAAACCAAGGCGCGTATAACAGGCGATGTGTATTACAACTCCCTGGAGATGCATACCGGTGCAGTCATTGAAGGAAAGCTGGTATATTTAGGTGACCATACGGAATAAGCTCAAAGCATAAATGTTAGTCATTGCGTGGATTGGCCTACAGTGGCACAACGGATTTATTGAAAAATTTAGGAGTACAACATGAGTACAGTAGCAGATACACAAGACGTAGACATCCCTTCACCTTTAGTTTTTACCGATAATGCGGCTAAAAAAGTTAAAGAGCTGATTGAAGAAGAAGGTTCACCAGATCTTAAATTACGCGTGTTCGTAAGTGGTGGTGGTTGTTCTGGCTTCCAATACGGGTTCACTTTTGAAGAAGAGGTGAATGAGGACGATACACAAGTGCAAAAAGACACAGTGACTTTATTAATCGACCCGATGAGCTTGCAATATTTGATGGGTGCAGAAATTGATTATCAAGATAGCCTACAAGGCTCACAATTTGTGATTCGCAACCCGAATGCACAAACTACTTGTGGTTGTGGTTCATCATTCTCGGTGTAATTTAGCTT
>JBAYFY010000016.1:0-4562 GCA_041666945.1 Candidatus Buchananbacteria bacterium | reverse complement strand
GCCTCATCCGGCGTCGCCGCGGAAACAGTTTTACATATTTTTTCTAAAGAAAAATAATCAAGGATGCTTTCGGTTGTAAAAAACAAGTAATCGTTTGCTCCAATTTTTCCGCTGACAATATTTGTGAAGAGACTAAGTTTGCTAGATCGCGCGTCTTTCCCCGCGGCGGTTTCCGTGATATTCATTATTCTAAAATTTCCGGGTTTCATTTCGTAAATTAAAAATGGCAGCATTTTTCCTCGTCCCGCGAGGTGAAGATTTTTTTCATCCAAGAAGGCGAGAACGGCGTTTATTTTTGGCAATCCATCAGAATCTTCTTCAAGGAAGGCAGCGGAAGATTTCCCCCCGACAAGTTCTAAATAACGGTAGTTCGTTTTTTGGATGAAATTTTCAAAAACCTCTTCGGGAGATTTTTGTCCTGGTTTTCCAAAACTTCCCGTCGCCGCGGCTTTTATTTCCTGGATCAGGGCGTCAATAAAAGATAAAGATTTTTTGCTGGCAGCGGTTTCAATCTCAACGAGGCCAAAAATTTGGCCGGAGGCGTGTTTGGGCGCGCCCTCAGCTTCTTCTTTACTGGGCAAATCAAAAACAAAACTCCTGGAGGTTGATTTTCCGCCCCCGGAAGAATCGGTAATAAGTTGGCTATATTCAATTCTGGACATTTGGGTTAAAGGCTTTTCTTTTTAACTTTTATGTATTATAATGAAAATGTCAGCGTTTTTATTATAACGTTTTTTGAGATTAAAGTAAAGATTATAAAGGCAGTCTATGGCGAAGAAAAATAAACTTAAAAATATACGCAGTTCTGGCCTTGAACAATTATTTGGTTCAAAGACCAGAGTAAAATTGTTGAAGTTATTTTTGAACAGCACGGAAAAGATGTTTTTTGTGAGGGAGATCTCGAGAGCGATTAATGCCCAAATTAATTCTGTCCGCCGAGAACTCTTAAATTTAAAAAATCTCGGAATAATTATAGAGGTGGAGGCGCCGAAAGAAAGTTACCTTGTCCCCAAAGTTGATGGTCAAAAAAAATTTTCCGGAAAATTTAAACAAGTTAAAAATAGGGACGTCATAAAAAAGTTCTTTCAGGCGAACAGCGCGTTCATTTTATTTCCGGAACTTAAGGCGTTGCTCATCAAAGCGGATTTTTTGTTAGAGAAAAATTTTGTTAATGCTATCCGCCGGTTGGGAAATGTGGATTATTTAGCATTGACCGGACATTTTGTCGGCATGCCGGGAATTTCCGTGGATTTGCTTTTAGTTGGCAGGTTTAACCATCGGAAAGTGGCGCGCATAATTAAAAGTTTTGAAAAAGATTTTAGCCGGGAAATTAATTATACTTTAATGAGCCGGCAAGAGTTTAAATATCGTAAAGATATTACCGACAAGTTTTTATATAATATTTTAGAAAACAAAAAGATAGTCATGGTCAATGAGCTGGGAATTAAGTAAAAGATAAAAAGAGGAGACTGCGTATGGGGAAGAGAATTTTTAGAATAAATTTTTTAGGGGTAATTTTTACGGTGGGAATTCTCGGGTTTTTGTGGTATAGCTCTGCTCCTGAAGTTTCGGCCGCCGGACTTGTTTCTGAAGTCAAAATTTTTAACGCAACAAGTTTTGCCCTTGAAAAGGGTTTTTTTGTTTCTTTTTCAAAAATGGATGAAGCGCCGAGCATGGCAATGATTGATTTGGGAGGAGATGGAACAAGTGAAATTGTGGTTGGCGCGCCGCGCGGTAAAAAACCGGAAGTGAAAATTTATCGGGAAGACGGGTCGCTCGTAAATTCATTTTTAGCATATGACGAAAGTTTCTTGGGCGGGGTTGCGGTTTCCGCCGGGGATTTTGACGGCGATGGCAAAGGCGAAATTATAACCGCGCCGGCCGAGAACGCGGCGGTGGAGATAAAAATTTTTGATGGTTATGGCCAGGCGGAAATTTCCGAAGGGTTTTTTGCTTTTGGCGAAGAAATAGAATTTGGCGCAAATCTTGCGGCGGGAGATGTAAATAATGATGGCAAGGATGAAATAATTGTCGGTAGCGGACCAGGACAAGATCTTGAGATAAAGGTGTTTAATAGCTTGGGCGTCGCTTTATTTAAAATTAATCCGACAGGCATAAATAAATGGAGCGGGGTTCGGGTCGCGGCAGGGGATGTGCTCGCGGAAAATGGCGAAGAAGTTATCGCCGCGCCGGGATGGGGAAATGTTCCTGAAGTTCAGATTTTTGGGACAGACGGAAAATTTATCAGAAAATTTTTGGGGTATAGCCAAAGTTTCCGCGGAGGAGTTAACGTGGCCGCGGGCGATTTGGATAATGATGGCAAAAGCGAAATAGTTTTGGGCGCCGGATTTACCGGCGGGCCGCATGTTAGAATTTTCGACGGAGAGGGAAAATTGAAAGATCAGTTTTTCTCTTTTGATAAAGGATCGCGAAATGGAACGCTGGTTGGGGTAGGGAAGTTTATTGACGGGAAAAATAAGATCGTGGCCATGCCAAATAAAACCGCGCCGAGCGGCCGAACTGATTTATATAAATATATTGATATTGATATTAGCGAGCAAAAGATGAAAATTTTTGAAAACGGTTTTAATCTTGGAGAATATCTGGTTTCGACCGGCACGACGAAAATGCCGACTCCGATTGGGACTTTCAAGGTCATGTCTAAATCAGAAGTGGCGTATTCCAACGCCTACTCTCTTTACATGCCGCATTTTATGTTGTTCACCAAAGGCGGCGCGGGCATCCACGGTTTGCCTTATTGGAAGAGCGGAAGCAAATTTATTTATGAAGGAGTAAATCATTTAGGGAAAAGAGTTTCGCACGGCTGCGTCCGACTCGCGCTTTCTAACGCGGAAATAGTTTTTGAATGGGCGGAGAAAAATACGCCCGTGATTGTTCATCAGTAATGAAATTAACAAATAAAAAAATACTTTTAGCGATTGATACGACAGTTGCCGACGAAGCAGCCGTTTTTTTGTTTGACGGGAAAAATATTAAAAAAGAAACTCTGCGCGAGGCAAAAGATAAGTTGGTATTTTTGATTGATAAAATTTTTAAGAAAAATAAAGGAGCAGTAAAAAATATCGGGGGAGTTGCCGTGGTTTCCGGGCCAGGATCTTTTACGGCGGTGCGGAGCGGCGTGGTCGCGGCTAATGTTTTGGGAAAGTTACTCCGAGTTCCGGTTGTTGGCATGAAAAGAGATGAGTTTAAAAGTGAAATAAAATTTTTGAAAATAGGTTACGAAAAAATGATGAAGGGCAAAGGAGAGAAGGTTGTCCTGCCCGCGTACGGCGGAGAGCCGAACATTACGAAACCTAAGAAATGGAAATTGTAGGGGACAGCGCCAGTTATCCACAAGCCCAATAGTTTTTATAAAAATCCACTTATACACAGAAGCGGATTTTTTGTTTTGTTTAAAAGGAAATAAATTCGTTGACAGAGTGGTTGACAAGTTAGGAAAAGTGGTGTAAAATGGAAGTATAAGATATGAAAGTGGATAAAAGTGGGGATAGACATGGTTCTTTGTGGATAACTCGGAGTTGATCTGAACCTAAGGATCCTGCGGATTAAACTGCGGAACTCCTTAATCAAAAGTTCAAACGACAGCTCCGCGGCTAATTGGCCAAGACATTACGCGCCAATTCCACTTTAACCAAACAATCAGTACCCAAACACACCCCAACTTCCACTTTTGTTTCTTTCACAAAATATTATGTTTATTGGCGAATACAATCATACAATTGATGAGAAGGGAAGACTGGCAGTGCCGGTTAAGTTTAGAAATAAACTTGCCAAAGGCGCAGTTGTGACTCGAGGTTTAGACAACTGCCTTTTTTTGTACACCGGAGGCGAATGGAAAATCTTGGCGGAAAAATTAGCCAAGCTGCCGATCAGCCGCGCCAACACTCGCGCGTTTTCAAGATTAATGCTCGCCGGAGCAATGGACGTTTCTTTGGACAAACAGGGAAGAGTAGTCTTGCCTGATTATTTAAGGAAGTATGCCGGCCTGGGAAAAAATGTTATTGTCGCCGGCCTTTATAATCGTTTGGAAATTTGGGACGAAGCGAAATGGAATACCTATAAGAGCGGTACGGAAAAAACAAGCGGAGATATCGCCGAGCAGTTAGGGGAGCTTGGAGTCTAATATGGCAGAAGGTGCCAAACACATCCCGGTCCTTTTAAATGAAGTTATAAAATTTCTTGATCCAAAACCAAATCAGAATTTTATTGATTGCACTTTAGGCGCCGGCGGACACACGATAGAAATTTTAAAACGAACCGCGCCGAAGGGAAAAGTTTTGGGAATAGATCTTGATCCGCGAGCGATTAAAATCGCGAAGTCAAGAATCGGAAACGCGGATCGGTTGGTCGCGGTGCAAGGAAACTATAAAGATTTGGAAAATATTGTCCTTCAAAAAGATTTTAAAAATATTTCAGGCATCTTGATTGATCTCGGATTTTCCTCCATGGAAATCGCGGATCCTAAAAAAGGTTTTTCATTTCAGATCGACGCGCCGCTTGATATGCGCTATGGCGAAGAAGGGGAGACGGCGGCGGATATT
>JBAYFY010000015.1:0-4814 GCA_041666945.1 Candidatus Buchananbacteria bacterium | reverse complement strand
TATCTAAGCGTGCGGCGGTAGTTCAGTTGGCTAGAACGCTTCCTTGCCAAGGAAGAGGTCGAGGGTTCGAATCCCTTTCGCCGCTTAGATGAAAGAAATTAGAAATTGAGAAATTAGAAATTAAGGACCGACGCCGTTTTTTCTTTTTCTTGGTTTCTTTTTTTGTAAGCCCAAGTGGTGAAATGGTATACACGACAGACTTAAAATCTGTTGGTCGCAAGGCCGTGAGAGTTCGAGTCTCTCCTTGGGCATAAATTAAAAACGCCTCATACCGTAATGGTGTGAGGCGTTTTGTGTGCGAATGTTTTAGCAACTGCCCTCCGCTGACGTTTCTTCTAATACTATCTTAACTCCGCTGGAGGTGCCGAGTCGTTTGGCGCCGGCCTCAATCATAGCCATGGCCGTGGCATAATCGCGGATGCCGCCCGAGGCCTTGACTTCCGCCGCCGCGCCGACCGCGGCTTTCATCAATTTGACATCTTCCACTGTAGCTTGGCCGCCGTTAAACCCCGTGCAGGTTTTGACAAAATCAGCGCCGGCCTCAACTGCTAGTTTGCAGGCAGTCGTCTTTTCTTCGTTAGTTAGCAATGCGGTTTCAATAATCACCTTGACTAAGACGTTGTGTTTATGAGCGTAACTAACTATTCTCCCGATTTCTTGACGGATCAAGTCGAACAGATCATAACCCTCACTTACCAAATAACCGATATTGATGACCATATCAATTTCGTCGGCGCCGTCTTCAATCGCCATCTTAGCTTCCTCGGCTTTAAGTGTGGGACAGTTGGCGCCTAAAGGAAAACCGACAACCGCGCAAACCTTGACTGAACTGCCTTCAAGTTGTCTCTTGCACACAGTTACATAACAGGGGTTGACGCAAACAGAATAAAACCCGAATTCTTTTGCTTGCTGGCAAAGCCGTATAATTTCTTGTATGGTGGCTTCCGGCCTAAGTAATGTGTGGTCAATATAACTGGCAATACTGGGCATTTTGACTCTCCTTGCTTGCCTCGCTCTATCTTTAACGTAGGCAGGTTGGTTGCGATTAAGTTAAAGCTGCAAACTCATTATAAAAAGTACTGATATGGCAGTGTATCATAATAATCAATAAATGACAAGCCATAAAAAACACCATGGTATCCAGCCGGGATTCTGTTTTTTTGATTATTAAATTCCGCATAGTTTGGCCGCCACTCTTGGCGGCGAGGAGCGGAAAAATTTGACGAATTTGTTCTGGTGCACCCGGCAGGATTTGAACCCACAACCTCTTGGTCCGAAGCCAAGCGCTCTATCCAGTTGAGCTACGGGTGCTTATACGATTAGAGACGCACTTTTGGTGCGCCTCTTGTCATCAATATTATTATGCGCTCAGCAGGATTTGAACCTGCGACCGTTTGCTTAAGAGGCAACTGCTCTACCAGCTGAGCTATGAGCGCAAATTTTTAACTTTATAACCTGGATTCCCGCCTTCGCGGGAATGACGGAATGACGGATAGTGAGGACAACCTGGATTCCCGCCTTCGCGGGAATGACAAAAGGGGACGGGAATGACAAAAGGGGACGGGAATGACAAAGAAGGTGCGGGAATGACAAAAGGGGACGGGAATGACAAAGAGGTATCGTGAAAATTTAATTTAACCTGGATTCCCGCCCCTGCCTGCCGGCAGGCAAGATACGCGGGAATGACAAAAGGAGGGGGCGGGAATGACAAGGGAGACAGTAAAGGCAATAAATCTCTCAATATTTTATCATAGCTATTTAAAAAAATCAAGATTAACCTATAAACCGGCGATGATCTCGTCCAATTTTTTGAATAATCCGTCATTGCCGCAAGCGTCAGCGAAAGTCAGCTTATCTTCATACTCGGTAAGGTGGGCGACAAAATTTTCAAATTCCTCGCCCGTTAAGTCATAACTGAACTGGCCATAACCCAGCCGTTGCAAATATTGCGCGTTGATTATCTGTTCAATCTGGCGTTTGATCGGCAAAGCCAGGTAGGGTTTCTTAAGATAAATCGCCTCGCCCAATAAGCTTAGGCCGGCAGTGCCGATGACGGCGCGACAGCGATTGAGGTACATCAGCCACTCATGCGTGTCAAAATTTTTGAAAATGATGTTGCCCTCTTCGCCCCGGCGTTTGGGTCCGAAAATGACGAATTTGTAAGGCAACCTTTTAAACAATTCGGTCAGCCGCCCCATGTCCGCGCCTTCATACACCAGAAAGTAATCGCCTTTGACCGGCCGCAAGTCCAACACCTCTTGCCGGATAATCGGCGCGAACAAGAAGGTGTTTTTTTTCTCTATCTTGGTGGTGAAAAAAGAAGTTATCAGATAATATTTGGCGCTCCAGATGACCATCTTGATTATGGCTTTGTCGGCCATCAGGTCTTTGAGATGATTTTTGCCGATTTTGATTTCCGTATTGGTCAATTGATGCTGGTTGTCAATGGAGACCAGGGGCAAGCGGGAATTCTTGGCTAAAAGAGCGGTCAGCGGCTCAAAGTCGGTGATGACCAGTTCCGGCGCGAAGTCCTTAAAAACTTTTTTGACTTTATTCCACTCCCGGGCTTGGCCGTAGATTTTTTGGGTGTTGTCCAAGACGGTTTTCAAATAGTTGATTCGATTGTTTTTATAAACCAAAACCAGTCCCGGGATTTCGAAAACATCAAAATCATGGTGCAAAAAAAACGCCCCCTGGCCGTAAGTGAAGACCTTAATGTCGTGGCCGGCGGCAGCCAAGTGTTTGAGAACTTCCCGCGAACGGGCGCTGTGGCCGAAGCCCTGACCGGCTAAGCCGTAGATTATACGCATACTGTTTTAAGTTTAACAAAAAACAGTCATTTTTTCAATTATTTGACAAATCTCACCCAATATGCTAAGGTATGGCATTCTAAAGCGGCTATATTTTTAGTTTCTTTGGGGTTGGGACATTAAAATTTAATGATTTTTAGCGTATTTTGAATTGTGGCAACTCGTTAACTGGTTGATTGAAACAACAAAAGGAGAACTAAGCGCCATGAACAAGTCAAAAATCCTGATTATCCTGCTGATTATCGCCATAATGTCCGGTTTGGGTTTGGTTATGTCCGGGCCTAAACGCCTGGCCAATAAATATCTGGACGGTGTCAAAACGGAGGTGTTAGAACAGTCCCTGGCCATTGAACGTTTTCAATCCGAATTCGGAGCTGTTTCCGGCTGGTATAAGCCGGAATATTCAGTTCCGATCTCCGATTTGATCAAATCCGGCCAAGGCAATCTTAGCCAGGCCGAAGAGGAGCTAAAACAAGCGGCGGCGGCCGGCAGATCCAAGACCAAGAAGGCGCAAGTCGCTGATGCTGAAAAACTTATTGAGGCATCACGGCAAGCGCTGGAAAACGCCAATGAACAATTGGCGTCTCTGGAAAAAATAATCGAGGATGACCGCCAGGAATTGAGCCAGCTTCAAACGAGATGGGAAGAGAAGAATCGGGCTCTTGGCTTAGCCGAAGAAAGATTGTCCAGCGAAGGCGGAAATTATCCGTCCAAGTATGCAAATAAAAATTCCGAAGAATTGTCGGAGGCAAAAATCAGCATTGATAAGGCCTCCGTTAATTTGAAGAAAATTTCCGATCTGTTGCCGGTTGAAAGTTCCGACCAGTCGGGAGATCCCAACCAAGCGCGCGATTTGTTAACCGCAACTTTTTTGTTAATCGGTTCGGTTGATTCTACCGTTTACAAAGTAACGGGCGATCTTGATTTTTATCAGGAAGCGGTGGCCAAAGCGAAAGAGAGTTTGGCGTCCGCTCAAAACAGCATTTCGTCGGCCAACAGTTATCTTGATAACTTAGCCGGCAAAGGCCAGTTGTCAGCGAATAAAGCGCTCAAGCAATCTTACGCCGATTTGCGGCAGGCGGAGCAACTGTTTGCCGCGGCGAGCAATGCTGCGCAAGCAGTTGTTGAAGAGGGCAAGCATGATTTTCCGTTGGCCTATAGCAGCGCGCTTAAAGCGGCCGAGTTGGCTGATGGAGCAATCCGATTGGCCGACAAACAATTGATATTGGCCGCGGAGATTAAGAAAAAAGCCGCGGTCCTGGCTTCCAATTTGGCTGACTTTCAAAATTATCTTAACCAAGCGAGACAATATCGCAGTAAGCTTGATTTCCACGCGGAGAACGTTTGGTCAAACGTGGCGGACAATATAAAATCAGCTGACGATTATTTTTTACGGGCTAAGGAATGCCTGGATAAAGCTCAAAGAATCGCGACTGAAGAACAAGATTACAAATCGGCCGAAGCGAAAATGGACAATGGCGATAGCCACCTATACCAAGCCAATCTTCTATTATCGCAATTTACGAAATTAGTTGGCGATTTGGAAGAATCCCGACTGAATTGGCCGGACCAGGAAAGCCGCGCCAAGCGGATGATTGAAGACAATGAAAGCAATATTGATGATTACGGCAGTTATTCTTCATCGGCCCAGTCGGACTTTGATTCCGCCAAAAAGCGTTTAGCCCAAGCTCGGCGCGACGCTTCCAATAAGCTTTTTGAGTCGGCTATTTTTAATGCCGATCAGGCATATCAATTGGCTGACGGCACAGGTCGGACGGCCAAGAGAGCATACGACGATTATCAAGACAGCCGGAGCTCTTCATTTTCTTTTGACTCCGACAGTTCCAGCAGTAGTTCCAGCAGCAGTAGCGGTTGGGGCGGCGGTTGGGACAGTGGCAGTTCCAGTAGTGATGGCGGCGGTTGGGACAGTGGCAGTTCCAGTAGTGATGGCGGCGGTTGGAGTGGTGGCAGTTCCAGTAGTGATGGCGGCGGTTGGAGTGGTGG
>JBAYFY010000014.1:0-6602 GCA_041666945.1 Candidatus Buchananbacteria bacterium | reverse complement strand
ACTACTGCTGGTCCTGGTTATGGCGGTCTTAATGATTATATAGGTAAACTTCTTCTTACTAATACTTCCGACATAGTTAAGAGTTTAGAACCTGCTTTAAATATGTCAAAGGGTTCTTTAAAAACATATAGGGCAGAAGACACATCCGACGAGAAAGCTTTAAAGTCTTTAGTTAATGAGTCTTTATCAACATTCTATAAAGATCAGTTAAAATCATTAGATAGTTTAAGCAGGGAATCAGCAAATACTGTTAAGAGTATTATGGATGTTATTCATACTGTTTCCTTATTTAGCGTGTCTTTAGAGGGGTTAAGTAAAGGTCTTACTGATACATGGGAAGCAGCCGAAATAGCTTCTGCTAACTTTAAATTTTTTGGCGCGCTAAAAGCACCTATAACAGGTGCTGGTAAAGGTGTATTAGCTCCTCAAGTAGATTTAGGTAAGTTTAGTAATGAAGATTTATCTCCATTAGAAAGATTAGCTAAAACATTTCCTGATATTTCTAACGTTCTACAGCAAGAGCAAGAGCGCGTAAAGGCTATAGGTTCGTTCTCTAAAATATTTGATGATTTTGCTAAGGCCCAAAATGCTTTACAAGACAGAGCTAATAAACTAAATGATGTTACAGCTAGAGGAGATGTATTAAGACTTCAAGACGCAGGCACTAACATTCTTAATAGAATGAAGGATGCTATGGGTGGGTTGAATAGTAGTATGGGTGAAGTTCTTACTACTATTTCTCATCTTGAAAAGTTGGAGGAAGTAAAGAAAAGTTTAGAGTCAGTAGCTAAAGAAGCATTAAAGTTTACTCAAACTATGTTTAGTACTGTTTCTTTAGATATGGCGTTAGGTAAGCATCCTCTTGCTCCTACTCCTGCTCCTTACGGTCAACCGAGAGATTTAAATAAGTTTGAACGTGAGCAGTGGATGATAGATCAGAAGAAAAAGATTGGTGGTAGTTCTCAAGAGATGGCAGGATTAAGAATCCAAGAGAAGAAGTTAGAGTATGACAAAGAAGAGTCTTTAATAGCTTATAAGCAAAACATTGAGAACTCTAAACTTTCTTCTGAAACTGAGAACGCTAAGAAAGCTTTAAGTATACTTTGGGATGCGCAGTATAAGGGTGTAGAAGGTTTACAACCTATGATGGATACTCTTAAGTATGAACTTGAGAATGCTGGTAAAACGAGAAGAGTAGGTATTTCTGGTGAGAAACAGTATTATGGCGTTTCTTCTCTTTATGGTATGGATAAAGATATAGCGCGCGTTCAAGAGCAGATTAAAGAACAAGATTACTCTAAGATGCGTGAGGTAGTTACTTCTCCTCTTGAGGCGTTACAAAAAACAGCTAATGGGTATTTAGAAACCGTAGCTAAATCTATGGAGCCGTCTGTTAAGGATAGAAAAGATTCTTTAGGTGTTGCTGGTGCAGAGTTAGAAAACATTAAAACATTAACAGCAACAACAGTAGAAGGATTATCAAATATAGGAAAAGTAGCTGAGGAAGGTTTAGCTGGTTTACAAACTTCCGCTATGGGCGCTTCTACAGCTATGAAGGCCGTAGAAGACAGTGCTGCTCGTGCTGCGGCGGCTATGAATAATATTCCAACAAGTATTGCTCCACCACCTGCGTTAGGTTCTAACCAGTCTTATTCTACAGATGTTAAAGAAGTAGCAAGAGCATCAGGTGGTACTATAAACGGTCCTCCAGGAAATGATGTTATACCTGCTCGTCTTTCTAGAGGCGAATATGTTATACCTCGTGGTATAGTTAATAAGTTTGGTGTTTCTTTCTTTGATGATTTAAGAAAAGGTAGGGCTCCTGGTTTTGCGCTTGGTGGTTTGGTTGATTTTGCTTCCTCCGGCGCAATGGATTTGGAGGAAGAGAAAAAGAAGTGGTTAGAGCAATTAGCAAGACAGGAAAGATTATCTGCTGACGCTGTTAAGGGTGTTCTTCCTGTTGACGCTTCTGAAAAATATAGAAATGATTTAATCAGCGCTGTTACAAGACAACAAACTGGTTTGTCAACAGCGGTAGATATGGATCAGAATAAGATAAATTCTTTTTATTCAGATGTGGATGCTGCAACTAAGAAAACAACCAATGCTCCTACCGAAGTACGTATGGGAGTACTTGGATTAACACGTAGTGATCCATCTTCTAAAGCAACTATACAAGATGTTCTTGGTAATAAGTTTGCTGATAGAAAGGGAACTGGATACATAAGAGGACCTAAAGGTGAAGTGATAGCTTTAGGTGACGCTGATGAATTAACTGGTGGTGGTGTTACTGCTAAGATGCGTTTGGAAAAATTGCGTTCGGCGGTAAGAAATAAAAGTAACTCAATAGATAATCTCCAACAGTTGGCTTACGGTATAAGTGGTAGCTCATTAAAATCATTAGAAGATCAAGAGTTCCTAACTAAACTCAAGAATGGTGTTACCCCCGACGTTCAGGATTCTATGAAGTATGTAAGACTTATTAACTTACAAGAAGATAAAAGAAGACGAGATGAGTTGTTTGCTGGTGCTAATGAGGATTTAAGTGGTGGTGCTGATACTGATAAGTTAAGATTAGACATGCTTGCTAGTGCTGCTGCCAGAATGGTTGGAGGAATGGGTAATGTGGGTGGTGGTGCTTTATTTGGTACTGATTCTAAGTTTGGTAGGTTTGGTGTAAACGTACAAGAAGGATGGAAGAGTACAAGGGAAAAAGGTTTAAAAGAAACCTTTATGAAGTCTGTAGAGGCACCCATGGAGTTTGTTCGTAGGATGTCTGGAGATATGTCTTCTAAGGAAGAAGAGAAGTATGATAAGAGCAGTACTGTAATTAAGGGTGCTAACTTCTTGGCGGAGGGTTTGTTAGGTGGTGCTCATCGTATTGGTAGTATGTTCTCTAATACAATGTCTAAGAAGGAAAAAGAAGCATATGATGCTCGCTTGGGTACTGGACTAATAAGAGCACCAGGTGAGATTAAAAAAGCTTGGAATAATTATGATTTTTGGGAATCATCAGGAAAGCATATAGGAGAAACCGCTGGAAAAGTATCAAGAGGAGATGTTGGTGCAGCTGCTGGTGCGGGATTATCTTTAGTAGGAGGTATAGGAACTCTAGGAGCTATAGGTAAAGGAGTAAAGGCCGCTTTTGTTGGTCTTAAATCTATGAGTGAAACTGAAGCTATTTTAGAGCGTCTTAGTAAGAAAAGGTCTGGTGTTTCTAGTTTTAAACCAGGTAAAGCTGCTGCTCCTGAAGAATATAAAAAGTGGTTTTTAGATAAGTATTTTGGAACTGGAACGCCTACTGCTTCTGCACCAAAGGTATCTACACCCACTACATCAAAAATACCCGGAACAGTTAAAGATGTATCTTCTCCGTACATCACTCCTGAGTACGAGAAAGCAATTCAGCTTTTTAGTGAAACTACTGAAAATAATAAAATAAGAGCAGGTGTAGTTGCTAATGTAGAAAAGAGTAGAAAAGCAGAAGGTTATCAGTTTTTAATTGACAAGTTTGATAAAGAGCAACAGATTAAAAAAGCAGACCAACAAAGAAGAGTGTACGATAGATCCGCTTCTGGAGAGTTCCATTACGGCGAAGGTTATGAGATAAAGCGAGGTCCTGAAGGCGAAGTAATCGATATGTTGGATGTTGTTAAATATCCAAAACAACCGTATCGAACTCACGGTCCAAAAGTAGAAGTTAGTCCTTATTATAAACGTGACTTACGTGAGGAAGCTCTTTGGCAGAAGAAGATGGTTGAATCTGAAAGAAGATCAAAGGGTAAATCCGCTTCTGGAGAACTTAGTGGTTATGGTCCTAATACTAAACCATACGGTGAACCAAGAATGGACTACCTTGGTTCTAAAGTAGAAGTTAGCTCTGGTTACAAAAGTGAACTTGAAGCAGCCAGAATGTTAAGAGATAGAAAAGATGTTCCTTATACTTCTGTTTCTGATAAAATAAAAGGAATACAGGAAGGTGTAGTTGGTCCTCTTCGTCCTGGATTTAACGCTACTACTGGGGATGTACTAAAGTTAAAGGATATTACTGGTGGAGATTTATCTTATTTAAGTAAGAACCAGAAGTCTCCTTATCCGGGTTATCAAGTTTACCAAAAAGGCAGACACGGTGGTAAAGAAGCAGCACTGGACGCATCTGCTTCTACACTTAGGGAGTACAAAGGATTAGAAAGAAGTGCTGCTGGTACTATAGAAGGATTAAAATCTAAGGGTCCGCGATACGCTAAGTTTGCTGAACCATCTGTTCAGGTTGGTGGTGGTTTACCTACTGATTTAGCATTGGCGGCTAGAAGAGACATGTCACCAGCAGGTGTATTAAGAAGACAACAGTTTGATGAACTGATGACATTATCAGGTAGTAGAGAAGATGTACTAAGATTAATAAAGGCTGGTTACGGACCAGACGAAATAAAGACAGTTATTAAAAATGCTAACTGGGCAGAGAAAAGAATGCTACAGAAACAGCGTAAGCACGTTGATAGAAAGACAGAAGCTGAACAGGAGATTGCTGCTATTAGATCCCAAGCGGCTAAAGAAGCAGCTGAAAAATCCCAAGAAAGAGCAGCACGAGAGGTGTATGCTCGTATATATGAGGAAGCTGGTATACCAAAGGATATTATTACTAAAAACTTTGACAGGTTAGGAACTCGTGGTTTTGGTCTTGATGACTTAAGAACTATTAATCCTGCTTCTTGGGGTCCTTCTGCTTTTGGCAATAGATTAGCAATAGGAGCTAATAAGTCAATACCAGGAAGTACAAGTGGGTTTGGTAAAAGATTATTAAGCGGTGCTTCTACGTTTGTAGGCAAGATGGATTCAGTATTAGGTAAAATATATAATCCTGGTAGATTACAGTTTATGGGTGGTGTGGGTGATTTATTTCAATATGGATATGATAGGATTTCTAGTGGCGTTGGTAAGTTTTTTGATAGGCGCCGAGATAAAAAAAGTATATTATCAGAAGCAACACGTGTTGGTTATTCAGTAAACGATGCTAAAGCATTTACTCGTTTTTATGATAAAGGCAAGTCAGTAGATGAAGTAAAGGCTTTAATAGCACGTTCTAAGCAACTGGGGACTACTGAGGGTAAGTCGTACTATAGTATAGGCGGCCCACAGAGTATGATAACCGATGCAGCAACTCGTGGTATGGATGTTAATAGTGGCAGTATTAAAGAATTATTAGAGAGCGGTAAACCGTTTAGTATGCGTGAAATACTAGGCGGTAATGCGTCCGAAAAGATGAGTGGTAAAAACATAAGTCTTAAAGAAGTAATGACTGAGGATATAGATTTACTTAAAGCGAGTAAAGAAAAGAAGTTAGCATTAATAGATTATTTTTCAAGCGCTGATAGAGAAGTAACACCACAAAGCATGGCTATGTTTGGATTGGGTGCTCAAACCGAGATGTTATCTGATCAAGTTAAGCGTATGAATCCGTCTCACCGACTAGAAGATATATATGAGGGCATGAAGACTATTCATTTAGATAGTGATGCTGCTAGATTTATGAAAGTTAGAGCTACGGATCTTAATAAAAGAATAGATAATAGGGCGCAATTAACAGGTAGTAGAAGTAAAGCTATAGAAACTTTATATGACGAAGAATATGAAAAGTTAAAGAATTTTGTAAATGTTTCACAAAGAGGGTTTACTGTTCCTGGTTCTGCTAGTAATAAACCAAGGCAGGCTGGTGGTTCTCCTTCCCCAGCGGTTCGTGCGCCCATAGTACCATCATTAATAGACAAGGTAGAAGATTTAGGATTAGAAATAAATAGAAGTCCTAAAGACGTATTAAAAGCATTTAGAAAACTAAAGGTAGCGTATGGAGATAAGTCTACTAATCAAATACTTAGCTTTATTCGTAAAAATGAAGAGGGTAACAGATCATTAAGTTATAAAATGTATGCTCGTGGTGGTTTTATTTCAGGACCAGGAACTAAAACATCAGATAGTATTCCAGCATTATTAAGTAAGGGTGAGTATGTCATTCCTGCTAATATTGTAGATAGATTAGGAGTAAATACTTTTGATAGTCTTATTAATGGTAAGGCAAGTAAATTTGCTCTTGGAGGTTTAGTTGGTGAAAGTTCTTCTTCTTCGGCCCCCGCGCAAATAGATTTTAGTGGGTTAGTTGATGCTGTTGCTTCAGCTATAAAAAATAATCCTATAAATATTTCTCAAGAATCTATTACAGCTATTCAAGGTGCTTTAACTACCGGGGCGGAAAGCCTAAGAGCAGCACTTGAAAGCGTTATGTCTCAAGGTAATCAACAAGCAGCCCCTACAAGTCAGGGTGCTGCTGTTCGTCCGGCGGTAATAGAAGAAATAGAAGGCAGAATAACTGTACTGAATGAGAAGATAAGTGTTAATCAAGATGTAGCAATGACGGAACTTAACTCTCGTTTTAGCGATTTTGAAGTAAATATAAAATCTGAACTTAATGGAAGAATAGAACCAAGATTTGTACAAATACAACAGGACTTGGGAAGACTGTGGAATGCTGTAAGTAATGCTTCTTCACTTGCTCACGCGTCTATGAGCAATAGTTTCACGGATTAATAATGCCACATTATTCAGGT
>JBAYFY010000013.1:0-8919 GCA_041666945.1 Candidatus Buchananbacteria bacterium | reverse complement strand
CATAAATATATCATTATTAGCAACAATCATTTTTTATTCAAATCTTGATTCTGGAATGTATCCCCATCGTACAAGTTCTAATTTGTCGTCAATTCTCTTTATTCCTCCGTCATAAATCAAACAGAATTGATTCGCAACATCCAACACATTCCTGTAGTCATGGTCAGTCAATATTATTCCTTTAAATTCAGACGTTTTCAGAATTAGTTTCTTTATTTCTCCTACTAAAATTGGTGAAACACCATTAAATGGTTCATCAAGTAATAAGAATTTACAATCGGTATGCAACAATAATTTGATTTCAAGGTATCTTAATTCTCCACCGGACAGATACGATATTTTACTTGTATTCAGGTTTTGCAATATCGTGTCATCCATAATATTTGCAACTTTATTTTCACCTAAATACAATTCAACTGTCTTTTCAATACTCATATGTTTAGGAAGAAATGAATCCTGAGGAAGATAACATATTTCATTTATTGTTTTATAAGGTTGATTATAAACCTTACCGTCAATTCGAATGAATTTTCTATCAGCATTTAAAGTTCCAAATAGTATTTTCATTAGGGTCGATTTTCCGGTTCCGTTTCGTCCGAGCATGCCAATAATATCACCTGTTTGACATTTCAGATAAATGTCAGTCAACACGACATGCATATCGAATGATTTGACAACACTATCAATTTCAAGCAAGTTTGACATAATGCAAAATGATTATTAGTAGGTAACCAGTCAAAATATAAGTCAACAAAGTCGAAATATAAAGACTTAACTTTGAAATTCCCCGATTATAATAGAAATAGTATTCATTTTTTCTCGACATCTCTTTGTATAATAGACATAATAACGGTCCACCAAACATACAACAGCGAATATATACGATATGTAATGGTGGAGGATCTGGTAATGTTATTAACGTTAAGTATACAATAAATGCAAGTAAAACTGAAGAAGAAAGATTTAAAACCAATGTGCTTTTAAAATACTCCCAATGTAGTGTGAACTTTATCATATTTTTTATCCTACTTTCTATCAGTAATAATAACTTTATAGTTAATCCTCATTTGTTTTTAAAAGTCTACAAAGTTTTAAAAAACCTTTCCCACCTAAACTTCCCAGTATTTTCATCCTCCGATTTCCAAATAAATGCGACTTTACCGATTATATGATCTTCGGGCAATAATCCCCAATAGCGAGAATCGTAGGAGTTAAACACATTATCACCTGACATAAAATAGTAGTTCTGTTTAAAAACATACTTATTTATAACTTTACCAGCTAACCAAACCTTACTTTGTTTTATTTCCACTGACTTTTTAGTTTCATACACTATCAGTTTTCGATACAATTCAATATTCTTACTATCTATATTCAAAGTGTCGTTTGACTTTGGAATATAAATCGGACCAAAGTTTTTCAAACTCCAACGATGAATGGTATCATAAGGAAAACATTTGAAAGCTGAGTCCAATGCCAAATCATTTCGGGTTGATAAATCTAATTGATTATGATAAACTCCTAATGTATCAGGACATCCATTTACCTTACAAATTCCTTTCTTTATGTAAAAAGTATCCCCGGGAATGCCTATACACCTTTTTACTATATTATTATTAAAATCCATCACTATTTTACTCCAATCATTATTAGAACTTGGTAGATTAAATACCAGCACCTCGTTTCGTTTAATAGCCCGAACGCCTTTTATCCGTTTCAGCTCCCAATCCCCACTTTTAAAGAAGTTCCAATCTTTAAATATCCGTGGACCCAATATCATTTTATTTACCACAATACGATCCCCATTTATCAATGTGGGTTCCATCGAACCCGATGGAACCTTGAAAGAAGCAAGACAAAATACTTTGAGAAATATGGTTAGAGAGATACTTGCTAATAGAATTAAAGAGATTTGGAATAAAGCCTTCAAGGACTTTTGTAAATATGATTTTATTTTAGTATTCATAGAATTCCATTATTTCTTAAGAGCAATTAATTTTGTGTTTAATTCAATAATTAATAAATATTTGTGTTTAATTCAATAATTAATAAATAAATATCAATTGCCTATCACTTCACCACTTATTTTCAAACTTACAAATCCTTCGGGTATATTACATATCACGTCGGCTATTTTATGGAAATAGCCCACCGAATTAGGTTTATATTCCAATATAACAGTAACTACCTCACCTTGTTTAACAGGCTTTTTATCATATTTAGCTACCGTACAACCACAAGAAGTTTTTACGGAATAAATTACCAAAGGAAAATTACCAATATTCTTTATCTTATAAGTAAACGATTGAGTATCATTAAATCCAATTTTCCCAATTGATATTGAGTCTTCTGCGATTTCAATAGTTGTAATTTCTTCAAAACCAATAAATTCACTATGTATAACCCTAAAGTAAGTATACCCAATTACAATTATCACACATAAAATAATAAAAATAATAACTAATTTTATTTTCATTCTCAAAAAGCTTTTATTTGTGTATTTCATAATTTCACACCACAATTCAAATTTTAAATCAACTAACTTTTTACATAGTATTATCTAAATCCTAATTTTTGTGCAATTTTTTGAAGGTATTTTTCTGTTTTGAAAAACTTCGTTTTATTAACAATGTGAATTGATTCAATTTCTAATTTATCATTTAGAATAAAGAAAAATGGAACTTCTGTAATTTCAAGTGGTATACCCAATTTATGACGTTCTAAAGTTAGCAGCTTTTTTTTATGAAAATCATCTCTGAATCTTACGGGATAATCTGGTGAAATAAAAACTATTCTTTCATCGTGAATGTAGCTTGGAAATACTTTCTTTATTATCTCTATTGTTTCATCTATACAAGGGGCACATGTATTTTCCGAAAAATAGAAAAAAAGTTTTTTTTGAGATGTAAAGTTTTTTAAAGTTTTTTTATTCAATGAATCATTTCCAATAAATAAGTATTGATTATTCAATTTAGAGTTTATGTTTTCTTTTTCAAGAGTAATTATTTTACTCTCTAAGATTTGCTCATAATCATCTTCAAACGTCTGCCTATCACTCCTTTTATTTGAACATGAATTAATTACTAAAATGAACATACACAACACTCCTACAGCAATATATTTAAACTTAATTTCCATTCTTTGGCTATTTTATCATGCAGTAATATAACTTATGTATAAAAAGATATATATCAACACATATTATTTCGCAATAGCAATATTAATACAATTGCGCTTATTTAAAATAATACTTAATAAGAATTGGATTGTCAAATTCGCTAATTTGATTCTTTTTCTTAATATTTTCTTTATCCAGTATCATATCTGGTATAGTTTCGTCCAACGACTTTCTATAGTCTAAATGAATACCTACAACATAATTATCGTTCCAATATATCGGATAAAACTTTGCTCCCTCAATACTGTTTTCAAAAACATAATTCTTTTTAGTTTTCTTATTGTAAAAAATATTGATTAGTTTGTTTTTACGAGTAATTTGGGCATATAAATATATAGAATTACCACCCTGCAAATTAAATATATAATTTATATTTTCGGATGCATATATCTTTTTTACATACTCCATTATTTCAGGACGCATTGTCATATTAATGGAACTTTGAATTTGATTAACATTATTGTTTAAGCGTCCAAAGTTCCACTCATACCCATTTTCGATTTTACACTTTGGAGAGATTTTAAAAACCATATTCTGAGATGATCGACAGACATAGTTTTCATATGGAAATTCTGTTGGCAAAAATTTATTAAAGAAAATATCTTGTTCTGGAAAAGTTTCAGATATAATTTTATTTCTTGATACAGAGTAGAATTTTATTCGATTATCAAAATCAAATGTCCAATATACTATGGTATCATTATTTAGATATTTTAAACTTTTGTAAGCACCAGTAATATCAGGTAACTTATATCGTTTTAGATAATTGCCATTTAAATCATACTCGTGCATAGTTCTATCAACTGAAGATAATAAGCTTAGCTTTTTGTTGATAAAATTAATATCAAAATCACTAATATTGATGTATTGGTCGGGGCCATTTCCTCTATTAGATATTTTAGTTAAGTATGAGCCATGTGCATTGAATACTAAAATCTCAGATTTAGGAAAATCAAATATAAAATATTTGTTATCAAATACAATTATTTTTAATATCTCTTTTATTAACGATTTATCATTTGTTTCTAAACGTACGATTTCAATTTTAGAAAAGATATCTGACATAGAAACTTCATCCCTTTGTTCAATATTAATACATATTCCATTATTCTTTTCTTTTCTACAACCATTTAATGTGAGTAATAGAACTAATATACATATATTTATTGTATTAGTTTTCATTTTAGTAGTGTTTTACTGGATTTGTTTAATCAATTACGGAATTTTAAACATAAATTCCGTAATTGAAGCATATTTAGCTCTTAGGGTAAATCAGATTAACCTTCAACACAATAATTATTCTGATATCCGCTAAAGTAACAATGACAATAACCTATGGGGCTTATATAACTAATAGCCCAACATCTTCCACTATATTGACCACATGTAATTGTTACTGGAGGAAGATCTTCCCCTTGCGCCAATGTTTCCACATTAGCCAATGCAAGGTCACCATTATTACTTACTTTATTTAAATTCACATTTATCATTGCGCCTACAGCAATAGCTACTACTACCAAGGCACCAAAAAATTTCTTTTTCATAAATTTTGTATTGATTTTTTTGTATTAATAATTTGATTTTTTGACTGTATGTATTGTTTCAACAGTTCGAAACTCGTAGTTTCGGGTTTCTCGTTCTTTTTTTCTACTTTTGTGTCACTTTTCTTCGTTTTTAGGAGGAAGCCGGGGCGGAGGGTATTGTCAGATACTTTGCGAGTGTAGACAATTTTTCCGCCCCATTTTCCATTTGTTAGTAATATCTTTTATTTTATCGCAAAGTGTTTTTTCGTTCAATTTAACAATTTCAAAAATTCATCACTTTTTATGATAGCCACTCTAACTATCAATTGTCAACTTTCGACGGGTTTTACCACCACATCTGCTTTCCGTTTTCATATGTGAAAATCCGTTCTTCTTTTCCTCCACTCAGGCATTTAAGCCAGAATAAAGCCCCAGAGGGTATATTATTATAAACCAAATAATCTTTGTCAGCTGTTTGTTGTCCAAGTGAAATCCATTGATTGTTCCAATAGAACAGTTCATAATTATTACCAGAGATAATACAATTTGTGTCATTCCGAGGGCAAAAACGAATTTTGGTTACTCTTTGTTGGTTGCCTGCACCAAGGTCAATTCCAATCCACCCATCACCAACTTTGTTTTCATAATAAGTATTCATATCTTTATCGAAAGCTTTTGTCCGTTCATGTTTGGCACTTTCCGAGTCACCAATAATGCTTCCTCCTAGGAGTAAAGTGTCTCTATTTTTAATACCATAGAATTCAACTTCAGCGATATTACCGCCACTCCCCTTAGGGGGCATATACCTTAAATACCTGAACCGATTATTACAGTTTATAACTTTCAGGTTCATATAGAAAGGATTATAATCAATTTCATAAAGAAGCTTCTTTTTGGTAAAGTCGGGTGAATTTGAGCCTTCGAATCTGCCTCCTTTTAATTTTAAGGAATAGTTGGCTACAGTAACATATAAAGGGTACTTTCTGATTAGCTTTATTTCTTGCAGCTTAGACTTTTGTGGAGATATTAGCTTTATATTATTTAAGCTATCAATATAGAAAGGAAGCCCGGCAGGTATGAATTCTTTATTTTCCAATACGGTAGGTAAATAAATAACTTTTCTCCCCATTTCTTTAAAAACAGCTTTGCCATTTGCGTTAATCTTGGTAAGTGCTATTGGTTTCCAACCACTAATATTAAAAGTACATAAATACGAAATTTGATGTTTATGAAACTTACGCCATAAATTAACAGAAACGGTTGAGCAGGTTAAAAATTCTTTAGTTACATCTTTAATATTAAGAAAATTAAACTCTGGTGCAATTTCATTCTTATCTTTTACATCCAAAATTTCTTTCATCACGGCTTGAACTGAATATGTAGATCGGTAAACTTTAGGTATGGCTTTATTGTATTGAACATATAATCCGGCAGGTAATTCATTCGTTGAAAAAACTTTTTTCCCTTCATTATAAACCATTGAAACATCTATTAAATCTTCTGTACTTATAGCAGAGTTTTCATTAGTCATTTTTTTTGAATAGAGATTGTCTATAACTAAATGAACCATTGCATGCTTTGCTCCTGTTGTTCCCCAATTAGGGATGAAATCTAATGAAACAGGTATTCCTACAGCTCGCATAGCTCCAATTTTAAATGCACTTATATCATAACAACTACCTATTCTGCTTTTTAAAAGGTCACTAATGGTCTGATGGAAAGGATAATTTCTCTCCATATTAAGATCAAATCTTATATAGTAGTCCAAATTACTTTTTATATAATTATACACTCCGGTTAAACTTTCTGTATTTTGATAGTGTATTGCCATCTTGTAGTAATCTGTAAAAAATTTAGGACGCCAATACTCTAATTTTTCATTTCTTAAACGATATGGAAGTATATATTCACAAAAAGAATTAAAATTAACCTTCTTACTCCATGGTAGTTCTTCCCGGGCCTGAAAGGCTAATTCAATATTGTTGATCAAATATTCTGAAGTCATTATTTCACAATCATATTTCTTGTAATAATTTAATTTTTCAGAATGAGTACTAAACGAGTCTAAAATTGATTGCATTTGCCCTGATTTAGGTTCACCCTGTTTATGATTGATAGTATCAATTATATTAAAGACTTTATTGTATTGATCTACCCCCTGGCCATAAAAGCCATAATGAATATACATGTTTTCAATTAGAAAGATTGCTGCTTTCCGTTTTAGGCTATCTTTAGGGTCTGAATAATAGTCTATTACTTTCTCGAGTTGGTTTTTATTTTTTCCAGCTAAAGAAAGTGTTGCCTTTAGGTTGTTATTTGTGTTTCTGAAAAAAACAAATACAAATGTTATCGAAATTATAATAGCAAGAATGATATACCTAAATTTCATAATTGTGAATTATTCAATGCATTTATATAAAACAGCTCCATAAATATAATTAGCCGGAGTTCTGCCATACCATTTTTCAATAGAATGGCCTTCATCCGAAGTGTATCTCAAAAAGTATTTTCCAGCTTTTAAAAAAATAGTCTTATCTACTGAAAATGTTGGAAAAGACGGACTTTTGGATGAACCAATCATTTTATATGCTATTTCACCTGATGAATAGTTTTCAATCCAACCTTTATCAACTATATATAGTCCGGCAGGACTCTTTACATTATCAGAAACCTTAAATAACAAATATAGATACTGGTTATCCCAAACTGCTTTGAAACTACCGGAATTATCAAATCTACTGGGAATTAAATTTCCTGTTGGATGAAGGATTTGAGTATATCTAGTTTTATTCCATGCATAGTCTATTTTTCCATCTATCTTTATATTAGTTGTAATTTTGGGACAAAACATTACTTTATGTTTTGGATTTGTAGATATTGATTTGCTCTCAAGAATAAGATTTCCCCAATTTGAAGGATTCCCCCAACATAACGGATTATTTGCATCTATTTTCCAGTCTTTAGTAGACCATGAAATACCATTTTTCCATTTACTATCATTCATGTCATCATCACCTACTATTGCATTTAATCCAATCATTTGTCCATATCTTGGCTTTAACTTTCCTAAGATCGTTTTCCAAGGTATTTTTAATTCAAGAATATATATGCTATCGTTTGGATCGGCAAAAGAAAATTCGATATCCTTTTTAGAAAGAAAATAACCTGATATACTATCATATCCATAATTGAAACGATATAAACATTGTTTGTCATCTAAGTTTATTAATTTAGTTTTCCTATTAAATGGATCTAAGTATAATTCTACTGCATCAGTTGATTGTAAATGCCATTCTAAATATCTATCGTTTGATATCTGACCTGAACCAAAAAGCCGGACTTTTGTATCCTGTTTCAACTCAAAATATTTTTTGCCGTCGAAATTGTTTGAAACATAATTAAATTCTGCTATTACGGGTTGCTTTAAGTATTTTACGGGAATACCTTCTGGAAATTTTTCTTCATATAAATGATACAAACTATCTGCTTTTTTGACTTTTCCAATATTTTCAAAAGTTTTCGCATGTGACAATAAATCGTGCATATAAAGAAGAGTCAATTTTGATGATTTTATTTCTTGTAATTGTTTTTCAAAATCAGTTTCGAAAAAACTATTATTACTCTTTTGAACTAATAGTGATTTTAAAATATTAGTTGCTATTGGTGATTGCAGTAAATCGCTTTTATTATTATCAAATGGTGATGGAATAGATTTAGACTCATAAGTAACCGCTGTAGATATACCCAAATTAACAACTTTTATCAGCAACAATGACTTAGTATCATTGGAGAAGAAATTCCAAAAAATAGTTTGTTTGCCCAACTTCAAAACGTTCCAACCTGCAAAGTAAACTATATTAGGTATGTAAGGATCAGGGAAGTAATTAGGAATCAAACTGTCGGGTGATAAATGACCAGTTACATTTTCACTGTCGAAGTATAAAGACAGTTGTGCAATAGTTTTTAATATATCTTTATCGTTTAAGTGATCAGTTTTTTTTATATCTAAATCAGGATGCTGTAGCGTCAATCTGTCTTGTGCTGATTTTAATACTTTAGATATGTAATTGCTAACTTCCTTGTTTTGGACAAGATTAAGTTCTACATGGTTTGCTGAAACTCTTAAAAGATTCAATACTTTCAAAGACTTGTCTTTAATAGTAGGAATATAATTTATGAGTAAATCATTTTCATCAATTATAGAATCATCAATCATTT
>JBAYFY010000012.1:0-11377 GCA_041666945.1 Candidatus Buchananbacteria bacterium | reverse complement strand
TAGATATTATTTCGGTGGGGGCTGAAAGAAATCAAACAATCGTTAGAGGAAATCTTTAATGGCAAAAAATCATAATTTTGTTAGAGAACTTCATCTCGTGTGTAAGGAACACAGGTGTATGTTCAAGGATTGCGCCTGTGAAAAAAGAGACTGGGAAACAGGAAATCACGACTGGTTACTCTTCAATGAGGAAGAGATGAAGAAGTTCTTTGATACTGGGGAGGTACCAAATGGAGCGTAAACTCGTATCTATCCAAAAGGTATTAGCGTTAGATCCTATTGAAGGAGCGGATAAAATAGAAGTAGCCACTGTTCTTGGGTGGAAAGTAGTGGTCAAAAAGGGAGATTTCAAAGTCGGAGATGCGGGCTGTTTTTTTGAAGTTGACTCATTACTTCCTCGTACTTCCTGGTCAGAGTTCCTTGATACTAAAGGGAACAAGAAGATGCGGATTAAAACTATCCGCCTTAGGAAACAGATTTCACAAGGTTTACTACTCCCCTTAAGCATCCTCCCAGAAGGTTCGTCTTTTAATGAGGAGGACGACGTAACGGAAGTACTTGGTGTAGTAAAGTACGAACCACCAGAGGATAACACCGGTAAGTGGGGATTTAATATTGGTAAAAGAAAAAGTACATTCCCTTCTCATCTGTGTCCTAAAACAGACGAGATGCGTATTCAATCTTCACCTAAACTTCTTAAGGAGTTTGAAGGTTTACTTGTAGCTTTCACAACTAAAGTAGACGGTACGTCTGCTACGTTCGTTAAGGGTGAAGACGAGTATCACGTTTGCTCACGCAACATGTCCATCAGTGCGCCCGAAGATAGTGAAAAGAAAAGTGTTTACTGGGAGATGCACGACAGGTATAACATCAAGAAAATATTAGAAAATGTGGGTCCATTTGCGATACAGGGAGAAGTTGCAGGACCGGGAATACAGAGTAATCGAATGGGTCTTTCTGATATTGACTTGTTTGTGTTCAATGTTTACAATGTAGTTAATAAGAAACGTTTAGGGTTTCAAGAGTTTTTAGATTTCTGTAGCCTGTTTAATCTAAAAACTGTACCGGTTGAAAAGACTAATCTTCTCTTTAGTGGTTTCACTGTGGATGATTTAGTACGATTTTCTAATGGTGTGTATCAACCCAGCGGACACAGAAGAGAAGGAATAGTTATACGTCCTATGGTTGAAACTTATTCTGAGTACCTCAGAGGTAGCTTGAGTGTGAAGGTGATCAATCCTCTATATTCTTTGGAAACCGATAGCTAAGGAGGCATAATGACACACGACGAAGAGAAACAGAAGAGAGCACTACGCAGAAAGAACAAAACCACCGCCGCTAAGAAGAGAGATGAAGCGGTTAAGATAACCAGTAGTAAGGATAAGTTTGCGGACTGTAAGAAGCACACTATCAAACGGATAGACGGTAATCCTAGAAAGGCCGGCATCAAAACAGTTCAAGAGCTGAAAGCAGATGAAGCTTTAGAAAGCCAGCTCGAGGACGTAATCTCCGATGTTCCGGTAGTTGAGTTTTTAGTTGACGAGGCTCTAACCAAGCTGAACAACGAATAACTCCTCCACTCTTCCCCTCTCCGCACGTTTTCTTTAACTTCTGGAAGGAAAAAACTATGATAAAAGAAGACGCTGCTGTACTACTCGACCTGAACCCTAATGAGTTATCTTCTTTTGAAGAAGTGGATACCTTCAACGGTAATCTTGTTAAGGGATTCCTTTCTCATCACACTGATTATCGGTACGGAGCATTAGTGATTTTTGAAGTGAACTCTCAACCAGTTCCAATCCAGAAAATTTTCTGTACGCCAAAACTTCATTATCCTTTCGGCAAAACTGAAAAAGACGAGAGAAAGTATAATCACGATGTAAATGATTATGAAGATTTAGTAGTGTACGAGAAGCTTGACGGGACTAACATTTGTGCTTTCAGTTACGCTGATAATGATAAGCGGTACCAATCTTTCAAGACTCGGTTAACTCCGTTTTTGAAAGATAACAAGTATGCTTGTTTTACTAAGCTATGGGCAGAAATGATGGGTAAATACTCCGACATCGTCAAGATTGATAACGTACTATCTGGAGAATATTCAGTTTGCTTTGAACTTTATGGATATAGGAACCCTCTTACAGTATCGTACAATACTCCTTTGGACATCCGTTTTCTTTTCGCCGTGAAACAAAATGATCACTCAGTAGTCCCTCCTAAGTACTTTGATGGTTTAACTGATTTCAGGCTCCCAGAAGTTCCAGTTGCTGGTAATACTTTCGTAGATAAATATGAAGCAATGCGTCAGTACGTAACGGATAACTCCGTTGTTGGCGAAGACGGCATGGTTAAGTCCACTGATGGAGACGGTATGGAAGGATACATTTTCTATACTAAGATTGCTGATGTGTGGCATCAGTATAAATGTAAGTCAGCACAAATGGAGGAACACTCTTGGGCGGCTGGCGGTATTCCTTACGTGAGTATTTTAACAACCGCGTGGAATGCTTTGGAGTCTTGTGGAGGAGACCTGACTGAAGAGTACGTTAAAACCCTGCTGATGGAAGAGTTTACGAACGAACAAATAGGACGAGCAGATAACAAAATAACTAAAGCGGTTAAGGAAGTTTTAGTAAAACTTGCCTTTAGGACGAAAGTTTTGGATCTATATGATAAGAGCGGACTAAAGTATAAGTTTGATGGGGCCAATAAGGGAACCATCATGCGCTATTTATCTAAATATTTTAATAGAACCGAAATGGCCGGCGTATATAACGCCCTAAAAGAGACCGGGATTTTGTCTTAAAGGAGACAAAATGATTGCTTATATTCTAAGTACCGTTCGTGAAGATAAAAAAAGAGAGTGGAGAACTAAGCTACTTCCCTCAAAAATAGAGGAAGTAATGTTAAATCTACCTCATGTTTTGTCAAGAATATTTGAGTACGCCCCAGTTTTTCAGTCTAAAAAGGATGCTGTTCGGTATGTAAAAGAGTTCGTAAAAAAGCACCAAGAAACCTACACTATATGTCATCTTAAAAGAGATTTTACTATATTTTCTATGAGTGATATGGAAGATAATGTTAATCCATACGCACACGAATGTGGTGATTGTGGTAGCTACCCGTCAGTCTCTTATACCTCAAACAGTCAAACATGGAACGTATCTTGTACTAATGTAAACTGTTTGAATGGTTGTATAACTGTCGGAAACAGGATGTATTTAGCTGTTAACGAGTGGAACAAAGAACAACAAAAACGTCAGTATTTAGCTTGGAGAGATAAAGATGACAAGAGACCAGAAGATTAAAAACCTAATGTCCTCAGCAAGAGAACTGGCTGAAACAGTAGAGGACTTCGATGGTTTTATGTGCGATTTAACAGATGTTTTAAATATTGTAAAGGAAACTAATGATCCTGTATATCTTGAAAGATTTATTGATAGGTGGGAATGTCAAGCAGTATCTTTCAACGATGTGTCCTTGAGTGGCGTTCTTTACGCGGATGAAATCTGATGGACAAGGTATCTAAATGGAGCGATATTGATTATGAAAAATATACCGAAAGAGCCAAAATCAAAAGTGAGAGTGAAGAAGAACCCAAAAGATGGTGGGGAAAACTCCTTAGATTACTCAATAGAAACAATGTTCCTGATGATCAAATCAGGAAGACTATTCATACAAACTACGAACCAAGAAGAAGCTTTGGATCAATCTTTTGGGAGACTGTGGAAACCAATAACCGCAGAAAATAAAACTATAGTTTCTATGTGTGGAGTGGTTAAGCCGTCCGACGGCTTGTATAAGATCATAGATAAAAAGGTAGTTAGGTTACTACCGTAAGGAGCACATGAGACATCTTCTGGTTGTGGTTCTTCTATGTGGTTGCGCGGCACAAGAATATAAGCACAGTAGTCATACTCCCCCACCTAATGCTGGAAAGTATGACTTATCCACTTGTAAACTATTTGACAGGTTTGCTACCCAAGACGTAGCTGTTGTTATTGTGAAATGCTTAAATACTACTCTTGTAGTAGTTGCTTTTAGTTCAGAGTTTTATGATGTAGCCGCAGAAGAAGCAGCTAACATTACTGTTCGTCTCCTCAAATACCGCCCTATCCTTACCCCCGTATTCAAAACCTTCCTTATTTCAGCCGATAAAAAACATTCAAGGCCGATGATTATCTTTGCTGTTACAGGAAAAATATGAGTTTAGCTGTTATAGGAACTGAGTTCATTTCTGATAAAACTTTTTCCCAGTACGGATTAGACCTTGGTGCTCCTGGTAAGTTAGTTTGCTTTATCAAGTGTAAGTTTAATGGTTGTACGGGTACGGTAACAGGAACCGTTATTGAGTTCAATGATTGCTCTTTTATTAATACTACCTTTGAGTTCATTACTAAGTCCGAGGTTAACTTTAATGGGTGTGATGGAACCCTTTCTTTATCGATAGACAAAAAGGAGTAACATGTCAAAGAAGGTTTTAGTTGTAGGATGTCAATCTTATTATGATCCTCATGTGTCTTTTGGTACATATACTGGGGATATTAAGCTACTAGAAAAGGATCCTGCTAGTGTAAGATTGGTAGTGTTCATTGGTGGAGCTGATATCAATCCCAAACTATACGGACATGAAAAGTTTGAACTAACAGGATGTTCTGACGCTTGCGATAACAGGGATATTGCTGTGTTCAACTCAGCACAAGCAAACCACGTTCCTTGCGCCGGTATCTGCCGTGGAGGACAGTTCCTTACTGTTATGGCTGGTGGACATCTCATTCAGCACGTGAGCGGTCACGGGTGTTCCCACTCAATGACTACGCACACCGGCAAGGAGATGAAGGTAACGTCCACCCATCATCAGATGTTTGGGTGGCCTCTACCAGAGGGTGCTCAGCTTCTTGGGTGGGCTACTGAGAAGTACGCGAAGAAAGCATATAATCAAAACAAGATCTACAGCAGCCTTCTCAAAACCAGATGGGCGTCGTGTACTGAGTACGCGTATGAACCAGCGCACGTGGAGCCGGATTACGAACCTGAGATTGTATATTATCCAAACATTAACTCATTAGCTGCTCAATACCATCCAGAAATGATGGATGAAAGCACTGAAGGCTTCAAGTTTTATGTCGAACAGGTGGAAAAGCTTCTGTCCAACAGCTTCTAACCGACGAAAGGAAACAACAATGTTGAGTGCTGCTAAGTTTAGCGTTGGAACCGACACCGAGTACTTCCTTGTCAAGAATGACAAGTTCGTGTCTGCGACCAAATTCATCAAGGGAACAAAGTATGCTCCTACGATGCTCCCCAGTGGGGGTAACATTCAACAGGATAATGTATCAATGGAGTTCGCTACTCCTCCAGTCATTGGAGAGGAAGCATTCATGAACGCTGTCAGGAACACTCTTAAGGAAGCGATTTCTTCTCTTCCGAAGGGCGTCTCTGTATTTTCTGTGGCTTCGGCTACTTTCCCGGAGAGCGAGCTGCAGGACCCAGCAACGCGTATGTTCGGATGTGATCCTGATTATGACGCATGGAAGCTGGCAATAAACACTGTAGCAGCAGGAGCTACCGAGAAGCCGTTCCGAAGCTGCGGTGGTCACCTTCATCTGGGATACCAAGAGGGCTCAGGAAATGAGTTTCTTCTTGACCCGATGGGCAAGGTACAAGTAGTGAAGGTGCTGGATATCGTTCTGGGTATCCCATTCACCGTTCTGGATTCAAGCGAGGCGTCCGTGAATCGTCGTTCTCTGTACGGTAAAGCCGGATGCCATCGTCCCACTGATTACGGTGTGGAGTACAGAACCCTCAGCAACCAGTGGGTGTCGTCTCCGCTGACTGTTCAGTTAGTTCATTCAATGGCGAGTGACGCTCTGGATATCGTGCGAAGCAACAAGCACGAAAACCTGTTTAAGGTGGTGGGTGGTGAGGACGTGGTAAAGAATGTGGTAAATGGTGGAGACGTGGACACCGCTACTAACCTTCTCAGTACCATCTCCAAATTCGTCAGTCCTAAGTCGAGAAAGCTGCTGTCTAAGTGTCTCAAGCGTAAATCCGGTTCTCTTCTTGAGGAGTGGGGGATTTAGTTGATCATAGCCTTTCTAGGAGATGTGTCGTCTATTGACGAGATAACTCTTAGGAAGTATTGTTCTTTAGCAAGTAAATACACTGGAGGGGGAGTAACTATAAAGTTATATGACTATTTTTTTAATTTCGGGTGTATAGCATCCTCTATTTTTGAAGAAGAATGTATAAAAAGAGGCTACGGAACTAAGTTTATACAGTATGACATTGATTCCTTGGACTATGATAAGATTACTTTGGATAATGAGATATATCGTTTAGAAAGTAAAGTAGGAAAAGACTGGGATAGATTAAACAGCACAGAGAAAAGGATATTTGTAAGCATTAGCCTTTTGATGAAAAAGTACGGAACTAATAAGAGAGCAGTGTTTTCTTTTAATAAATGTAATTTCTACAGAGCGCTATCTCATTTTAGCTTTTCATTCTTTGGTGGTGCGTTTACTGACTTGTCTTCATATCGAACAGCATCCCTACTAAAAGAGGTTCAGCATGTCTGAGAAATACCTTTATGACGATGGAAATAAGAAAGTAGTAGTGGAAATAGTTGAGGACTTCGGAGATGAAGTTTCTATTAAGCTGGTTGGTTGGGTATCAGTAATCAAAGGAAGAAAGTTTTTCAAAAAGAGGGTCAGAAAAGATTCTCTAAAACTATTCAAGGATGGAAAGTTGAAGGAGCCTGTTGTCTAGTTTAGATTTAGTGAATAAAACAGTAGTAATACAAGGTAGATTTACTAATGCTACGTACGCTATCAAGGGATTAGTAACAAAACAATTAAAATCTTTAGGTAAACTGGAAGGCATGATTGAAGTAATATCGTATGTAAAATTACATAAACCATCTTTAACATTAAACATTGATACAGTAATAAAAAGAACATATAATTACGCAGATATTTATGAAACAAATAGTAATATAGTTAGAAGTATAATGTCTCAATCTGGACCGTATATAAACAGAAACAATAAAGAAAATATTTATATAAGATTATTAGGCGAGTGTAAAATAATGTCTGTAAATGGAAAAACATTTAACAAGATGTATGGGGATAATATTTTTACTTGGCCGAAAGAAATTATAGCAATGGTAACGGGTGTACGAACTACTAATAGAACTATAAAGGAAGTAATAGAAAATAGAAACGCTAACCAAAAAATAGGGTACTACAACCCTATGTATTCTTTAGAAGAGGAGTTCTTTCCAAATGAGGAATAAGGCTATCCTGTTTGTTTTCTTAGCCGCTTGTGCGGAGGATACTACTATTAGAAGTAGTTATGTAGATGTTAGAACTTATAGTTCAAATCTAACCGTTACGAATACAGCAAAGGATCCAGTATTCGTTTTCGTTATCCTAGAAGAGAAACAAACGGCAACTATCCCAGCTGAAACTATTTATCATTACAAGCAAAAAAGTTTCACACTCAACACCAACACTACCAAGATGTTCAAGTTCACTAACGATATTAAACTCAAATATTTAAGAACGTGTTTAATCATCAAAGGGAAGCTGGAATACTGTAGGAGTGAGTCGTTCTGATGAACTACAAAAACGCGGTTAAACTGATTAAAGAATACCCTAAAAGCATCAAAGAGGGTAGAACAAGAAAGCTTAGTAATTTTTATAATGGGGACATTCATGGTAAGCAGTGCTGGTTCGCTTTCTTAGGCATTAAAGATAAAGAATTTGTATTACTACACAGACCAGACGGGTGTAGAGAAGTTCTATATGAGTGTACTCGCTCTGGGGATTATAAATTCCCTATTAGTAAAAGAGAGTATTTTAAAAAAGACTTTGTTATTCTACACGTAAGTAGACCCATTAAAAATAAAACCGAGTGGAAATCTTTATACAAGAAGCAAACTAATAATATTTCTTTAATCAACGAAGTAGAAAAATATGTTGGTATTAATAAATCACTTATGCTCGTAGAGAAGTATGGTTCTACTTTAACCATTAACGAAGACAACGAAAGAAATGGTTTTTGGATATACGATGAAGATGAAAACGAGACTAAGAAACAAAAAGTTTTCAATGCTATCATTATACTACCGTCCGAATGGGTATACAATAGTGTAACTTTTTCAGCTTTTACCGGGTTGTTTCGGGATGGTAATGTAGATGTTAAATTCGTCAAGATTTTAATGAAGAATAAAAAGGAAATATTTAAAGGACACGCGTACCATCTTAAGCAGAACGGATTTTACGGGATAAGTTTTATGAAAGAAAAATGTGATGTTTATAGCAACGATTGGGAAATTGAAATCAAGGAAAGAATGAAGGGTTTTATTGAAAAAGAAAGAAAGGAGGTGCGCATGGCCAAGAAAAAGAAGGGCGGTGGAGGAAAGAAGGGCGGAGGCGGCTGCTAGAAGAAGGTGCCGCAAGGCACCACAAGTAACAGGAGAAGAGCATGAACTATAAAGAAGCCGTTGAGAAATTAACAAAGTATCCTGATAACTTTCAAGAAACAAAGTATGTTAAAATCAATAACGGATATCCTGGAAACCATTATGGTAGGAAATGTAGATTTACCTGTTTAGATTTTGATGGCGCTAATACTAAAGTTTTACTACTGCCTAACGGGTGTAGAGAAGCTTTCTCACAAAGATTTTTTGGCTGTGTTTCTGCCTTCGTGTGGGATAGAAGTATATCCATTAGCAAAAAAGAATTAGAAAAGTATCGAAGTAGGGATTTTATTATCCTTCACGCAAGATTCTACAATAAAACTAAAAAGTTTGTTAATCAATCTATCAAACTGATTAACGAGATTGAAGAATCAGTTGGTATTAAAAAAACTGTAATGATTTCTAATGATGCTGGTAAATATATTTTTATTTCCCCATCAGAATGGTTCTATAATAACGTACTAACGTCCGCTTATTTATTACTTATTCGTGATTGTGAAGACAAAGATTTACCAACTAAAGAAAACATTTCTATATTATTAAAGAATAAAGAATTTATTTTTGATAAAAAAGAACTATTTAATAACTCTCACGTGGGTATTAAACAATTTATATCTGGAAGCATCATGTATTATACCTATGCTGAAAAGCATACAATAACAGCTGCAAGAAAAAGGTATGCTAAGAAGGGTGGGAGTATTATCATAGAAGAACCCAAAAAACCTAAAGTAAATGTAATAGAACCAGAAGATGCGGAATGGTAATGATTAAACCATTCGCAGTAGGTACCATTTTAAGATATAACCCTACTCATGTTACTACTCCTACAATACACGTTATTAAAATATTATCAATGAGCAAAAAATATGGTTCATTTGAGTATGAAACAGAAACTATTAAATCAGCGTATCCAGATTGTGACGCCGGTGATATACGAGAACGTAGTCATCTATCTTTAGTAGCGAATTATGATGTTGTAAAAACAGATTGTTTTGAAGAAGAAGAGATGCTGTGAAAACAGTATCCATAACTGAAGGGAATAGATGTTATGAGGTATGAACTAAAAAAAGGTAATAAGTTTAGGGTAATAGCTGACGATCCTTATTATACAAGAAAAGATGCTATAGTAGAAGTACTACGAGATGTAGTTACTTATGATGGTGGAGAATTAGTAGATTGTAAAATATTAAGTATGCCATATAAAGTGGGTGGTTTTACTTTAAAGCAAGATTGTTTTTATATCTATAGATTTTTTGAGAAAAATAATGATATATATTTAGTACCGGTAGCATATGAAGATGAGGAAATGTTGTGAAGTTTAAACCAGGAGACGTTATAAAACATAATAAGAAATCAATAGCCAAAATGAGCAACAGTATGGCCATACAAGCACAAGTAGTAAGAATGAAAGTAATAGGGATTGAAAACGAAGATTTAGATATTCCCTCTTATCAACTACTTATGGTAGAAGGTGGTGGGTGTAATGGTTTTTATGAAAACAATACTGAATTTACCTTTTGTTCTAGGGAAATAGATTCTTATTTAGAGATAGCATGTGAACTACCCTTACCTTAAGGCAAGGGCTTCCTGAACAATAACAACAAGTTCAGTTCATCCAAAGAGGATGGCTCGTTCCGAGCAAAGAATGTTTTACACAACTTATTCCAACTTCCAAAACAATGATTGTATCATATTTTTGTTGGATGGATCTAAAAGATCCTGTGAAGAAAGTTAATACTTTCTACACCATACAATCAAAGAAGCAAGTAATATCTTGCTTTAGTCTATTTATACTATAAAATCAAGGAGATGTAAACTTTATGCTTGATAAAAATGACAGCATTCATCCCCCACCTGAAGGAGGGGGTTTCTGCTGGGAAAGGTTAACGATGATGAGGAGATGTTGTGAAATATTCTTTAAAAAAAGGTAGTAAATATAGAGTAATAAACGGCGGCAATTCTATTGTAGAGATAACATCTGATATAGATACAGATAATAAAGAACATTTGGTACCTTGTAGATATTTAACTGGAAACAGCAGAAATGTTTTTTATGCTTTTAGATTTATTGATATAAATTTCTGTATTGAACACGGTGAAAAATATCTTATTCCTTACGATGATGAGGAGATGTTATGACATACAATGTTAAGAAGGGTGACAAGTATAAACTAATACGACCTAACACAGAACATGTAGACACAGTAGAAGTATTGAAAGATGTAAGCGCAGCCATAATAACACAGATGGTTCCGTGTAAATACTTATCGGGTAGGTTTAATGGGGAAACAGAAGAGTTCTTTATTTATCGATTCTTTAGTGACAACCGTCGCGCCGGTGAAAGATATTTTATTCCCGCGTTTGAAGAAGAAGAAATGCTATGATTGAATATCCTTCTATAATCAATAGCAGTAAATCTCCTAAAGATAATATGATAGCGTTTGAAAAGATTGATGGTTCTAATATCAGAGTGAAATGGACTGCTAAAAAAGGATTTTGTTTATTCGGTTCAAGAACACAACTAATAGATGAAACACATCCACATTTGGGTGGGGTGATAAAAGTATTCAATAAAATTAGTGAACCTTTACATGAATACTTTAGCAAAGAGTACAAAAGAAGTACTAAAGTAGATGAAGTAATCGTCTTTGGAGAGTACTACGGTCCTAACTCGTTTGCTGGATTACATTATGACCCAGTAGAAGAAATGATGTTTTCGGCTTTTGACGTGATGTTAATATATAAAAGTAGGGGATCTTTTTTACTCCCACAAGACTTTATTAAGTACATTTCTCCTTTAGTCCCAACTCCAAAAGTTGTGTATGAGGGTAATCTTACTGACCAGTTCGTTCTGGATGTAAGGAATAACCAACTGGAGGTTGAATTGAATGAAGG
>JBAYFY010000011.1:0-23870 GCA_041666945.1 Candidatus Buchananbacteria bacterium | reverse complement strand
CCCCATTCGGATATCTCCGGATCAAAGGTTGCTTGCCACCTCCCCGAAGCTTTTCGCAGGCTGCTACGTCCTTCATCGCCTTTTGATGTCTAGGCATCCACCATTCGCCCTTAATGTTTAATCACAAGAATCTGGATAACTTATAAAAAGAAAATTACCTTATCCTGTTATTCCCGAAAATTTGCAGTGAGTTTTCGACTAATGTCGAAACGAACTAAAATTTATCGGGAATCCAGTATTAAAGAATCTCCGTTTTAAGAGTTTTTCCTTATTTTGCATTTTATTACTAAAATGCTAAAAGTATGTACTCATTATAATTGCAATTCGCTGCCACGCCCATAAATTTTGGCGCGGCATTAAATTACCCATTTCTTTACTTGCACTTCAATTGTCAATGTTCCTGTCCTTTAGTTTCAGCGGAACGCGTTCATTGACTTTCAGAATCCAATTGATAATCCTTATCAACTGCCGTTCTAAAAACCAACTTTTAGGTTGTTTCAACAGTATTCGGGCATTAAAAAAACCGCTTTCTCCAAGCGGTTCCGGCGGACACCAAAAAGTTAGTCCGTCTGACTTGGAGAAGAATTATTAGTGATGTTTAACCTCATATTATTGTTCCTTTCCAATATGCCCTCCGGCATTTATTGGTTAAAGAGGCGAAGCGGTTGAATTTTGGCTCTGCAAAGCCAACTTTTGATTTATTCAACAGTATCAGCCAGATGTCTACAATTATATGTTATTTTTTGCGCCGTGTCAAGAGATAAATGAAAAAATAAAATAATAACGCGATAAACGGGCACACTGCAGAAAAAAACAGGGGTAGTGTTATGACAATTTTGTTTAAATTTAAACAAATTCTATGTATTTATTGATTAGAAACGGAAAAAGCAAATAAAAGTTCAGCTACTGCCGCCTAAACTTCTTTATTTGTTGGTTTATACGTAATTTTTGACTTTTCCCCAGCTTCTCCACTAATCTTGACTTTTAATTTGATAAATGCTAATATTATATGATTTAGCACGTTGAAAACTAAATTGTTAATAAACAATAGAAAACAGCCAAAAAGGCAGGGAGAAAACCATGATAGCATTGACCGAAGCATGCTGGAGCGTTTTTGAATTTTATGTAACGTTTTTGGTTTATTGGACGGCCAAACTGGCATTTGTTGCCATTTTTTTGGCCTTTTTTATCCATTTGTTGGTTATTATCATAAACCGGGCCAAATGCCAATTCCGTTGGAAAAAAAGCGAGATTGGCTGGTTGCCGCCCGATTGTTTGATCGCTTATCACGCCTTCGTTTATCATTATATTATTTTTTTCGCTTTGGGAATTGATGATACCGCCAGCGAAACGTGGAACGGGTGGGTGGAGCGAGGAAAGAAAAGGTTTGTTGACTGTCACGACCTGTCATTTTCTGATGTGGTGTTATATACCATCATCTCGGGAATAATCATCCCGGTCGCAGCCGCGCTGATCATCTGGTTCGTCTTATTTTTATTCGGCGCGTTGCTGTTTCCCATCATTTTGGGAGTCGTGCTGTTACTCAAATACACCTGGTGGCTATGGCTAATCGGCGGGATTGCTTATATCAGCCGGCGAGCCGTCAAAAGCTACCGGCTTAGGCAAAAACTTATTGACGAGGAAATTGAAAACTTGAAAATTTCCGTATCCGCCCTGACGAATGCCCTTTCCGCTGATGTTATTTCCGTTCTGACGGATGCTATTGCAGCAAGCGGCGCGGCTCAAGCTTCAAAAAAGAAAAAACCGGCAGGCGAAAAAAAGCCGAGGACAAAAAAAACATCACCTCAAACAAGAAAGGATAAGCAATGAATACCCTGCTCAATCTTTGCCTCTGGCACTCTCTATACATCGGAGGATTGGTAACCGCATTTGTGCTTTTTGCCTTCTTAGTCCTTCCGATCATGATCTTGGTTAATGGCATCAAGCAACGGCATAATGGCTGGTGGAATTTTAAGGTCGTCTGGTTGCCGCCCCGGTGGTGGATGGGCTACTACTATGTAGTGGATTACATAACAAACACTGTCTGTGACAGAATTAAAAACTATGGAAGGATTGAAAAGATCCCCATTCTGACATATCAAGAGAACTCTCAAAAGAGCTTTAAAATAACTCTCAATACCGTTGAAAAAATAGTCAAAGAAAGCGGTGGTATTATTGGTGGATTATTTTTTACTTTTTTGGCCTGTTTAATAATTGCGATGATCAATGGCGGGGCTGTCTGGGTGATTTTAGGAATAACCAGCTTTCTGCTTTTCTTACTGCTTTCCCTGTGGTGGCTGACATTGCCGCTCATCGTTGCCTGCCTCGCTTTCTCGTTTCTTTATCGCAAGTATCGCGAGTATCAGTCGGCTCTGAAAAAGCAACGAGAAAATAATGAGGAATTGCGGGCAATGATTGAGGAACTTAAAAAGGAGAAAATATGAGTATTCTTACCGCCGTCTACCTGCATCTTGCTTTCTTTGTCAGCGAAGTTGTTTTCTGTCTCCTTGTTTTCGCCTGCTTACCCGTACCGCTCTACGTTATTATCAATAGTATTAAATGCGGTTTTTCCCGTTATGATTTTAAGATTGTTTGGTCCCCTCCCGAGTGGTGGAGTAAAAACGTTGACAAGATGTGGGACACTATAGACGGGATCATTAAAAAAAATAGCGGTTGGGCGATATTCTCTTTAAGTAAAGAAGAAAGGGCGAATCTTCGGACGGATGAGACATTTGTTCGCGAGGAAGGAATTATCGCCATCTTGGTTTTAGCCAGTATTTACTTTTTACTCTTTACGATTGTGCCCGCTGCTGCCATTTATGGCATATTATTCCTTGTCGGCCTTTCGCTCAAGTACGCCTGGTGGCTTTGGATTATCGGCATTTGCGGCTATCTGATGTACAGATATGCGGATAAGATTCTCCCCGACGACAGTGTGCGGAGACAAATTGAGGCCATGAAGGAAGCAATTGCCTCTCTGCAAAGCGAGCAGGAAAGATTGAAAAGCAACCCATCATCCGGCCAAGCCAGTATTTCTTCGGGATTCAGTGATCTGGCTGAAGAATTCGGGCGAGAAGAAAAAGACGACGAACAATAATATCAGCACCTTACACCGACTATCTTTCCTGATAGTCGGTTTTATTATGATAAAAATTACCAAAATAATTGGCTAAATTTAAACAAAAATATTGTAAACTATACATATATAATGTGAATGGGCTAATTTTAAAGTAAATTTGCTTGACAAATGTCAAATTTTTTGCTAAGGTAATCTATTGTTTTACACCCTATTCGGGGTGAAAAAACGGGACTTTGACAACTTAATACAGTTAACTTTAATAGGAGGGATCCTTTTAGTGTAATAGTGTAAATGGGTAGTGTAATAGTGTAAATGGGTATTTAGTTAGGTGACTATGCATAAAAAGCAGTTTTTTGTCTTTCATTAAACCAGAAGCTAACAAAGCCGGCAAAACCGGCAAAGGAGCAAACCATGCTAGAGCCAACGACCCAATCGATTCTTGATGATATCACTAATGGCGCCAATCAAACGGCAAACCGTCTTCAGGCCGCGCGTCTTGAGGCCGACAAAAGTTGGTCCAGAATCATGGAAGACATGGATGCGACGGCCGATGAAAAAGTCGACTTGGGAAAAGTAAAGGCCGACGAGCTGAAACAGAGCTTGGCCACACGCAAAAAAATTCATGATGCCAATTTCGAAACCTTTGGTAAGAGCGTTCAACAGGTTGATCAAGACCTGACGGGCGTTGTTGAGAGTTTGGAAACAGTTCTCGCCAGCATCAATATTGAGTATGCTTCTCTGCAGAAACCCACTCGCGAACAAGAATCGCGGCTCCAACGGGCCAAGCAGGAAATCGAAGAAGCCCAACAAGCGCTGGGCGTGGCCAAAATCGCTTGGTTTCGTAAGAAAAGCCGGGCGGCCAGAGCCGAAGCAGCCATCAAAGAAGCAACGCAACGGTTGTCATTGATGGAAGAGCGGGTTAGGAAAGAAGTGCGAGGCCGGCTAGCTAACACAACCATGAACGAACGCCTTGACCTGTTTCAGGCAACCGGCGCCAAAGCCGAAGAACTGATGAAAAAAGGCATCGCCGAAACAGAAGAGAAACTGACCGTCGTTGCCAAATACCGGCAACAAATCCAAAAAATCTTGGAACAGGCCTCGGCGGCGCGCGAAAAGCTTGGCAAAGAAATCGATGCCAAAAAGCCGCTGCTTGAGACGGAGCTGTCCAAGCTTGATTCAATGGTCAGCGGTTCCCAAGATCAGGTGGCGCAAAAAAACAAAGTCGAGGATTTGCGAGCCGAACTGACCGACCTAACCGGACGGCATAACGCGGCGCAGGCCATTTTGGAAGACAAAATGGTTTCGCAAGAACGTTTTGCCAAAATCCAGGAAGCGTTACAAAAACAATTAGCAGCTCATAAAATCCACCGCGGCATTTTGCGGTCGCAAATGGAAGACCGCGCAGTGAGTTTCAACAGCTCGCTGGCCATCATGCGCAATGCGGCCAACGAACAAGGAGCGAAAAAAATCCATGATGCGGGCAACGAAATTGATCATCGGCTCGACATCGTGGTGTCAGAAGCGTCTGTCGCTTCCGATAAGGTCATCGCTGAAGTGTTCGAGGCCTACGAAAAACGCATGAAAAGACTGTACGCCATAAAAGGCGCTACCAAGGAAGCCGAGGAAGATGCCATGCGTCGCCTCGAGGCCACTCGCCAGAGGTTGAACGTGTTCTTCGATATTGACATGAAGACGGGACAATCAAAAGCATAGGCGATTTACGTACTTGCCGGGGGAGATCCTAATGGTCTCCCCCGTTTATTTTATCCGGGCAAGCGTAAAACCTGACTGAATGAGGAGAAGGATTAATGAGAGAAATCATCACCGATCTTAGCAGCCGGCTTTCTTTAGCGGATATCCGGCAAGCGCAGCAATCAATTAATGAATTACTGGAAGACAGCCGGACCCATGGCGACAATCCTAATTTCTCTATCTTGACCGACGGGGAAGAGTATCAACTTTATTTCCGTCACCTGGTAAGAGTCAGTAAGATTATTCTTGCCTACTATCAGAAACAAAGCAATCTGGACACCCTCGAAGCTCAAACCGTTGGGGATTTCATGACTCGCTTGATCAACACGATCAATTGTTTATGTCTGAAATACACCTACAATTCAGAACACCGCTTACGGGTTGATCTGACGGCTTCGGGTTTCCCTAATTGGGTTGAAATTAACGAGCTGGCCACTGACTTCGGTTTGTGTAACGAGAGATTATTGGATTCTGATTCCTTGAGTATCCTCAAGGCGCAGGACCTAAAATATCTTTTTGCTACCCGCCGAGATTCGCCGGAAATACTGCAAGCGTTGGGCGAACGGTCTTATCTGGAGATGCTGAAAAAATTCCAGGACAATAAATTGTTCTTCCCTTTTACGCCCGGACAATTAATCAACCGCAAGAGCAAAGAAAATCAGGTCCGTTCTTACGTTTTTTCCTGGGCCTGCTATGACGTAGTCAGTAATCGGCCGTATATTTATATTATGGCCTTTGAACAAGACGCGACGGCTGAACCCCTGGAAAATCCGGAAAGTAACGGTTACAAAGAATTTTTAAATGTCATCAGAAACGAGGGTTCGCAAGCGCCTCAAATCGGCTTATTCGCCATGCTGCTCGATGAGCAACTGGCCAATATTCACCCCAAGATGGTCAAACGCATTGATTTGGGGCCTTTGTACAGCTTATTCCTATTCGACAACGCTATAATAATCAATGACCCCTGGCAAAAAACCTTTGAGCCATTACTGAAGCAATTCGGCCAAAAACCGGATGACTTTATTCTGCTGCTTGAAGATGAAACGGTCATTTCCAAAGAACAAAGATTGTCTCGCACCCTGTTGACAAAACGGGTGAGAGAAATCTACCAAATTCCAGAAAGCGATTTGGAATGCTACCGGCGCCACGCTTCGGTTATCCATCGATACGCGCTTATGCCTCATTACTTGAGGCAGCATGTCGAAGATAACAAAGAACTGCTGGCATTGGGTTTTGGCGACTACCAAAAAATAACTTTTACTCAGGAGGACGAAATCAATGGCGGATAAAGGATCATGCTTGCCCATCACTGAAGAGGCGTTAGCAGCCCATAGCGAAGGAGCGCAACGTTTTCTTTCTGTAATCCGCTGGTCGATAGTGACCCCCAAACCGATTGAAGAAGCTCCGACGGCCAATGGCCCCGGCGGTTTCCGCAAATTGGATTTAGGTGAAGCTCGCAAAGCAATTGAGATTAGTTTAGCGGATTTGGCTAAAGCAATCAGCGGTAACAAACTGTTTGCTTCCCAGAATGCCAATGCTGTACTCAATACTATCTACCAGGGCTTACGCATCGGTTCGCATCTGGCTACGGCTTATATGAATTCCTCGGGATTGACGGCTCTGCGAGACGCCAATAATCGAGGATTGCTGAAGTCCGAAGTCGAGCAAAGCGAATTTTTGAAAAAGAACATCACTACTTCGGCCATAAATCTTTACGGCCTGGCCTACTATTGTGTTTGGAAACTTAAGCAGTTGCAACCCGCAACGCTGACCGCGGGCCTTGAATATCCAGGCCTGCCCGAGAGCACTATTAAGGCCTCTGTGGCAGACACCTTGTCTTGCGTCCTGGCCTATTTCGCCACCTTTGTGCGCGATTCTGGCAAAGTGCAGAACGATCTGGATTTTATCAATGCGGGCATCGCCTACTTTGAGAAAGTTCTTGATCAAATCAATCAAACGAAAGGATCGCTGGAATACACTGAACCATTCACCGCTATCGGCTATAAACTCAAAGACGAGGATTTCTTCGTCAGGGGTTTCAAAACGGAAATGGGCGGCAGTATTGTCAGCACTGAATTCAAGCGCGTCGATATTGAATCGATTGTCGGCAACAGGGATGCCAAGCATTTCTTTCATCGGCTCGCTGTCAGAACGGTTTGCTATAAGATAGAAGAAAAACGCAATATTATGCATGATCTGGGCGGCATGTCTGAAGTCAGTATGGGCTTCGGTATCCCCGGTACAGGCAAAACCATGATGATTGGCGCCTTTTCCACTATGCTTTACGATCTTTGCCAGTGGCTGGAATTACCTTATGTGTTTGATCCTCATCCTCCCAATATCGTTTCTACCTACCAAGGCGGATCCAGAGAACGGGCCGAGGAGTGGTGGCAACGCATCTTGAATCCCAATAGAATCTCTTTCGGACCGGCTGATGATGCTGAAGTTAATTATGAAGACAGAACACGCCAAGGCGTGTCTGCCGGCGTCCGTGAAGTTATCGGCGCAGCTCTGACTAATTTGGAAGGGGCCTCAGCCATCTGGCGAGGCAACGCCGTGGTATTCTTTCTGACCAATATCCCCGATCAGCTGGACCCGGCTATTCTGTCACGCATTATGACACGCTTCAAAATTGAAGGTGCCACGACGTTGGAGGATATCATAGATCAGGATTATTTGTGGTGGAAACGGATCGCGGAAATCGATCCCGAATTTATCGCCATGACCGATCCGGAAAAGTATGAATATCTATTCGCCCAACGCTTGGTCAAAAGCATGGCTGAAACCTACATTGATTACCAAAAACCGAAAGAACCGGTTATTGGGGATATTTTCAACCGGGTGGGCAAAGAGCATGACATTACGGAACAGATGTTCTTCGGCCGAATTTATCAGGAGGTCAAAAAAGAATTCCCCAAATTCAGCTCTCGCGACATCCGTAATATTCAACGAGCGATTGACGAACGCCTGATGGACTTCGACTTTCCTAAGGACTGGATGAATAATCCGGAAACGTTCTTCCGCCAACCCTATGACCGGCAGAAAGTGCTGGTGATGGATTTGATGCGGCAGAATATGAAAGGCAAGTCCTTTGCCGAAATCCGCTGCCAAGAAGCCATGCGCTACTTGGACGGCATGGTGGCGATAATCGACACCGGCAGACGACGGGAAATCGACCGTCAGGTCCAGCAACTTCTCATCGCCGAGGAAGCGAGAAAAATCGCACTGGCGCAGATACAATCCTCTAATTAGCATTTGTCAGGGACGGCGAACCAAAACCGTCCCTGACAAAAAAATCACAACAAGGAGATACTGATGCAAAGATTGATTGACGCGGGACTATTCGGCCAAGGCCTAGTGCTGATAAAAACGCCGGAAATGGTTCGGCGTTACAACGACTGCCTCAAGCAGTTGGGTTTGGAAGAGACGGCTTTGCCCTCCTTCCATATCGACGGCATCGGCTGGAGTCCGGAAATCGCTCAAGAAAAAAGCAGCCCCATGTATTTATCGCACGGGCCTGCCAATCAATTGGCGATTATACTGACTCCCGACCAAAGGTTCAAACCGATTTACTTTCCCTTTACTTCTTTTGATCGGCTACTCATGGCTGGATTTTTCCAGCGCTTTGAAACGGCTATTGCCGACATTACCATCACTAATGGCGTCTGTCTGGACATCGATCAGGAATTATCAGGTTTCGAAGATCCGACTGACCTGTTGCTGGTCGATCAAGTTATTGTCAGGGCTATGGCTGATGACCTGTCTCAAACAGCCAAAAAACAAAAAGAATTGGTCGCCAGATATCTAACCGAAGAACGGGCTTGGGCTGACCCTTTATTGCGCCGACAACTCAAAGATAGCATCGAGCAATACGGTGATTTGAGATTCCGCCAGGTGGAAATATCCGACTGGCCCTTTGAACTCAGATCTTTTTACAACTTGGCTTTTGGCGGCGTCTTTGTCTTCCGTGATACGGAGGACGGTGACTTTATGGTCATTGAAAATATGTCATTAGCTAAAAAAACCAAAACCCGTAAAACTCCGGTCTTCGGATTGGACGACAAGGGTCTGGTAAAAAAACTCCAGGACTCCGGATTAGTGGCGGTAGACATGGAATTCTACTGCGAACATCCGGAGATAATTGGCGAGAAGCTTGATTGCATCTTGATTGACCTAATCGCTGATAAGGATCCGGGAATCAACTTTCTTGATCTTAATCCGGCTCAAAAAAAGGGCTGGATCAAACGACTGGGTGATAAGGTGCCAAAGCTATATTATGATTTGGAACGCTTGTTGCGCCAGCTTAACTCGACAAAATTGCCCGACAACAAAAAAATGTCGGAAGACGTCAAGCTGCTGCTCTTGCATCCCAATCCCGAATTAGCCGAAGACATCCAAGAAGTGGTCGGACGATTATTAGCTCGCCTACAACCCTGGCGGCTGCTGATCTGTTTTACCAATGACAAGAATCTCTTTTACCAACGTTACCAGAATTGGACTGAAGTCAAAAAACTTTGGGCCATCGAGGTAATAAAAAATAATTACCAACCGAAAATGAAAATTTTGAGAGAGTTACCAACCAGTCAAGACCTCTAACCGGGGAAAGGAACATAAAATGCTGACCATGGCTTACCTTCTCACCTTCGCCATTATGGGGACAATTTGGTATGCTCTGGATAATTACCTGGGCATTGTCGTTTACACCTTCTTCTACAATCTTTCCAGCAAGGAAAAGTTGCCTGAGGGCAAGGCACTGGGGTTTATCGTCAACCAGAAAGCTCGCGGACGTTTTTACGCCGCCTTGCCTCTGGGTTTGTTTAACTGGTGGCTGATTACTCTGGTTACCAACCACTCGATCGTCATTAATATTTTCTTATGCCTTTTGTCGCTGGTCTCCACCATGACCGGCTTCTACTGCGGTCCCTGGCTCTTGCGCCTGTTACCAAAACTGGCGCAAGGCAAAGAAAAAATCATGAGGCGCGTGGACGCTATAGACAGAATTGAAAGCGGCGAAATTGATGTGGTGGGAATAGCCGGCAACCGGGCGCGTAGCTGGATGTCAAAAATATCCGGCGGCCTGACTGGTTGGAAAAACAAGCTGTCTAAAGCCACTTCTTCCGCTTGGCCGGCCAAAAAGCCGATTGCCCCTGCGCCAACACCGACACAAGTTGAAACTTCCGCAGTTGATATCAAAAAGAACGATCAGCCACTAGAAGACAGTATGGATGTGATTATGAATGAATTGGTCCAAGCAGAAAAAACCGCTAATTCAACCGCAACAGAAGAAGCAACCGCATCTTCTACTCCGCTTACTGAAGATTTGTCCCTGATCGAAGCTCAAAGAATATTGGATGAATTTAATCGGGGACAACATGTTGGAGGTAATAAAAACAATGACTGAAAAACAAGAAAATCACGGCCGGTTTTACTGGTTGCTCAAACACAGTACCGGCTGGGCCCTGGGTTTTGCCAAGCGGCACTGGTTGATCTTTGCGATCATTCTTGCGGCAAGCGGCTTGGAATTGTTTATAGCCCGCGGTTATGTGTATGAGTATGTTATCACCGTCAGAAAATTCTTCGGTTCTTTTTTGGCGGCAATTACCGCTGTAGGTATTTTCTATTGGCTGGCCCGCAAACACAAGTGGCGAGGGAAGCTGTTGCTGATACTGATTTACTTGGTTATCGGCTTCGGCATTTACGAAATCGGCAAACCGATACACCATTATCTGGCGCAATATTACTGTTACAAAGTCACCGATACGGTGGAACTGGAACAGTTGCCGGAAACGGCTTATGAGAGGATTCTACCGCTCAACTCCGTTTTCTCGCAAGCGCGGGAATTGGTGCAGGACAATGTCCAACCGGATGAGCCGCACTTCGTGCGAATCGGCGACCAATACCGCTTCACCATGGGTATTGAACCTATCCCCCTGATGCCTCGCATTTTTTCCGGAGTCCGCCAAGTGTATAACATTGACGGCACCACTCCGGCGCCGGATTGGGGATTGCAGAACCTGATTAATGTCAGGTTTGAAGTTGGCGAAGACCTTAAATGGGGCAGAAACGCCTATGTTGCCGTCAGCCGCGCTTTCGGTCCGTGGCGCTACTTCAATTACGAGCCGGACGGTGTCATCTATCTTCAAGATGATTCCGGAAAGCTGGTGCAGGTAGTGCCGCTGATCAGATGGAAGGGGTTAATATTCCCGCGTCCCATTTTCGGCGGCGTGCAAGTGATTGAACAATCGCCTGACGGCCTCTTACAAAGCGTCAGGCGAACCTTGGTCGGCTGCGGCTATTATGTCTCGCCGGCCAAAATGAAAAACTATCCGTTTTTAAACGGACAGAACGTTCTGTCATACAAAGTGTCGCGTTATGTTGCTGACAGCTTCAAATTCCATAACGGTATTTTGTCGCCTTTGCCGGGCATCCATAACGGCGATATCAGGATCGCGGATATGCCGGAAGACATGAACGACCAGCCATTCACTATTTTTTTCCGGCTGGGGCAGTTCGGCGGCAAAGACACTTTGTATCATTACTTTTCCCTTCAGCCCTACGCGGAAAAATCGCAAGGCCTGTCCATTTCCTTGTTTGTACCGGCCGACGGCCGAGGGAAAAACTTTATTTTTTCTCACCACAAAAAAGAACCGATGTTAGGCGTAACCGCCGTCACCAGCAAGGTTATCGGCGATCACAAGTTCTTTGACTGGACGATGATTCGACCGGTTGAGCAACGGCCGTACATCAACAAAATCAACGGGAAAACCCGGCTCTATTGGCTGACGACCATTGTCACGCTGGATAGCAAGGACAATAAGCATCACATCGCCGGCAGTCGGCCAGACGTTGTGCTGACTGACGCGGCCAATCAATGTGTCTACTGGATGGAATCAGCCGATCCCAAAACCTGGAAGACGCAATTGGAAGCTAATGTTACTTTTAAGCCGGTAATGGGCGGAGCGCCGCAAGCGGAAAAAGTTGAACCAGCGGTTAGTGAAAAGATTATTGTGGAGCAGTAGAAAATAAGCGACGAGTTTATTCGGAATGTCCGGATAAATCCAAAGACAAAAAAGCAACCGGACGAAGCCGCTAAGAGCGACTCGTCACCAAAGGAGAACCACCATGTTCGTAGCCATCACCGTTCTGATCGTCGGGTTATTTATTGAGTATAAGTTCAAAGTAATGGAAAAATTACTCATCCCCTTCTGGCGCAATACGGTCAAGCCCTTCATCGTGACCAAGGTCAAGCCCTTCATCACGACGAAAGTTCTGCCGGCCTTGGCAAAGCTTGTCAACATCCCGGTAAACAAACCGATAAACCGACAATAGCACCTTCTCGTACCGTTCCGACGCTTCCGTCGGAACGGTTTTATTTTTAACTGAAAATTCCGGCCGTAAGCCGGAATTGGATTGCTCGCGCCATTAATTATTGATTTTCAACATTTGCTCCATTAAATTGACAAACACTTTGGCATTGACTTCTACGTCAGGCATGGCGCGATGGGCATTGCGATTCTCGTGGCCGAAATGGCGGGCTACGGCCGTCAAATTATATTGCGGCAGAGATAACAATTTGCGGGACAACTCCAAAGTGTCAATCATTTTATGCTGGGGCGCGTTCAAGGTATGGCGCTTGAGATGCGACAAAACAAACAGCCAATCAAACTCTTTGATATTGTGGCCGACGATAATTGAATCATTGATAAAAGACAGGAATTCAATCAATACCTGGTTGCTCGGCCGGCCGTTAACCAATAAATAAATTTCGTTTAAACCGTTAATTTTTTCCACTTCCGGCGGAATCGGGCGAGTAGGCCGGATTAAGGCCTCAAAACGGGCTAATTCTTCGCCGCCGCGCAAACGGATGCCGGCAATCTCCAAGATTTCGGCGCGCGAGGGATCCAAACCGGAAGTCTCCAAATCAAAAACCGTGAATTCCGTCTTCAGGAAACTCTGGTATTTTTCTTTTAATTGTTCCGGTGTCATGCTGTTAGCCATAATATGGATATATTAGCGGAATAAAAAAAATAATTCAACTTGGCCGGCGGCTGATTAAAATAATAAAAAATAATTTAAAAAAAATAATTGCCGTAGTTGTGGATAACTCTTGTTGACGGAAAAAAAATATGCTATAATATATTCAGTTGAAATAGTTTTTGCAGAGAAAATCATTTCAGCTTATCCTTATAAAAGAAAGGAGGTGAGCTATTATGGCTAAAAAGAAGAAAGCGAAAAAGAAGGCCGCTAAGAAACCGGCAAAGAAAAAGAAAGCTGCCAAAAGAAAGAAGAAATAAAAATTTTCTCAAGGGAAAAATCCCCTCTCTGCAGAAGGGGATTTTTTCTTAGGCAAAATTTTTGCTTGAATTTTAAAATAATCTTTTTTGTTCGGCCCGAGGCCGGGCATTTTTTATTTTTACTTTCCCGAAGATGCCGTCGTAGCCGGCGGCGATTTCCACTTGGCCCCGGCGCATGGCGCTTACGGCCTCGGCGATTTCCGGCAAGGTGATTCGTTGCAATTCCGCCAAGGACAAATCCAGCAACACGGCGAATTCGTCGTGCTGTTGGATTAAATTGAAGTATTCTCTTTGGACTTTTTTGGAATTTTTACCCACCGCCAGAACGTCCGCGATGATTTCTTGCAGAGGAATCAGATTTTTGTAAGGCACGAATCCGCTTGTCGGAACTTCAAGCCGATCGGCCAATAAATTAACTCGATGGAGTACGCCCAGGATAAGCGGTTTGCCGCACTTGGGACATTTATTATCCAACTGTTTGCTTTTTTCCGGCTCGCAAGAAAAATTGCAAGCGGCATGGCCGTCAATGTGGTATTTGCCTTCTTCGGGAAAAAATTCCAAAGTCATTAAAAATTTTTCTTTATCCCGGCTTTCAATGATCCTTTTTAACTCTTGATAATCAAAGTTGCCTTGGGCAAAATCGAAAACATTGGCCTCGCGCCCGAGATTGGCCGGCGAATGCGCGTCGGAATTAGACAGCAGCGTCAACCGATCTAATTTTGACAAACGCCGATTCATCGCCGGGTCGGAAGACAAGCCGGTTTCCAGCGCAAAAATCTTCGACGTCAATTCTTCAAAGCATTCTTCAAGCGAATCAAAGCCGGACTTTGACCCGAACACGGCAAACCATGGCGTCCAGACGTGCGCGGGAAAAACAATAATATTCTCATCGATTCCAAAAGCCAAACGCGCCAGCTCCTTGGCCGACAAGCCGATAATGGGCCGGCCGTCGGATTTGAGGTTGCAGCCGCGATCAGTCAATTCTTGAATTAACTTTTCCGCCGATTCAATTGACGGCAGAAGCAGGCAGACGTGGATGCGCCGGCATTTTCCGCCTTGAGTATAAATGCAACTGATTTCTCCGCCCAAAACAAATCTGACCGCGGAAGAATCATCTTTAAGACGAAAAAATCCGGATTCCGCCGGAACTAATTCCTCTTTGATTGACTTGAACCAAGCCGGATGGGTAAAATCACCGGTGGCGACTAAGCCGATGCCTTTATACCCGCACCATTTGGCGATATTGGTCAAAGTCAATTCCCGGCTGCAGCCGCGGGAATATTTGGAGTGGATGTGTAAATCAGCAATGACTTTCATAATATTAATATACTAACAAGCCGGCGGTTTTTAAGCAATATTAAAACCGGAGAAACAAGTTCTCCGGCTAAAAGGTGCGATTTCTACATCAAAATATCATGCAAAGTCAGGGAGGCGAGAAAAAAAGTGGCAGCCAGCGCGATTGCAATGACTAGATTTCTAAAACTTCCTTCCGTCATATTCATTGAGTCAAAAAATGACGCCGAAAGAGACAAATATACGGCTCCTGCAATAAACAACAGCACTGTTGAGAGTGTTACTAAGAATGTAAACATGTTACTCCTCCTTATTTGTTGCGCCCATTGCTGCGTTTACCATTATTCATAGGGCGAGCGGGCTTGGATCGATTAATTGGCATACTGCGTTGCAGCGATCGAGCTGGAGACGCGCTGCGCGTCGCCGGACTGCCGGATCGCGAAGGCGCGACTGATCGCGGCTGCGACTGACGCGACGGCGAATGAATTGCACTGGGACTGCTGTGTTGTCGCGCGGGAACAGCCGATCGCGGCCGCGTCTGATTTAATGATCGGACGGGAGCGACTGATCTTGCCGGCGCGCTGCGTTGCGGCGATTGAACCGGAGACACGCTGCGCGTCGCCGGTCGAGCCGGGGTTACCGCTCTTGCCGGTGTCTGCTGTCGTGGCGAAGACGCGTGGGATGGTTGCCGCGACGGCTTCTGATTCAGCAGCGACGGCGAATGAGCGTTAGGACTGCTGTGTTGTTGCGCGGGAGCAGCCGATCGGATAGCCGAGGGAACACTGCGCATCGGTCGAGCCGGTGTCACTGTTCCGGTCGGCGTATTGCGTTGCGGCGGTTGAACCGGAGACGCGCTGCGCGTCGCCGGACTGCCGGATCGTGAAGGCGCGGCTGATCGCGACGGCGACTGATGCGACGAGGGATGATTCATGTTAGGACTATTATGTGGCGCCTGTTGCCGCGGGGGCTCAAACCGAGGTTTGTGACTAAATGGTTTATGCCCTAACTGCGAATGGAATCGCGGCGAATGATGCGGCATAAAAGCGCCATGAATATCCAGATCCAAATCTACATTCACATCCACGTAACCGTGATGGTGTCCGTGATGCTTATGAAAGTGACTGCGATAATAAGGAGTGGGGCGCCAATAATGACGCAACACAACATAATCATTGGGCACGGATCTGACCCAGACGGCGTCCACGCCGAAATAAACGTGGTGCGTTACGCTGTCAACGGTATAATAATAATCGTCGGGATCGGGATAAACGACCGCATCAACATACTCATACGTGGTAGTGGTTTTTACGCCGTTGCTATAAGTGGTAACGGTTTCAACTCTTTGCCTGGTGGCGCAACCGGAAGACAATATTAGAGCGAGCGCCAGAATCATGCACAAGATAGCGGCTGACTTTTTCATTTTACATACTCCTTTCAGTTAAACCCTTACGTCCAGTATTTTTCCGCTTGACGGAACAGTTACGGACTGTCCGCCGTTTCTTTTTTTGTTATTCTGTTTACTATACGGACTTAAATCGTGGTAACAGGCAAAACACACCTGGTTTCTGCGGTCATAAAGCACTGACAAACGGCCGCAACAACCGCATCTTTCCGGCTCAATAAAAGGCAATTTATACATGTTTATTCTCCATTGTCAAAGTTCTTTGATATCCTATTTTATCAAAAAATCGGCTAAATGTCAACAGGTATGCCAGTGATTGATTTTTCCTGAAAAATATGATAAAATATTGACTAATACTCCGGGGTGGAGTATGTCGGTAGTACGCGCCCATGGGGTGGTTTAAAATCCTCCCAGGATTTTAAAAGGTTAGCAGTGAGCCAAGCGCGAGAGCGCTGCAGCGAACGATCGAAAATATGCCGGTGGCATATTTTCGCTAACCCTGGACGAGCCGAGTGAGAACGAGGCGAGATTTATCTCAATACCTAAAACAATATCGGGGTGGAGTATGTCGGTAGTACGCGCCCATGGGGTGGGTGTAGACGGGGTTCAATTCCCCGCACCCCGACAAGAGCGAATATTCAAAACAAAAAATCGGCTGCTTAGGCAGTCGGTTTTTTGTTTGAAATTAATATTTAATTTTGTCTAGTTTCGTTTAGCAATCGCGACATTACGATATCCAAAGAATTTTTTTCAAAATTTTTATTTCCGCAAAACGGGCTATTGGATGCTTTGAATGAAATTAAAAATTTTTCCCGGCTTAATTTTATCTTTTCTAATCTTTTAAGTCGGGATTATAATTGAATAAAACTTCTCGTCCGTCTTTATAGCCGTCGCCATCGCTATCAATATTAGCTGACTGGGTTTTATAGATATTGATCTCATCATTATCCGTTAAGCCGTCATTATCAGCATCCACAAATCCAGTATCGTTCTTAATATAATCATTTTCAAAACTGGATTGGATAATAGCTATCTTACTTGCGTAGGCCGACCCAAATAAGCTGACAGCCATTTGTTCGGTTATATATTTTAAATTATTATCGCCAAAAACAATATAAATCCTGGGGCTATTGTCGAATTTAATCAATCTTGAACCAGAATTTATGCAAATATGGTCACCTTCCGGTAAAGCATCAAAAGCAGTTTGAGTAATTATCTCTAATTGTTGCTGTTTCCAAGTGCCGGTATGCCAAGTCCAATAGGTGGCTTCATTGACATATAAGTGACGCCGGCCATCATCGGTTATATGATAAATAGCGGAATTATTGGCTGTTTTTATCATTCTTCCTGATGAATAAACACCTTTTTTCATATAACTGCCAATCGTTGGGCTTACATCCTGATTAGAAGAATCACCACAAGACTGGCTTTCTACTGGTTGGCTGCTATCCGATTCACAATTATGGCTATCAGTACAGACCCTGGTTTGTTTACCCTTAGAGCATGCCGACCAATTGGTACAATTCCACTCTGGCGAACAGATTAGAGTACAGGATTGGGAAAATGGCGGCCGGTCTGCAGTAGTGCCGCAATTATTGGAATCAGTGCAAGTTCTCGTTTGAATTTTTTTTGAACACGTTGACCAATTAGTACAATTCCACTCTGGCGAACAGATTAGAGTACAGGATTGGGAAAGCGCCGGCCGGCCGGCAGTAGTGCCGCAATTATTGAAATCAGTGCAAGTTCTCGTTTGGATATTATTTGAGCATGTTGACCATAAACCGCAAGACCAATTTTCTGTACAACTATAAGCAGTTGGCTTAACTTTTATTGCGATATCCTTGGAAAAGGCGGGTATTGTTCCAGTCAAAATGCCATTCGTTACTCGCGTTTGTTCTTCACTAATCACCCCTCCTGCCCCCCAAGTATTGTAATATTGGATTTTATAAGTGCCATTATTGAATCCGGATAATGAAAAGGTGGTATTGCTGATCACCCCATTGTTCGTCAAACCATACTGACTGTCGACATCATAAACCCAAAAATAAGCGGAATCGGAACCTGCTAAACCGATGTTGCGTAGAATATGTGAATTAAAGACGGCCGAGGTTGGACAACTAAAAGCATAATCTTCTATATCAAACCAATCGCGGCCGGTATTCTTAATTTGTACAACATGCTCCCCTGCGGGAATATCTGCCGTTAATTGAAGATTGGCGGCGCCAGCTGCAGGAGCCAAGGATGCCACTACAGTTCCGTCCAGCGTGATGTTCATGCTACTAGGAAGATAAGCATAACCCGAAACACCTGAAATAACAAGATTAAGGGTTGCCGGCGCATCAAAATTCACCAACAGGGTTGGATCGGAACGAAGACGTTCCTGGATTGTTCCATGTAAATAACCGGACATTTTGTCAAAATTTATTATTTGCCCGTATTGGTCTACGGTAAACGTAGTTTGTTGAGGGGGATCATAGAATCCAATCAATCCCGGATAATTTGATTGGGTACGTGGCTGAATAGATGGCGTCTGCGTTGTTACGTTGGCAGTAGCAATCTCTAAACCCTTATCGCCCAAACTTTCGCCATTAATATATAAAAATAAGGGGTTATAAAGTTGATACAATCTAAGATTATTAATATAAGTGGCATACCATAGGTGCGCGGCAGATTTCAAGAAAAATGCTTCCCATGTAACATTATGGAAGTTTAATCCCTCTATTAATTGCGAACGATAGGGTTCGGGAAGAGAATTATAAGTGAGTTCAGGCGTGTCATCATCGGCGCTTAATCCGAATTCGGCTGTAAAAATCGGTTTTCCATATTTAAGCAATTTTTCAGTTACTGTCTTAAGATAGGAAAAAATATCGGTTGTGTAAGAATGGGCCTGTATAATATCTATACTAGGTATTATCCAAAAAGAATTTTCATTAGCTTCGGAATAACCCGCTTCAACGCTGGTGGTGATAAGATGGTTAAAAGAATCAATATTTTTTATGAACTGTGCCATCTGTTCGTGCCAAGCAATAATAGCTGTTATATTGCTGCTGGCCCCGCTTGAATACCTGACCTCATTAAATAATTCCCAACTTTCTATGGCGGTAGAGTAGCCCCAACGCGCTACAATATAGCGATACTTATTCTTCGTCAAGCGGATTGCTTCTGCGTCAGTAAAAAATTGTTGCGGATCGGTCAACCAGCCGCCATAAGCTGAATTGGCGCTATTATAAGGATTATTGCGCCATTCGTCATAACTTAGAAACTGCTGAAAATATTGCAGAGTAAGCTGAATAGCGATATTATTTTGATCGGCCAGGTCTATAATATGGTCCAGCCGCCAAGCGATTTCCAAACCATATTTCCCTACGCCATGGTAATAAGGCGGGGGGGACGAAATATTATTCGGAGTCCATTCTATATTTTCACCGGTATTATAACTACTCATCCAAATCCGTTCCCAAGTAACGCCATTTTCGTGCATTTTCTGAAAATGAGCTCTCCACCAAGCTATGCCTGTGTTATTACCGGCGCATGTCTGATTATAACCAATGGGGAAAAATTGTTCGCCGGTAGTACGGCGTAATAAATATTGATCGTAAGGGTCAACGCGAATAAATCCTTTTTTTGACGATTGAACGCATTGAAAAGTACTTGCGCCAGGAGTGGTTATGGTGCCATTATTATTAGTTACACTAATTACGTAACTATACGTGCCAAGTTGAATGGGAGCAAAGCGCGCCTTCCAAGATGGATCTCTGCCATTGCCATAGCGCTCCGGATTGCCAGAGACAATATCATACTCCATATAATAAAAAGCGAGAACGGTTTTATTTGTGCCATCCGGCTGGGTAAAAATTATATCTACTTTTATTTGATCAGCATCAAAGGGGTTTTTATAAGTTGCAATATTGGAAGGATCAGAATAATTTCCTTCCAGTATGAAAGTTAATTCAAACTTTTCGTATTGACCGATACTGTTTGAATTCTGGGATTGAGAAATAACTAAACCCTCATCCGTTAATGCTTGAGCCACATTAGTTTTTTTTACTAAACCATACCCCAAAAAAATCAAAATAAAAATAACTAATAAAAAAACAGCTGACCCTAAAATTGTAAGGGTGGCTGTCCCGGTTCGACTAACTGCTTTTTTTATTTTTTGTGAAAATGAAGCCATATTTATTTCATTCTTTGGCTTATTTATAAAAAATAAATTCCTCTTGGCAGTTTATTTTAATATTGTAGGTAGGGCATTTCAGATATACTGGTTAATGAAATAATGACTTAAACTATCACTAAAATTACGTTATTCTTTAATACAATTATAACATAATACGAATTCTTACACAAAAACCCTCGCAAACGGCGAAAATTATTATAGGCTATTATATACTGAATTGTTTTAACAAGTCGGTTTTTTGTTTACTGCCGGCAACAAATCCCAAATCAACTCAAACCATTTCAGATAATCGCGAGCCAATGTCTTATCGCGCAGAACAAAAAAACTAATATCATCATCTAATTCTTTTGGACTCATGCCGGAATAAATAACCACGTAATCGCCAAAAATTTCCAAAGATGAGTTAGAAGAGTATTTTTTTGGCAAAAATTTATATGCTCCGCCGATCCATTTCATCACTTCCGGATGATTTTTTATTTCTGCGTCATAAATATATTTTCCTTTGATTTTTTTCTTTTTCCATTCTTGGCAAGCCCGGATGCTGAAATTTCTAACACGCGGATCAAACCATGATCCCTTACTGCCTAAGCCGTAAACGTCTTGACCGGTTTTTAAAATCAAATTGATATAACTCTTTAATCCTCTAATGCCTTTAAAAATGGAGATTTGTTGGATCGGGCTCACCAAATCAAACTTTTTAAGCATGCCCGGAAGCGCGGTTTCTAATTCTTTTACCTTCTCCTCAACGAACTCGCGCAATTTTTCCGGACTGACCGGGGCGTAAGTCAAGGTTTTCCTGGGCATAATCTGGTAAACCAACCCCTGTTTGATCAGGCGATGGATAGTATCATAAACATTGCGCCGGTCAATGCCGGCATGGCGGGAAATGGCGCTGACCGTCCCGACTTTCAATTCCAAAAGCGCGTTATAAATCCTGGCTTCGTTGGTTGACAGGCCGATATTGTTTAACACTTCAATATACATATGTTTTTTAATGATTTTTGATGGCTGACAGCATTATAACCTATTTTTTTAAAAAAGTAAAAATATGGTGGTATTGACCACCATTAATACAATATGATATCCTGGGTAGTTAGCAACGGGCTAACAACGGCACCTTGACAACTAAACAACAAGGAGACAAGACATGGAAAAAACTTTGGCCGAAAAACTAAGGGATGGGATAATTAAGAAACAAATGGAAGAAGAAAAAGAAAGAGAAATAACCGCTTCTATGTTATATTCTGCGCTGGAAAGACGAGGCGAGATCAAAAAGCGTGGCTACGGTACTCCTCCCCTTGATGATATGCTTGCGGACATGATAGAAGAAATCAAACGCTTTCCCGAAAAAAGAAAAATTCAGAAAACCCTTATTGAATTTGGTAATCCGAGAATGAATAAATATTTTTGCGCCAATTGGGAAAAAATAATCAATAATTCCGCAGTCGGAAAGAAGGTTCTCTCCTTTTTTAGGGAGCAGGGATTCAAATGTTGTTTTGAGATTGACACTGAAGCACACGAGTTTTACGGTAGTTATGAACATGATATATTTATCAGAATAGTCGTTGAGTGGTAAGAATAAAACCAAAGGAGAGGAATTATGAAAGACGCAAGAGAGTTCGCTGAATATCTTGGAAGTATTGAAGAAAGAATTAAATTAATTGACTTTTTGAAAAAAAACGGGGTCAATAATATTGATGAAGCGATGGCTCCTTTGGATGGACTGTTACTGATAAAAAAACAAAAAAATCCACAATTCCCGGTAATATCGGAAAATAAAATTAACGCCAACGAGAAAATGGTGAGGCGTATCGTATCTTCGTGTCTCAATAAAAGGAAAACAAGAATGAAGGTAGTGGTGATCTCCCTTCGTCAATTATTTAAACCCTATTGGGTAAGCAAGCGAGAACGCGAGGAATTTCAAGAATGGATTGAAAAAATTAATGGAGATATTAAAAACTTTTGGAGTCGCACCTCATACGTTTATGACATTGGTGAAATGATTATCAAAAAGAAACGAAAAACTTGCAAAATTATTGACGATTATCTATCGTATCTTCTTTATGATCCCTACTTAAGTGACATGGTTGACAAAACACTTAAATCTGAAGAGGGCGGCCTTGGCAATAGTCGTGAAGCTGACCATATTTATGACACAATTAAGTATTGTACTAGTAATTACTTATTATTCTTACTGTCAAATGACTGGAAGAACGCCAAAAAACTAAAAGCTTTGATTGAGTTGTATAATCAAGGTTATTTAATTTACGGTTTTAAAACAAGTGAAAAAAATACGCTTTTAATCCTTTGCAGATAATTCAAATTGTACCCAAAAAGCCGAGCGGAAATGCCCGGCTTTTTCATAAACTAAAATTATTTAAGTTTTATATATCGGGGTGACACGACTTGAACGTGCGACTTCTTGCTCCCAAAGCAAGCGCTCTAGCCAACTGAGCTACACCCCGTAATTAGTCAAAAGTCCATAAAGTCAAAAGTCAGAAAAAATAACTTTATGAACTTTATGGACTTTATAAACTTTTGACTAAATTGTGCCGAGGGCGAGAATTGAACTCGCGACACAAAGATTTTCAGTCTTCTGCTCTACCACTGAGCTACCTCGGCAAATTAGCTTATAGCTAATGGCCAATAGCTTATAGTAATTTATTAAAAACTATACGCCATAAGCTATATGCTTTTTTGCTGTGCGCATAGATGGACTCGAACCATCGACCTCGTCATTATCAGTGACGCGCTCTAACCAACTGAGCTATATGCGCATATAATGGAGGAATCTATGATATTCCTCCTTTCTGCGTCTTCTCTATTACAAAGGACTTAATCTTTCTTTTTCTTTCCTGACCCGCCGCAAACTTTGCAATCTTCAGTAGATGTTCCTCTGCGGTTACCGCAGTCATGGTAACCTTTTCCGTTGCATTTTGTGCAATCATCCGGATCAAGCACGATAATCTCAATTATTTTTGACCCGCCGCAAACTTTGCAATCTTCGATAAAAGTTCCTCTGTGGTTACCGCGATTGTGGTAACCTTTCCCGTTGCATTCTGTGCAACTTACTAACTCTTTATGTGGCATTAAATTTCCTCCTTTGACAACAGTTAAAAACAATCACTTAATTAATATATCAAAATAATACCGGTTCTTCAATATCCATAAAAAAATCCCGACTCCCGCTCTTCCGCGGGGCGGGATATACAATGCTAATCTTTTTAGCTTTCATTCTCTTTGGGAAACTTAAAGATTAATGCAACATCAAAAAATCTCCCTGGCCTTATCAGATTATTCATCATACAGACAACGTTTACTTCTCCACGTTCTAATTGTTCACTCATAGCAGCCATAATTTGCCTGCCCGATTCATCGGTGCATCCATCTTCATCAGTCGCTTCGCAATTAACTCTGATTCTGATACCAAAGCTTCCGGCTGGAATACCAATATTTGATCCGCCCATCGGGGTATCAATAAATCCAACTCCCTTAACTTGCATTTGTTATTCCTCCTGTCTGTTGAATTAATATTTCAATGGACAAATTAAATTTGACAACTAAATAGCGGTAAAAAGTATACCAAACCCATTCTTCTGCCTATTCGGCAGAAGAGCGACCATGAGACAAATTCGTGAGAACTGTCTCAATTTCTCCTTAGAAAGGAGGTGATCCATCCACAGCTTCCGCTACGGATGCCTTGTTACGACTTCACCCCTGTCATTGGTCCTACCTTAGTCCGCTGCAAGAGCAGCCTTCGGGTATTACCAACTCCCTTGGTGTGACGGGCGGTGTGTACAAGGCCCGAGAACGTATTCACCGTGACATGCTGATTCACGGTTACTAGCGATTCCAGCTTCATGAGGTCGAATT
>JBAYFY010000010.1:0-37781 GCA_041666945.1 Candidatus Buchananbacteria bacterium | reverse complement strand
TTCCTTGGGTGTCGTCTTTTAAGGGGCCCTACACCATTCATGGCACTTATTGGCACAGTAACTTCGGCCATCCCATGAGCCACGGCTGTGTCAACATGAAAACGCCCGAAGCCAAGATCATTTATGATTGGGTGGATATCGGCACGCCGGTGATTATTTATTAATTGGAATAACAGCAGTTCGCAAAATAATCAATATCTACACATTATACGAAAACAATTCGTATAACCGATAGTTGTGACGAAATCGCTCCGCTCTTTCGTCACAATGCGCGGCGTCTACGCCGCCTGTTGGCTTGTCGCTTCGCGACTTCGCACAACAGACGGCTATCCTCAATCCCGCTTTACCGCTACGCGGTTACGCGGGACTGCGGATCAGCCGCCGCACATTAGGCGCCATTCTTTAAAACAACTAAAATAAAAGCATGAGAGTATTCGCAAACGGATTATTAACGGGATTAGTGTTACAAACGGCAATTGGCCCGGTTTTCTTTTTCATCATAAACCTTGCACTACAAAGGTCGCTTTACGATGGGCTTGTTGCCGTTGTCGCAGTTACACTCGTAGACTATTTTTACATATCACTCGCAATTCTCGGCATCGGGAAATTGCTCGAAAAAAAGAAGATCAAAAAGGCTTTTGGAATTGTTAGTTCAGTCATTCTTGTGATATTCGGACTTGTAATCATTAAAGGAGTTACGGGCAATATAAACACGACCTTAGAAATCCAAACAACAAGCCTTCTTGCTAGTTTTTCGGCAACTTTTTTTCTCACAATTTCCAGTCCAATGACTATCGTCTGGTACACGGGTTTATTCACAGCAAAAGCGGTTGAATATAATTACACAAAGCGAGAATTGCTCGTTTTCGGTTTGTCGGTAGGACTCGCGACCTTGTTATTCATGGGAACATCAGTAATTCTGTTTTCACTGGTAAAGAAAACCGTGCCAATATCACTAATCCAAACACTAAACATAATAGTAGGAAGTTTGCTCATACTCTATGGAGCAGTTAGATTTACAAAAGTTTTAAAGAACAGCGCCTAACACAGAATATGCGGTTTCGCTCCCGTTGGTCGCTACACCCATATTTGCCAGCGGTCGCCCTTCGGGCATATTATACCGCTGGCAAACATCGCATATTCTGGAACGTTAGCTGAAATAAATAAATTCTTTTGCTCTGCAGAGCAAAAATTATTCGGGCAAATTTTATAAATTTTTTATGAGCGCTGAACGACCAGAAATTGAAACAAAACTAAAGTTTGATCCAAATCATTCTGAGTTAGAATTAAATTCGGAGTTACCCCAAAAGTACGCACGGCTTCTTGAAGAAATGATTGGACATGGGTTTAAAGTTGATGGAATTATTGAAATAGGCTCATATGCAAAAGGCGAAGCCGTGCCCGGTTCAGACATAGATACGCGTGTTTATGTATCATCTCCGGATTTTTACATCTGGCAGACATCAGGAAGTCGTCTCTCGATGGCAAGACAAAAAGAAGCGGAACAAAAATTTTCTGATTTTCTTCAAACTGTCGCCAAAAAACCACGACATACTCTTGATTGGTTTGAATTTAATGACCCAACAGCCAAAAAACTTTGCGAGCAACTGGGCATCAACATTGAATTTGGTTTAGCAGATAGCCGATTCGCCGAGTATGAATTACAACGTTTCAATAACCTGCCAAGCGCAGAACATCAGTTAATTTTAGAAAGCAATCTCGTTTTTGATCCTAGTAGTTTTTTGGCTAAAAGAAAATCAGAAATAGAAGGAAAAGTTTATCCGCCCTTAGCCAAGCTATACCAAGAAAGATACTTAGACAGTTTGCCGTTTGAAATTTACACACATCTACAATCCCACGACATGGATAAATGGAAACTTGAAAAAAGCCGTCAAATTCAGTGGGTTAAGTGGGCGGTTCGTTCTATTAGAGACGCAGTCGGTGCAAAATCTTACATACAAAACGGCAAACTAATTTATAGGAAAGAAGATGTTTTAAATTTTTGTTCCGCTTCTTTGCCACCAGAAGATGTTAATCTAATAAAAGAGTTATACCACTGGAAGACTGATCCTTTAACAAGAGAACAGATGGTCGACGACTTCCTTAAAAATCCAGAGAAATATTTTGCGTTATTTAGAGAATACACAACAAAACTAGAAGACATTGTAAAACGAATAAAAAATCTATAAAATTTGCCCGAATAATGCTCGCTATCGCTCGCGAATTTATTTACATCAGCTAACAGCGTGTATGCGGTTCTGGCTTTCCCCGAAAACCCTCTCCCATATTTGCTACGCAAACATCGCATACACGCAAACATTGTGACGAAAGAGCGGAGCGATTTCGTCACAATGTGCGGCGTCTATGTCGCCCGTTGACTTGTCGCTTCGCGACTTCGCACAACAGACGGCTATCCTCAATCCCGTTTTACCGCTACGCGGTTACGCGGGACTGCGGATCAGCCGCCGCGCATTGTCGGAAATAATAAAATAAAATTCACACTTACCACATTTAATTTAATCATCAATAAAATATGAACAAAAAAATAATCATCATCGCCTTGATAATTGGATTAATAGTCGTATTATCACTATCGTATTATATTTATAATAGATATTTAGTTGATTGTTCAGAACTATCAGAAGAAGCTTGCAGAAAAAATGATAAATGTATATTATTTACTTATTCCTGCAATCCAAGGTTGCCTAGTAATGACTGCTGGAATTGTGGGGAAAAATAGAATTTTATTTTATTATTTCCGACAACGCAGTTTATATGGTTCCTCCAATACTCGCTTAAGTTGGACTAAGAATCGGTCGTCGTCACCAAAATTTTAATGATATTTTGGTGATAGCGCTCCGCGCGATTGTATTACGTGTATCACAAAATATCATTAAAACTTCATATAAACTGTAATGTTGCGACGAAATCGCTCCGCTCTTTCGTCACAATGCGCGGCATCTACGCCGCCCGTTGACTTGTCGCTTCGCGACTTCGCACAACAGACGGCTATCCTCAATCCCGTTTTACCGCTACGCGGTTACGCGGGACTGCGGATCAGCCGCCGCGCATTATGTGAAATAATAATAATTAGTAATCTTATACCTATGGAAAATAAAAGTGGGTTTGAAACAAGACCATTAGATGACAAAATTAGAAAATCAGTCGACCATTTTAGAAAATTAAAAAGTAAACACATATTAGATGCTAAAACTTTTCAAAAAACAATAGACACCATCGAAGCATACGCTAAGGGAGAAAAAGAAGGGGAATGGCCCCCAGAAGACTACCAACAACTTTTAGAAGGATTAAGGGCGGAAGGTATAATTGAATAACAAATTATTATTACGTCACCTAACACGGTTTAAGCGCAATTGCTTCTAAACTCGTATGATTTGTTCGGCTGACGTTCTGCCTTGTTCGACATAATAAGCTGACGCAACTCCGCCTAAAACGGTAACGTTGTGACGAAATCGCTCCGTTCTTTTGTTTCTAATTTACTAAAATAAAAATATATGAAAAAAGTACCAAGTTGGGCAAGGTGGTGTTTTGGAATAGCGTTATTTTTGTTAATTTTGTCTTTCTTACTATTCTATCCTTATATTTGCATTGGGGGCGTGATTGCTCCAGGTGTTACCACTGGTAAAAGTTGTCAAACATTAGTCGAAATTATTTTCGAAGGAATACGAACTTAACAAAACGTCTTAATTAATACTATTATGGAAAAATTAAAACATTACGAGGTAGAGCCTCAAAACTACGAATTCTTTGAGTATCCAGGAGAACGTCAAGAACTTTTTGATTATTCAAAAAAAATCGCTGAGTATTTAAGAACAGAAAAGATACCAAATCTTGTTATTATAGATCGAAGCTCGCGGCCATTGTATATAGGTGTCAGGGAATATTTTCGCTCGCAATATCCGGATGAGGAAATGCCAAATATTTATTTTATGAATCCTAAGGGTTTTAAGGCCGTAGAAGATTTAACGCCCGAGGAAATAGCCGATATCATAAGAGATTGTAGTTGGAAAAATGATGTAGATGAACAACCGCATCAGGTGAGAGCTCACGAAGATATTATACTTGAATTTCAAGATACGTATAAAAGATTAATGGACGACAAAGAGCATCCTGTACTTATATTTGATACTTGTATACATAGCGGAGGGTCGCTTGAACCAGTAAAAAAAATTTTTGACGAATCAGGTTTTTCAGATGTAAGAATCGGCGCAGTCAATCCCTCTATGGTGGGATCGAAAGTTAAAACAGATTTTTATATCACGACACAAAGGCCGGAGAAGGGTTGTTATCCGTTTGATCGTGATAGAATTATTGAAAAAACCTTTAGTCATGTATATTCTCAAAGAACCACAGATCAACGAAAAAGAGAGCAATCTATTCGTTTACGTAAAGAAATAAAACAAGTAATGAAAGAATACTTAACAAAGGGAAATTAAGAGCTGGCGCATCGCCTAACATTAGATATGCGAGCCAGAAAAATTTCATTTAACATTTATCTTTTTAGTTTATGAATAAATTTGATTTTGTCGTAGAGGAAATAAAAAAGATTACTAAAAATGCAGCGGACAAAACTGAATACGATCATTCGCAGTCGGTTTGGCAATGGGTTCTGAAACTTAAGCCGGAGGCAGACATTGCGCTTCAAATCGCCGCTTTAGGCCATGATATTGATAGGAGTTTTGAAGACTACCGAGTGATGAAAGCAAAGTTTACGACTTATGATGACTATAAAAAAGAGCACGTTTTACTATCTGCCAAAATAACATGTGATATACTAAAGAAATATAATTTTGACAAAACTACGATAGATAAAGTCAAACACTTGATTGAAAATCATGAGGTTGGCGGTGAGGGTGATGTTGAAATTTTAATGGAAGCTGACAGTATCACATTTTTTAACAATTTACCGCATTATCGACAAACACATACTCAAGAAGAAACGACAGACAAAATTAAATTTATGTACGATAGATTGAATGACAAAGCAAAGTTGATGGTCAATCAGATAGATTTTAATAATACAGAATCTACAAAATTATTTAAGGAGGCGATAAACAGTAAATAAATTTTTAGACCGTCTAAATATGATTATTAATAGATTTGAAATGCCACTACAAAATTATCCCCCTAAACAAGAGACGCGAGGCGTTGAGCCGAAAGTAGCCGAACAGATCAAAGAAGATTTGCGCGACTTGTTTAGAAGCGCGGAAAATCCCGTTGCAATACTTCTGCAAACAATGGAAACAGATGAATTTAAGGGCGTTGTTTCCGATGAAGTCGCAAATCCTGTCAAAGCGCAATTACAAGCGCTAACTTTTGAAAATGAAGATGATTTTGTGGCTAAAGTAATTGATATCGCAATGCCAGTATTGGAAATTACTAAACGCGGGAAAAAGGACGCTTACAAACAAGAGGGGCGCGAGATGTTTACAGAAGCCGACATGCAAGCAACGGTTGCAATCGTCAAGGAAAGCGGCGCCGAAAAAATTTATGTGGTCGGTAACGTTGGTTCGGGCAAAACAACTTTTGCGAGAGAGCTTTCCCGCGCTGTCGGTTATAAAAACATAGACATTGACCAATGGTTCCAGATTTTTCGTCAAGAGCAGCAGCGGGAAGCTGCCGACTTAAAGGAATTGCTGGGATATATTTTGCAGAAAGAAAAACCGCCTTTTATCATTAATCATGCTGACTTATTTCGGCAGGACTTAGTACAAGACGCTGATATGGTCGTATTTCTCAATCCAAAAAAGGAAGAACAACTAAAAAGTCGGCAGCTTCGTACTGAAGACGGAGCCGAGGGCGAGTGGCAAGCAGTCAGCGCCGACGACTACGACAAAATCGCTGAACAAAACATAGCTAAATTAGATGCTTTAGGCGGCGAGACAAAATACAGGGACGAAAAATCTGGAACCATTGTACGCGTGCTAAAAAAGACATAATTCTCATAAAAATGAACAAGGAACAAATCATAAATCAAACGGCTGAACATATCAAAACCAAACTCGTCGGCGAAGGTTCCGGCCATGACTGGTGGCATGTTCACCGCGTCTGGAAAAACGCCGTCCATATTGGCAGACACGAGAACGCGGATTTGTTCGTCGTTGAACTCGCCGCTTTGCTTCATGATATCGCTGATTGGAAATTCAACGATGGCAACGATGACGTCGGTCCGCAATTAGCAAGAGAATGGTTGGGGGAATTGGCAGTTGATGAAGACGTCATTTCCCATGTTTGCCAAATCATTAAAGACGCTTCATTCAAGGGGGCGGGCGTTGTGGCTAAAATGAAAACAATTGAGGGCATGGCGGTTCAAGACGCTGATCGGTTAGACGCGATTGGCGCTATCGGAATCGCCAGAACCTTCACCTATGGCGGCAGCAAAGGCAGGGAAATGCATAATCCTGAAATAAAACCCGGAAAACATGAATCGTTTGAACAATACAAAAACAGCCAAAGCCCCGTTGTTAATCATTTTTATGAAAAATTATTGCTGTTGAAAGAATTAATGAATACCGCGACTGCGAAAAAAATTGCCGAAAAGCGGCATAAAGTAATGGAGGAGTTTTTAGAAGAATTTCTTAAGGAGTGGGAAGGAAAAGATTAAAACTAATCAAAACCATATGTCTTTAGAAAAAAACCAAGTGATCAATCGGTTAATTTATTGGACGCCCAGGATTTTGGGGCTGATGTTTGTCGGCTTCCTGGCCCTGTTCTCCCTGGACGTTTTTTCCCTGGGTTTGGGCTTTTGGCAAACGGCGCTCGGATTGCTAATGCATAATATTCCGGCCTTGATCCTTTTGGCCATCATTGTAGTTTCCTGGAGATACGAGATAGTCGGCGGAATCGTCTTTATCCTTTTCGGTTTGGGGTATATAATCATGGTGCTCAATAATCCTTTCAATTGGTATATGCTGTCCTGGATACTGGAAATTTCCGGCGTGGCATTTTTGGTGGGAATTTTATTTTTAATCAACTGGCGGCAAAGAAAAATCAAGTGATTTTTATGATTCTTATTATCAATACAACTCCGGCTGATCATTTTGAGCTGCTTCTGGCGCGCCGAGCGGATGACTTTAAACGTAAAAAAGTTACGGGCAAATTCCATCACTCGGAAAAATTGGTGCCGGCTATCGCCGCTTGCTTGGCCGCCAACAAAATCACCTGGGATAAGCTGAAGGGGATTGGCGTGGTTGTCGGGCCCGGCGGGTTTACTTCAGTGCGCATCGGCGTGGCCGTGGCCAACGCTTTGGCATTCGGCCGCAATCTGCCTATTGCCGGAATCAGGGCCGGCGAGTTTAGCTCGGCGGGAGAATTGGTAGTCAAAGTGCGGGAGCGGCTTAAAGGGATTAAACCGGCGCAAATCGTTCTGCCGTATTATGATCGGAAACCCAATATAACGATTAGGAAAAAGTAACCATGCGCAACCGTTTCCGGTTGTTCTTTGTTCTTCTGTGGATAAGTTTTAGTTTGTATTTTGATAAAGCAAAAGAGTTATCCACCGCTTGTAAAATATTACAAAAATTAACTAAAAAATGGCCAATTTTGGCTATTTTTTTATTGCAGAAAAATGTTGAATCATGGTTGTTTAGTGGTGCTAAGTGGTGTATAATTATATCAGAGTGGTGAAATGTGGTGAAATATAACCGGCAAAAGCCATAAACTTTGAGAAAGTTTTTATTTAAGAATTAGGGTTATTCTTGATTTTAGCCACCAAATTCGTATGTTTATCGGCCAATACAATCATAATCTGGATGACAAGGGGCGCGTTGCCGTGCCCGCCAAGTTTCGTCCGGAACTCAAGAAAGCTGTTGTAACTAAAGGGTTGGACAGCTGTTTGTTTTTGTATCCGCAAAAGGAATGGCAAAAAATGGCCGAAGGCATCGCCGATTTGCCCATAGATAAATCCGGCAACCGCGCCTTTTCCCGTTCCATGCTGGCCGGCGCGACCGAAGTGGAATTTGACAAGCAAGGCAGAATAATCTTGCCCGACTATTTGCGCAGTTTTGCCGGTTTGACCAAGAATGTGGTTATTGCCGGCCTGTATAACCGGTTGGAAATTTGGGATGAAGCCAAATGGAACGGCTATCAGGCGGAAACCGAAAAGAATTACAACGAAATCGCCGAGGCGTTGCACGATCTCAAATCATAATTTATTTTTAACTTTCACTTTATTGAGTTAAGACCAACGGCCATGCCCTCCATTCATGAACCGGTTCTGCTTAAGGAAGTCCTGCACTATCTTAATCCGCAGCCGGGCGACAACTTCATTGATTGCACTTTCGGCGGCGGCGGGCACTCTCTGGCGATTTTGGAACTGGTCAAACCCGAAGGCAAGGTGCTGGGCATTGATTGGGACGCCGAAGCGATTCAAAATAGCGCCAACGAAAATCTTATTTTGGTCAATGATAATTATCGCAACTTAAAAAAAATCATCGGCGCCGCGCCCGATCTCGGCCGGATAAAAGGCATTTTGCTGGATTTGGGTCTGTCTTCCGATCAGTTGGCCGATGACGAGCGCGGTTTCAGCTTCCGGTCAGCCGGCGTTCTGGATCTGCGGTTTAATCCCGCCGCCTCACGCGCCGCCGCCGAATTAATCAACGACTCCAGCGAGGCAGAATTAGTGAAAATCTTTACGGATTACGGCGACGAGCCGCTGGCCAAACCGATTGCGCGCCAAATAATTACCGCCCGTCAGCAGGGTTTAAGAATAGAGACGGCGGAAGACCTGGTCAATATCATTTCCGACATCTATCAGAAAAAATTCAAAACGCCGTCCAAAAAACATCCGGCCACCAGAGTTTTCCAGGCCCTGCGCATCGCGGTCAATGATGAATTCGGCAATATTGCCGCCGTTTTGCCCCAGGCGATTGATCTTTTGGCTCCAGGCGGACGATTGGCGGTGATTTCTTTCCATTCGGGCGAAGATCGTTTGGTCAAAAGATTCTTCAAAGACATGGCCGGCAGCGAAACGCCGCGGATCAAGCTGATTACCAGAAAGCCGATAGAGGCGGGGAAAGAGGAGACAGCCGTTAATCCGCGCAGCCGTTCCGCCAAATTAAGGGTGATAGAAAAAATTTAATTATAAAATACAATCCTATGTGCAAATTTTGGAAAAAAGAAAAATGCAATCATCATTTTAAAGAACTCAAAACCAAAGTTAGCTGGCGTTTTCAGGTTTGGAACAGTTTGACGAGAAAACGCTCCCTGGTAGGAATTTATATTATAGCCGCCGTTTTAGGCATTGTTTATCTGACTCAAACCAACTTAACCGCCACCATCGGCTATCAAATCAAGGATTTGGAAAATAGCATAGACAAGCTGCAATCCGAGAATGGCCGTTTGACCATTGATTGCCTGAAATTGCAGTCCATGGATCAGATTACCGCCGCCGCCGCCGATTTCAATTTGGTTCCCGCCGGCAGTCAGGAAATTGTCATGATAAAAAATTCCAATCAGATAGCCAAGCGTTAGTTAGCAGATAACTAAGCTTAGTTAAACAGCCGCCGCCGGATATGACAGTTTATAAATCCCTTAAAACCGAAGTTTCTGACAACCGCGGACGCATTACCGTACTGTCGGTTGTTTTTTTGATTGTCAGCGTCGTCCTGGCGGGGAGATTGTTTGACGTGCAGATTTTACGCGGCGCTTTTTATACCGCGCTCGCCGCCGACCAGCATGAAATTTATCAGAAACTGTTTCCCGAACGCGGTTCAATTCTGGCTCAAGAAAAAGTCGGGGATAAATCGGTTTCTTACCCCTTGGTTACCAACCGCGCCATGCATGTCGCCTATGCCATACCTAAGGAAATAGAAGACGCCACTTCCACCGCGGAACAAGTATTGGCGGTTCTGGGGCTAAGCGAAGAAGACCGGCGGGCCGTTGATGATTTGGCGAAGCGGCTGCGCGGCAACGCCACTTCCACCGATTTTTTAGAACTGGACAAATACGCCGAGCAAACGATTAAAGACGCGACCAAAAACGAATTAATCAATGTTTTCAACCAAAAAGAAAAATCTTATTACTTGCTTCGGGAACGCTTGGAAGACGATGTTTTTGAGGCGTTAAAGAAATCGCAACTCAAAGGCATCGGCTTTAATGAAAAAAGCTATCGTTTTTATACGGAGAAATCATTGGGCGGCCAGTTGTTCGGTTTTCTGGGGTATGACGGCGATGATCGCAGCGGCAAATACGGTTTGGAAGGTTATTACGATCAATTATTGTCCGGCCGAGCGGGCGAGATTTTTTCCGAGCAAGACGTGTTGGGCAATGTCATCGTTTTGGGTAAAAATTACCTGAAAGAAAAAGTGGACGGCGCCGATTTGGTTTTAACCATTAACCGCCCCTTGCAATACCAGGCCTGCCAGTCCTTGAGAAAGTCCCTGGATCAGCACAAATCAAAAAGCGGTTCAGTCATCGTAATGGAACCGTCCACCGGAAAAATTCTGGCCATGTGCAGTTTTCCCGATTACGATCCGAATGAATACAATAAAGTTGAGGATCCTTCAGTGTATAACGTCAAAGCGATCAACGACGCCTATGAGCCGGGCTCGATTTTTAAGGCCATTACCATGGCCGCGGCCCTGGATGCCGGCGTTGTCGCTCCGTCCACGACTTATACGGATACGGGCGTAGTGGATTATGTGGATTACAAGATCAGGAATTTTGAGAATAAAGTTTACGGCTTGTCCACCATGACCAACGTGCTGGAATATTCCATTAACACCGGCGTGATTTTTGCCATGCGCCAGATGACGACCAAGGTTTTTACACAGTACGTTAAGGCCTTCGGCTTCGGCGATTTGACCGGGATTGATTTGTCCAAAGAGACCACCGGCAATATCGCCAACTTGAGCCGCAAAGGAGAAATCAACACGGCTACGGCTACTTTCGGCCAAGGCATCAGCGTTACCCCTATTCAGATGCTCACCGCCTTTTCGGCGATCGTAAACGGCGGGAAATTGATGAAACCGTACGTCGTGGATCAAATAATCATTGACGGCCGGATCAAGCAGATTAAGCCGCAAGAACTCAAACAGGTGATCTCGCCCAAGACCTCATTGCTAATGAAAGGCATGCTGGTGTCGGTAGTGGAAAACGGCCATGCCAAGAAAGCGCAGATTGCCGGCTGGCGCGTGGGTGGCAAAACCGGCACGGCGCAAGTGCCGGACAAGCGCGGGGGCTATAAATCGGACGACAGCATCATCGGTTCGTTTGTCGGTTTTGCGCCATTTGATAATCCCCGCATCGCCATCTTGGTCCGCGTGGACGAACCGATTGAAGGCAAGCTGGGCGAAACCGTAGCCGCTCCGGTTTTTACGGAAGTTGCCAAGTTCGCCTTAGAGTACTATAATATACCACACGACAAATAGCGCCCGGCGCCCCTTAGAATTAATGGCAAATGCGAATACGAATTAAATTATGAAATCTTTTTTTAAAAACATCCTAAAAAAAATATTATTTGCCTTGTCCGCCGCCATACTTAACAAGTATGAGCCGAAAGTCATCGCCGTAACCGGCTCTATCGGCAAATCCTCCACCAAGGAGGCGATTTTTACCGTACTCAAAGACAAATTCCGCGTCCGGCAGAACATCAAAAATTATAATAATGAAATCGGTTTGCCTTTGACGATTTTAGGCGAATTGTCGCCGGACGGCCGGTTGCTCGGTTGGCTGAAAATTTTTTATCGCGCCGGCAAATTATGGATAATGGATGACAAGGGCTATCCTGAAGTGTTGATTTTGGAAATGGGAGTTGACCGGCCGGGCGATATGACGTATTTAGTCAAACTGGCGAAACCGGATATCGGCGTCATCACCAATATCGGTCCGGTGCATTTGCAGTATTTTAAAACCATAGAAAACATCGCGCGGGAAAAGGGAATACTGGTGGATCGTTTGCGCGCCGGCGGCTGGGGCGTTTTAAACGCCGATAACGAATATACGGCTAAATTGAAAAACAGCGTCAAGGGCAGATTTTTGACTTACGGTTTCAGTTCCGAAGCGTCGGTGCGAGCGCACGATGTTGTTTTGTTGAGCCAGAAGAACGATTTGCAGGGTGTCAGCTTTAAGCTGTCCTATGACGGCAAGGTGGCGCCGGTGTTTTTGCCCGAGGTTTTGGGCGAACATCTGATTTACGGCGCTTTGGCCGCCATATCGGTGGGCATAATTATGGGATTGAATTTGGTGGAGATAATAGAAGCGTTGCAAAATTTCCGCGCGCCTTCCGGCCGCATGCGGCTGATTGAAGGCGTTAGGGATTCGCTTATCATTGACGATACTTATAACGCCAGTCCTGAACCGACAATAGCGGCGGTTCAGGTGCTTGGAAAATTGCCGGCCAATGGACGGAAAATCGCGGTGTTGGGCGATATGTTGGAGCTGGGCGATTTTGAGGATAATGGCCATCGCCTGGTCGGCCAGACCGTGGCGCAAGAGGGGATCAACTTATTGATTGCGGTAGGCGCGCGCGCCAAAATCATCGCCGAGGCGGCGGTAGCGGCCGGGTTTGATAATAAACACGTAATAAAGTTCGCTGACAGCGAGGAAGCGGGCGAGTATCTGCTGAAAGAACTTAATGCCGGCGATTTGGTTTTGATCAAGGGGTCGCAAGGCATGCGTATGGAAAAAACAGTCAAGATAATCTTGGCTGATTTGTCTTTGGCAAAAGAGTTGCTGGTTCGGCAGGATGACAGCTGGCTGAAGTAATTTTTTTTGCAACTTCATTTCTTAATAAGCCCGATTGTCCGGCGGACACGGATTTGAAGCATGCCATACGGGCTTGTTTGAATGATATTTGAATGAATTAAAATTATTATGGGAAACAGAGAAGATGTAAACTGGTATCGGGGGCGCTTGCCAAAGAACGGGGATGAGAATCCGACCCCCTTAGTTAATGTTGATTTCCTGCCCTCAAAGCACAATGAATTGCATTTAGGCGAAATCGAAGAGGGGCAAGACCGGGTGTTTGTCAGAGTAATGACTTTTGATAAGGACAACGACAATCAAGAAGCTGATATTAACAGAACCGTTATTGAACGGGCGCGTATCGGCAATGCTTTGTTTAAGGAATTAGCCGACGATTACCATGTTCGCTTGCCTAAAATGCAGTTTGTTGTCGGCAAAGATAAGAATAATAAATCAGCAGTTTTTGTTCTGGCCAACAGGGTGGAAGGCCATAATTTATCTGAATTAATAGATGAAACCGACATCGCCTCGCTATCAGCGCCGGACAAAAAGAGGTTAATTTCAGAACTTGACGATCTCATCGTCTCATTGGGCAATTATTATTATGATATTGTCAAATCGGTTGAATCGGGCAAAGAGAAAGAGCATTTGTGGGATGTGGATGGTTTTTCCCAATATATTTTCGGTCGGCAAAAAGGCGATTCAGTCAGCCATATATATTTAATTGATCTTGACCCGCTTTTTGAAAAAGTTGATTTATGGCGCGGTTTTACGGACGCCGTCATCTATATTGGCGTTTTCCTTGTTAGGATTCCGTATTGCGAAGAACGTTTTGGCGGCCGGCTGCTGAAATCCCGGCAACGATTTTTGGAAATAATAAGCGAATTGAAGCCATTATTATTGAAGGAACGTCCGTTTATTACCGATTCTATCCGCAGACAATTATTAATGAAACTTGATCGTTGGCAAAATTTGTTATCCCGATAGAATAATCATATAAAACAAAAACCCCCGCAGTTTAGCGCGGGGTTTCATTCGGCGTTTATTTTCCCATGCCCGGGATATTAAGTCCGCCCATTTGCGACATTTTGCTGGCCATGACGCGCTGGACTTTTTTGACGGTGTCATTAACAGCTTCTTTGACGGCTGATTCCAGCTTGGCTTTGTCTCCGACGATTTCAGAATCAATAACAACGGCCTTGACTTCCTGATTGCCGTCCATGGTGATTTTGACCTTGCCCCAGCCGCCTTGGCCTTCTATCGTTTCTTCGGCCAGGGCTTTTTTGATGGTGTTGGCTTGTGTTTTTAAATCTTGAATGGCTTTGATTTTGCTAAACATATATTATTTGGCTAATGGCATACGGCATATAGCAACGGGTAAATTAATTATACCATTTACCATTAGTTATAAGCCATACGCTATAAGCTTATTAATTATAACTTCTGTCCAATCCTTTAAAACTCACCGTATTGCCTTCAAAATACAAATGCACCAGGCCGGTCGGGCCGTTTCTGTGTTTGGCGACATGGATTTCCGCCGAGTGTTTTTCTTCTTCAGTCAGTGAATTGATGTCAAAGTTGCGGTCGGCGGATTTGCGGTAAATAAACATAACCACGTCCGCGTCCTGTTCAATGGAACCGGATTCGCGCAAGTGCGACAGTTTGGGGATGGCCGGTTTGTTCATTTCTACGGCGCGGGACAACTGTGATAACGCCAGAACGGGAATGTTGAGTTCGCGCGCCAGACCTTTGAGGGCGCGGGAAATTTCGGCGATTTCTTGCACGCGGCTTTCCGATGACTGGCGGCTGCCCGAACCCTCCATCAGTTGCAAGTAATCCAGAATAATCAAATCCAGACCGTGTTCAATCTGCAAACGCCGCGCTTTGGTGCGGAGTTCCATGACGTTGGTATTGGCAAAGTCGTCAATAAAAATGTTGCTTTCCGACAATTCGCTCATGGCATGGCCGATGCGGGGAAAGTCCTCGCCGGCTTCGGACAGGCGGCCGGTGCGCATTTTCCACATATCCACGCCCGCTTCGGCCGAAATTAGGCGATCAACCAGTTGTTCTTTGGACATTTCCAGCGAAAATATGCCCACGGCTTTCTTATAACGAATGGCGGCGTTTCGGGCGATATCCAAAGCCAAAGCGGTTTTGCCGACCGAAGGACGGGCGGCCAGAATGACCAAATCGGATTTTTGCAATCCGCCCAAGATGCTATCCATTTCCGCAAAGCCGGTAGGCAGTCCGCGCAATTTGCCTTTTTCACGATGCAGTTCGTCAATGCGGTCAAAAGCCCCGGTCAGGACGTCCTTGATATGAGTGAATTTTTCTTTTAGGAATTTTTGCGAGACGGCGAAAACCGATTGTTCGGATTTGTCCAAGATCTCATTGACTTCCTTGTCTTCCTGATAACCCAAATCCAAAATATTGGAAGCGGCGGAAATCAGCCGGCGCAAAGTGGCTTTTTTCTGGATAATTTGCGCGTACGATACCACGTGAGCCGCGGAAGGCACCTGGTTGGTCAAAGTAACCAGATAACTGCGGCCTCCGACCAAATCGATTTTGCCCAATTCGTTCAGCCGGCTGCTCAAGCTTAAAATGTCAATCGGATCTTTGCGTTCAAACAATTCCAAAATGGCGGAATAAATAATGCCGTGAGCCGTCTGATAAAAATCCTCGGCCATGATGATGTCGGCGATTTTAATGATGGCGTCCTTGTCAATCAGCAAGGCGCCCAGAAGCGATTGCTCGGCTTCCAGGTTTTGCGGCGGCAGTTTGCGCAAGGAGTTATCGGACATATTTCGTCACCTTTTAGAATATTCAAGTCCCTTACATTTTATCTTAATTGTCTCATCTTGGCAAACCGTCGGTTTTAGAGAGTTTTGGACAGTTTATGCACATGCCAGGGGGTATAACTTTGCCGGATCGCGATACTTGCATTTTTCCTTGATTTATTGTAATCTCCAGTCAGACAGTTTAATAAATCAGGCAACTTCGGTGTTATACTCGTCTAAAATCAGCACTTTAAATTAAATGAGAAACATACAGCAAAAAGCAACTGCGGAAAGGGCATAATCATGGAAAATGAACCGGTAACATTGGGACCGCTATCAATCGGCCAAGAAGCTTTTGGGGAATCGGATCTTCTGCGAAGGGCCATGGAATTTAAAGGGCTGGAATTCGGCTATTTGCATTCGGAGCGGTCGGGGGCGTCTTCCCAACCGATTAAGGAATATACGCTGGATGATAAATTATTGGCCGTTTTGGCTTCCCAGGGGATTAAGCAGCAAGCGCGTCCCGATTGCCGAGGTGAGATTTTTACTTTAGTGGATAAGAATCCGCAAGAGAAGAACCTGGATTTTGCGCCCAGTAATTTCTGGAACTTTGAGTTAGTGGAAGGCCAGGGGAGAAAGTTTGATCTGCGAGTTTCTCTGCAGGTTTCTTGCTACATCCATTTAAAGAAGCGCGGAATCGTGTTACGGCCGGTGGCAAGCGGCTGTTACGTATCGGCAAGCGATCGCCTGCCTAATTGGCGCATGTTCAAAGCGTTGGTTGAGAGCGACGAGTCCGCTCCGTCTATAGCCAAGGAATTGGCCTTAAGTGATGGCGAAGTTCTGGTAACTTGGACCGATCTGGATTTGGGCGGCATTCGCACTAGTAGTGATTTGTTTGCAGAATTTTCCAACGGCCGGAGAACGATTGGGCAATTAGCTTCTCTTAATATTGTGTTTGACCCCCCTCCCTACTTGACGCTATGGCAAAGAAATCAATGGTTTATAACGGAACCGGCTCAATCCAAACTTTTTCAAGTTTGGAGACAACAGCTTGATGATTATCGTTCCTCTCTTATTGTTTGATTCTTGCTCATTTGAAAATTACCCATTAAGAGCTGGCCGCTTTGCGGTGCCGGCTCTTTTTTTATGTTAAAATTTTGCGTTAAAAAACCGCTTTCTTATCATTAGAAAGCGGCAATTAAAAAGAGCCCCAGTCATGCCGGGGCTCCGTAAGGTGCTTGATTTTTTATTCGCTAACGCTGCGTTCCATAATATCAATGAAGTCACTCCAGATCTTGGGATCTCTCAAGGCGTCAACTGCCGCCGCTACTTCATTTTCGCAAAGATCTTCTCCGCTGAAGGTCTTGGCGGCGGCGACAATTAAATTGCCGATGTTCGGTTCATTTCGCACTTGTGGGTTGGGATGGCAGAAACGGGCGATTGCTTTAATCATGCCCGGGCCGGACAAATCAGTTTGACTGATCATCCGATCCCACTTATTCAGATCAAGAGTCGTAAAGTGATGGACAAACCGCCGCATGCGCTTAAGGTGGATGTCGCAAAAAGCTTGTCTACCGTCTTGATAATAATAATCAACTCGGCTGACCATGCCCGCGGCATGGATTATTTCTTCATGCAGCTTCGGCGACGGCTTTAGCGGCGCCCAACGCCAGGCCTCATAAATCATGTATGATTCGGTGATGGGCAGGTCGTCCATAGCTAAATCCCAATTGCCGTACTCTTTACCGGCAAACAATTTAACCATTTGGCAGTGTCTTTTTTGGCCCATGACCTCAATCAAGTTAATATTATCCTTGGGGATGGCGATCAGTTTTTGGCCGTCGCGTTCTGTTTCTTGCCAATCGCCGGAAAATTGTTTGAATTTTTTATGGACTTGCTGCGGATTCAATGTGAAGCATCGCTTGCTTGTTGCTAAATCCGGATAAACCGGATAAAGCAGTAAGCTTTTGGCGTCATCATCATAACCGAATACTTTCATTTCAATATCGCGGATGTCGTTGTCTTTTGTGAAGTGAAAACGAACGGTGCCGCCGTTGGTGAATTTTTCCATTACCACTTTGCCGCAGCTTTCGCAACGGTGACCATGGACCCCGGTTCCCGTCGTGCTTATATAGGATCCGCACCAATTACATTTGGCGCATTCCCGTACCAAGTCCGGCTTTACCCTGGCATACCAAGCGCCGGGGGAGGGATATCTCTCATCTTTGGAACAGTCCTTAATGTCGTAGTACCGGCTTAGCCACCTAAAAAGTTTTTTCAGTTTTCGCGGGCCCTTGACGTAAAGTCCGCAATTGGGTATTTCCACCACCCCTTTGATTCTCGGCAGATTAATAGCATCAGGATCTTTTTCAGTATCTGTGAGGTCGTTTTTTCCCGACATGTTTGCCTCCCGCCGATTTAATCGGCTGTTTTTGATGATTTTTTCAAGGTTCTTTTACATTTAGGTATAATGTATAGGCAATTATATCAAATATTCAATAATTTGTCAATATTCTGCAAAATAATCTCTTTGGTATTAAAAAGCCGCTCTTTTGGCAGTAAGAGAGCGGCGGGAATGAGCGATTAGAACTTAACCTTTTTGCCGGATTGATTCAGCTTCTTTTGCAGACGGCAGAAATAACGCGCCAAGCGCAAAGAGAAATAAGCAATCAGAATAACAAAAGCGATTACCGATATGATTAAGAAAAGATAAAAGCAGATTGGGAAAGTCAGGAGAATGACTATCAGTATAACTATCAGAACAAAAGATAAAACAGCCAAAGCAATTAATTCAAGAAGATAAAATAAAAATGAATTGCCTATAATTTGCAGGTAGTCATTAGTATTTTTTATTTCTCGATAAGTAAGCTCCGCCTCATTATATCCGTCAACACAACTATAAGGCGTTTCAGAGATAGCCCCATAAAACAATCTATACAAGCAAAGATTGTAAAGCAACCAATCCTGTTTTTTGCTCAAGCGCCAGGACTTATTGTCGGTAACAAAGGCCTTGGCCGCGGAACAACTCACCCAGGCCCAGAAAACAAGAAAGGGGATCATTTGCAAGATGGCAAGCGTGATCAGCAAGGAAATAAGGCAGGTTAAAAAAGTCATTGTTTTCTCCTATTTTGCCCAATAATTTAGGCGGTTGGTTTTTTGACGATTTTTTTGACGAACAGTTTTATTTGTTCAATTTTAAAGTGCTTTTAACAAACTTCAATATAGTTTATGTTATTTTGGTTACTTTGTCAAGCGTATGTTTTTTTTGCCTGGATTAGCGATTTCTCTCTCTCGTTGTCAAGTTTCAAGGAGGGGCTTGCCAAAAGAAATATTTTACTGTATAATATTAAATAGTTTAGCAAAATTTACCAGATACTAAACATTAAGCGCCTATAGCTCAGTCGGGACGGATGCGACCCCTGGGAGCATCGTCCAGCAGAAGCGAAGTAAACCGAGCCGCAAGCGAGGCGCAACTGAGCGTCGCTTGATGGCGAAGCCATCAGCGCTGCTGAGGAAGAGCAACTTTCGGCCGTAGGCCGAATAGTAATTTAGAAAAGTAAAACATTAAATACCAAACATTAAGCGCCTATAGCTCAGTCGGTAGAGCAACAGCCTTTTAAGCTGATGGTCGCTGGTTCGAGTCCAGCTGGGCGCATAACTAAAAATAATCCGTTGTTTTTTGTTTTGATCTTGACATTTTAGTAAATTTTTGCTAAAATTGGATATTCCCAATATGAGGGATGTTCTTTGATTATTTAGTAACCCTTTGGACATAAGTTTATCAACCAAGGAAAGGATGGCACACCCAATGAAAGCGATATTTCCAACTGCTGAGATTATTGCGTTAATGATGATGAGGACCGCACCTAAAGGAACACATCCCCAATTCCGTCTACAAAATTTTCTTCTTGGGAAGAAAGATTGGGAAACGAATAACTCGGCCAGCATGCATATTGGCGAACAGGGTGAGTTGATTGTTCTGAGATACGCTCTTGGAAAAATCAGGGTCGCCAAAATTGACAGAGTCCTCAAATTGCGATGTGCTAAGTTGCCAGGGGGAGCTAAAATATTTCCCACAAAAAAAGATTTTGAAGATTTCGTCAGGGAAGTCAAAAAGGTCATCGGCAATGAAATTGATCTTTATGTCTGATTGATGATAGAAGTATCAGCCAGCCCCAAACAACATCGTGCGGGGCTTTTCTTTTTTTAAATTTTCAAAGAGCTAAAAGAATTTGCCGCCAAACCCAGTAAATTTTTCAATAAATCGGCTCTTGAAAAATTTACTGAAATGAGTTATACTTAACTCATTGAAAAACTGGAAATTGCCGTAAATCAGAATTAGGATTGGATTTAAAAAACCGCCAAAGAACCGGAAAAAATATCGGGTCAAACCGCATTTTGGTAAAAGAAAATTTTTATGTTTATTTGACTGCAGAAATTATTATGATTTCTGTTTTTTTGTTATATTTTAAACATCTTTTTATTTAGGTTGACATTTTGATAGATATTTGCTAAAATTGGATATTCCCAAGGTGAGGGAATCAATGTATGCAGGTTCTTTGAAATAGCTGATTAATGTTTGGCTATTCTCATTTGGTCCGTATTCTCATAGTACACAGAGTAAAGTCAAGTATGAATATTTAGCATCTTTAACTGTACATTTTTGGGCTTGCTATCGCCCCATAATAGATAGCGGGAGGAAAAAATGACAAAACTGTTGTTGCCGATGGCATGGATTGGATTGATGGTGTGGTGGTTTGTTGGACAGCCAATAGCCAAAAAAATCAAAAATGGTCAACCAATAACTATTAAGGAACAAACTGCATGGGTTGCTGCCTTACTGTTTCTTGTAATAGCAGCATTTGGAGCATTCGGGACTGCTATTTGCATGGTCGTAATAATCTTTGAATCATTATGGCCATGACCTGAAGATTGATTGGCTCAAAAACAATTAATCCCAGATCTACATGAAGCCCCAAACGATATCGTGCGGGGCTATTTCTTTTCATTGATTTTCAAAGAGCTAAAAGAATTTGCCGCCAAACTCAGTAAATTTTCAATAAATCAGAATTAGGATTGGATTTCGTCGGGAGGAAAATCTGCGTCCGCCGACGGCGGACAGCCAAAATGCGTTCGAGCTATCTTTAAAATAAGGCGCTTGACAAAATCATTTATATTTGATAATATGCAATATCCCAATATGAAGCCGTGGTGGTATAACTGAAAATGAAGGAGAAAAAAGATGTTGAAAAAAACCAAGATTATTTGCAGTGCGGGAGTAGGTCGTATTGAAAATGCGGTTAAAGAAGCTATTTGTATGGCTGTTAGAGAACATTCGCTGGTTACTTTTACATTTAATAATGTAGAAATCACTGTGCAAGGCGATTCTTCATATTTTAATGTAATGTCGGCTTATTGGAAAGCAGCACAAGAAGAATCAAGGATTGGCCCAATTTTTTCAGAATAAAAAACAGGGCAAAACTAAAGTGTAAAGCATTACTGGACATTCTGTAATATAAATGAACTGTAATAGCGGTGTTGCATTCACGCAACGTCGCTTTTTTTATGGTTTAGATATGTGTTGGTTTGCCTAATTCGGAGCAATCGGCTAAAATAACAGCATTATCTTTATGCCCAAGATTGCCTTGATCCATGATCATTTGGTGCAGGACGGGGGTGCCGAGCAGGTATTGAAGGTGCTTAAGGGGATGTTTCCCGAAGCGCCGATTTTTACCATTGTCGCGGACAAGGCCAAGACCAACGGTTATTTTTCCGACAAAAAAATCAACACTTCTTTTTTGCAATCATTCCCCTGGGGCGTGAAAAAATACCAGTGGTATCTGCCGCTGATGCCGGCGGCCATTGAAAGCCACGATTTGCGCGGTTTTGATCTCGTGATTTCCTCGGCCTCGTCTTTTGCCAAGGGCGTCATTACTCATCCGGGCACGACGCATATTTGTTATTGCCATACGCCGACGCGCTATCTGTGGCATGACAGCCAGAATTATCTGGACGAACTGAAAGTCATCGCGCCGATTAAGAAGTTTTTGCCTCTGACTTTGCGCCAGCTTAGGACCTGGGATCGTTTGGCCGCCGATCGCGTTGATTATTTTATCGCCAATTCCCGCACCGTGGCCGGCCGAATCAAGAAGTATTACCAGCGCGACAGCCAGGTGATTTATCCGCCGGTTGATGTGGCGCAATTCACCGTTTCCAACGCGCCCAAAAAATATTTTTTGGCCGGCGGCCGCTTAGTGCCTTACAAAAAATTTGATTTGGTTGTTCAGGCATTCTCCCGCCTGGGCATACCGCTTAAGATTTTCGGTTTGGGGCCGGAAGGGGAACGCCTCAAATCATTGGCCAAATCCAACGTAGAATTCTTGGGCAAGGTGAACGATGAAACCAAGAAGCGGCTGTATGCCGAATGCCTGGCTTATCTTAACCCGCAAGAAGAGGATTTCGGCATTACGGCGATTGAAGCCATGGCTTCGGGCCGGCCGGTCATCGCCTACAACCGAGGCGGCGCCACGGAAACGATTGCGCCGGGCCTAAGCGGGGAATTTTTTGATGAGCAGAGTTGGGAGGACTTGGCTGATGTGATAATCCGTTTCCGGCCGGATAAATACGACCCCTGGGCTATCCGCCGGCACGCCGAACAATTCTCTGCCGAGAGGTTTAAGGAGAAAATAAGGGAACTAATCGGGAATTTGGGATTCTAATCGGCCCGGATTTATTTTTGTCAGGAATTTTGCGCGATTTTATGATATTGGATTTGAATTAAAATAATGCGGCATAAGGCATAAATAGAATATAAAATGAAAATAATTTTTGACGGGCGTTGCCTGATGGACGCAAAATATTCCGGCGTGTCCTGGTACGCTCACAATCTGTCGCAACGCTTGCGCCAATTAAACGGCGGCCACGATTGGCTGTTATTTGCCAATTCGTCCAAACCGGCCGACCTGTCTGATTTGGGCTATCCGACAAAAATTTTCCATTATCCCAACAAGTTGTTGAATTTGTTTTTGGGTTTTACGGGCCGGCCGCAATTGGACAAGCTATGCGGCGGAGCGGCGGCGTTTTTCGCGCCGAATTTGAATTTTATTTCCGTTTCCGATTCCTGCCGTTTGATCGTCGCCGTTCATGATTTGTCTTTTCTGGTTTATCCGGAATTCTTTACTTTTAAACAGCGAATCTGGCATAAATTGATCCTGACTTCAGGAGTGTTGAATCGCGCCGATCTCATCATCGCCGATAGCGAGAACACCAAACGGGATTTGATTGACTTGTTGCGCCTGCCGGCGGAAAAAATCAGAGTGGTTTATCTGGGAGCGGGGGAGGAGTATCGGCAGGAAATCCCGCCCGAAGAACTGGAAGCGATTAAAGAAAGATATGATTTGCCGGAAAAGTTTTTGTTATTCGTTTCTTCGCCGGAACCGCGGAAGAATTTGCTCGGCGTTTTGCGGAGTTTGGATAAATTGCCCGAAGTTAACTTAGTTGTCGCCGGCGCCGGGGGCTGGAAGAATCGCCAAGAATTGAGAATAATTAAAAACAGCGGCAACGTAAAAATGATCGGTTACGTGCCGGAGGCGGACAAGCCGGCTTTGTACCGTTTGGCGCGCGCCCTGGTTTATCCGTCGTTTTATGAAGGTTTCGGTTTGCCGATTTTGGAAGCCCTGGCCTCGGGTTGCCCGGTTATCGCTGGCAATAACTCATCGCAAGGCGAAGTGCTGGGCGATTGCGGCCTGCTGGTTGATCCTTATGACATAAACAGTATCGCCGAAGCGATGTCCGAATTATGGCGGAACGACACATTGCGCGTTGAGTTTTCTATCCGCGGACGCGAGCGGGCCAAGATGTTTGACTGGGATAAAACAGCGGGGGAAACATTAAAAAGCATTGTTTCTTAATATTGTTGAGCGGGTTGCTTTTTATAACACAAATTTCATATATATAAATTATAAGATTCTTGAGCGTTGTTTATACTTTTTTAAACGACTAATTGTCATTCCGAGCGAAGTCGAGGAATCCCTTAAATTAGACAAGATATTAACTCCGGCTCAAGGGATTCCTCCACTCGCCTCATTTCATTCGGCTCGGTCGGAATGACAGAGTACAAGCAACACTCAAGAATTTTGCATATAAATGTAAATAAAACACCCGCTTGAGCAGAAGGCCCAAGCGGGATAGAGGAATATGGCTAATGAAGGTGATAAAGGTGCGGTAGAAAACTGAAAGGTTTGCCATCTACTCTAATAAGCGTGTCGCCTATGCGATCGCGGCTAATATCAAGGTAGATACATTCACCGTCGGCATCGCTAGCCTCGCAATGTAAGGTGATGCTTTCTTCAGGGTAAGGCATTATTCGCGATGTCAGCCAATAATGATAATCAATTACTTGCACCTGAACAAATCCTTCTTTTTGGAGCATTCCGACTGCTTTAGATTTCGTTTGCTCCACCGTGCCGATAATCATTAATATAGCGGCGAAAGAAATAACCGACGTCGCCATGAGCAAACTTTGGAGACTTACAAATAACACAGTTAGGCCGGTGGAGAAAGACTTTTTCCCGCTCATTAGTAGTTGCTCCTTAATGGTGATAGCGAATCCGGCAAATCCCCCTGAACGCGGATCTTCCAGTAATTATCCAGCGCTCTGATTATTTTGACTACCGCCGGATTGCCGGTGGTGTTGGTAGCGACGCAGTAAAACACTTTAACACTGTTGCCGCGGTCATCAACCTCGTTTGTCTGGTCGATAACCACAACATTGGAAAACCCGTAGGCCTCCGCAACTTTTATGGCTTTTCTCTCGTTGTGCCCTTCATTCAGCACAAGAAAAAAAGCGATAACTAATGCGGCAATTCCTATAAACAGTAAAAATCGAACTTCAGAATCCGTTTTCATTCTCTCTATCCCCTTTCGGTTTACCCGGTTTAGGTTTAGTACATCAGAGGTTCAGAGTCGTCTCCGCCAAACGAAGCGAAGACGAATTGGCGCTTGGACTGCAGCAGAGACGGGATTTCCTTCCCGGCGTCAACCAGGGCGTCACGGATATTACGTTGTTGGTCTTTTTCTAAAGCTGATCGCCGCGCTTGGCAATCAATCCGAAGAATAGACCGCTCCAGCCGTTTTCGTCTGCTCGCCATCCATCCCCCGCGTTTGTCTTTCAGGACTTTACGGCGGCCGCCAGGAAGGCGAATCTTAAGTCGTTTTTTCTTAATCTGGGGCTTATGATGCCCCAGATCCGGTACTTCCGACGGGGTTGCCGTCAATTCATACCACAGATCCCAGTCCTTGGTTTCTAAGGGCTCTAAGGGCATTCCTGCACTCCTTAAATTGTTAATGTTCTGACCCCAAAAAACTACATTACATAATTATAGCATACCTTGATTTTTTTGTCAAGTACTTTATCCACAGGGTCGGCTTATGGAATACAGCCCAAAGTTTATAGCAATAAAGTGTTTAAAATTAGATAAAAAAATGTTCACTATTTAGTTTAACCAAAATAATCAGCTCGTAATTTTGCTTAAAATAGCGGATAAGTGTTAATATGAATATATTATGAAAATACTCATAGACGCCCGTCTTTACGGCACTAAGCACGCCGGGATCGGCCGCTACACCCAAGAACTCATTAAAAATTTGGAAGTTGCGGACACGCAAAATAAATATGTCATCCTATTGCAACGGCAGAATTATGATGAATACCGGCCGCGGAATCCCAATTTCAAAAAGTATCGCGCCGATTTCCGCGTTTACGGTTTTTTTGAACAAATCCTTCTGCCGTTTTTGATTTATTCCCATCGGCCGGATCTGGTCCATTTCACCCACTTCAACGTGCCGTTGTTTTTTTTCGGCCGTTACCTGGTGACCATCCACGATTTAATCGTCAGCCACTATCCGTCCAGCCGGGCCACCACCCGCCATCCCTTGCTGTATAAATTTAAGTTAATGGCGTATCGCCTGGTGGTTTCTCGGGCGGCGCGGCGCGCTCAAAAGATCATCGCTGTTTCCCGGTACGCTCAAAAAGATATTGCGCGTTTGTTAAAAATCAAGCCGGAGAAAATTTCGGTGATTTATGAGAGCGCGGATTTGCCTCGGGAATCAGCGATTGATCAGGCGGAATTATTAAAGCGCTTGAATGTTACCGGCGATTACCTTCTGTATGTCGGTTCGGCTTATCCGCATAAGAATCTGGAAAAACTGATTGAAGCGTTTCCGATCGTCTTAAAACAATATCCTGATTTGAAATTAGTCCTGGCCGGCAAAAAAACTTTTTTCTATCAACGTTTGGGCGAGGGAATCAAGGAAGAATTCAGAAACAAAATTATCCTGACCGGTTATTTGACCGATCAAGAATTAGCCGGCCTGTACGCTAAAGCCAAGCTGTACGTTTTCCCGTCGTTAATGGAGGGTTTCGGCCTGCCGCCACTTGAAGCGCAAAGCTACGGTTTGCCGGTGGTGTCGGCCGACTCCAGCTGTCTGCCGGAAATATTGGGCGACTCGGCGGTTTATTTTAATCCCGAGGACGTCAAAGATATGGCGGAAAAAATCATTTCGGTTTTGGCTGACAGTAATTGGCAACGGCAGTTGGCTGATAAGGGACGGGAAAATATCAAGCGGTTTTCTTGGCGTAAAGCGGCGGAGGAAACTGTTGAATTATATAATTCAATAATCAAGTAGGTCATATTTTTCGCCGCGGCATCATCAGCGCGGCATTATAAAAATGTTATCCACACCCGGGGTTGTTTAACGCCGGGTGTTTGTGTTATAATATAACCAAATGTAAACAAAATTTATCAAGGTGGCAAAGAAAAAATCTTTAAACAAAGAAGGACTTGAGCCAATGGTTTTTGATTTGGAAAATAAACCAGCCAAACCGGTCCGAAAATCACGCGCCCCCAGCCGCAAATCGGCTGATGTTTCATTTGCTTCAATTATCGCTCCCGCCGGCATTTCGGCTGTCGGTTTGCCAAATGAAACCGCGGATAAAGCTGATAAAACAGAGATAATCGTTAATCAACCCCAAATTAAAAGTTTCAATCTGCGCATTGCCGAAAATCAGCTTGATGTTTATCGCTCTCCGCATCTTTTGAATTTGTCTGAAGCCGGCAGAATAGAAAAAACCAAACCGGAACAACACCGAAATTGGCCAGTAGAAGACATGCCGGCCGGCAAAATACTATCCAAATTTAAAATACTGGAATTTTTTGATGTTTCACGCAGCGAGATATATTTGTACCTGTTAAGAACCGCGCAGATTGTCAGAACTTTTTTCTTGATTCTTTTTTCCCGCGCCAAACTGGAATCCAAACTGCCCGCTCGCGCCGGCAACTCCGAAAACAAAGCGGTTGATCGCTTGGCCGAGACCTCTTTTGTCAATTTATTTTTATTTGCCGCCAATCAGTTTTATCGCGTTTATCTGGCGGCTTACAAGTTTTTCTGGCTGGCTTACTTGTTTGCCGGAAAAATAAATTCCCGCGATCAAGTGATTTATTTGCCTCGGCCCGGCGCCGAACCGCAGAAGGCGGCGATCATTGATGATTTAATCCAAATCAACGAGGCGCCGACCATCGTTGAACTGATCAAAGAATACGCGCCGCAAACCAAAATTCGTCCGTTGCCGGCGCCGCCTTCGGCCAGGGAAGTGCGGGAGAAATATTTGGAAGCCAACCCCTTTTTGCGCCGGGGCGTGATTTTGAATCCGCAGCCGCCGTCAATGGAATGGCCCAAGCATCAGTGGAATTTTTCTTTTTCCAATTTTGAATTCCAAAGCGCCGTGCTTCGGCCGGCAGCGGTTTTTTGCGGCATACTTTTGGCTTTGTTCGGCTCCGTCAAAATCATCACTTATTGTGATAACGCTTTAAGCGTCAAAGGCCAGGTGCTGGGCGCGGCCGAACAAGCGGCGGGCAACGCGCTCCAGGCCGGCGATAAATTAAAAAGTTTTGATTTGGCTTCGGCGCAGACGGATTTTTCATCGGCTCAACGGGATTTTCAATCGGCGCGATCGCAATTAGACCGGATCAAATCGTTCATTACCGTTTTGGCCGATATTGTTCCGGCCAGCAATATTTATAAAAGCGGCAAAAACACGCTGGAGATGGGGGAACATTTGTCCGCCGCCGCCGCGGGATTATTGTCCGGCATCAATAATATTTCTTCTTCCACCGATTTATCCCTATCCAATAGAGTCAGGAATTTTTCTCTGGCGGTCAAACCGGCCGCGATTGAACTGTCCGCCGCCAATCTCAATGCCGCGTCAATCAATCCGTCGCATTTGCCCCAAAGCAGCCAAAAGCAATTTACCAAACTTAAAAACGCTCTGCCCCAAGCCGTTAGCGCCTTGACCCAGTTCCAAGAAACCCTGGATTTTGCCGCGGCGGTTTTGGGCGACAACGAACTGCGCCGTTACTTGTTGGTCTTCCAAAACGACAACGAACTGCGCGCCACCGGCGGATTCATGGGCAGTTACGCTTTGGTTGATTTTAAAAACGGCAAAATAGAAAAGATCACTATTCCGCAAGGCGGCACTTATGACGTGAGGGCCGGTTTTAATAAATTATTAGAGCCGCCCGAACCTTTGCGCTTGGTTTGCAGCCGTTGGGAATTTCAAGATGCCAATTGGTGGCCCGATTGGCCAACTTCGGCGGCTAACATTAAATGGTTTTATGAAAAATCCGGCGGACCGACCATAGACGGCGTGATCGCCGTTAATTCCGGCTGGCTTAAGAATTTGTTGCGAGTAACCGGCCCGATTGATTTGCCGCAGTACGGCAAAACCGTTACCGCCGATAATTTTGAAGAAGAACTGCAACGCAGCATTGAATTGCAGGCGGCGGATAAAGCCAAACCCAAGAGGATTTTATCGGAATTGGCGCCGAAGATTTTGGATAAGATTTTCAATCTGCCGGCCAAAGATAATTTGCGTTTGGCCGAGGTCGTGGCCGGCGCGCTTAAGTCCAGCGACATCCAATTATATTTTGACGATGAGGGCCTGCAGAAATTCGCGCTCAAAAACGATTGGGCCGGGGCTTTGGCCGCTCCCGCTCCGTACGTTGATTACTTGAATGTCGTGGCTACCAATATCGGCGGCGGGAAAACCGACGATTTGGTGCGCCAGAAAATTTATCACCAAGCGGAAATCCAAGCCGACGGTTCCGTGATTGACCGGGTGGTCATCAGCCGTTATAACGCGTCTTCAAAAGAAGACCCCCTAAGAAAATCAGCCAACAATACTTATTTGCGAGTTTACGTGCCCGCGGGCAGTGAACTTTTGGGCGCTTACGGCTTTAAAGGTTTTACCGGTTCCGCTTATAAAGTTTTGGATCAGGGCGCGGCGAAGAGCGATTTGTTAGCCGAAGAAACAGTTGCCGCTGACGGCATCGGCGGCACCAAGGTTTATCGGGAAAACAACTATACTGTTTTTGCCAATTGGACGGTAATCGGCCCGGGCGAAAGCCGGGAAGTCGTATTGATTTATCGTCTGCCGTTTAAAATCGGCAAAAATTTCCAACCCAAGGGCTTGGTTGAATCGATAGCCAATCTTTTTGCTTCGGAAATCACCCCTTATAATTTTATTTTTCAGAAACAGTCCGGCCGCAGCCAGGATCAAATTCAAAGCGTGGTTACTTATGGCAACAATTTATCGCCTAAATTAGTTTATCCCCAAACCGCCACGGTGGAAAACAACAATATTTATTCCCAGGCGCAAACCGATCAGGATCGTTATTTAAGCATTGCCTTCATTAAGTAATTTTATTTAAAATCTTATTACGTTTATGTTAAAAAAAGACCTTGACCGTGAAACATTAATCAATAATGAAACCGACATTGATTCGGGAAACGTTGATTTGGAAAACGCCGCCGCCAGACCGGATGACACGACAGAAGCGGCCGAGAAAAATAATCGTCCGGCAGCTAAATCAGCCAAGCGCGGTTTGTTTCAATTAAGACGAGGCAGCAGCGGCAGGCAGAAGGAAATCTCCCGCGATTTGGCCGAGGTTTACACCGATGAAGACGGAGTAATACCGGATTTGACTCGTCTGGAATCGCATGAACGGCCTTTGTGGCAGACCATTGTCTACACTTTAATCGCGGTTTTGGCCGTGTTGCTGGCCGGCGCGGCTGTCATTTATTTGATTTTTGCCAACCTTAACAACGATACTTTTACCAACGAGCGCATAACTTTCAAATTAGAGCCGCCGATTTCCATTGTTTCCGGGCAAGAAGGCGTCTATACCGTCATTATTGTCAACCGCGAACGGGTGAATCTTTATGACCTGGACATTGAATTAAAATATCCCGACACTTTCCAGCTGGTTTCTTCTTCGCCGCTGGCGACCGGCGACAAAAAAAATACTTGGAACATTTCGGTGTTAAAAGTCGGCGAAACGCAAAAAATAGAATTGCGCGGCAAGATTGTCGCTCCGCTTAACTCCGTTTTGACTATTACAGGCGCCATGACTTTCAAGCCGGCCAATTTAAACGCCGAGTTCAGCCAGAAATTCAATTTGGACATGGGCGTCAACGCCTCTACGATTATTTTGACCGTGTCCGGTCCGGACAAGACGCTGGCCAACCAGAATATTTCTTACACGATTGATTTGCGCAATATCGGCGTTGAGCCCTTAAGCGATCTGGAAGTGGTGGCTGAATACCCGCAAGGGTTCGCTTTGTCTTCCACCAGTCCGGCCGCCAAAGACGGCACCAATAATGTTTGGACCGTGGCTCAACTGGCCACTTCCACCGACACGGCCACCAGCAGCAACAAGAAAATAACCGTTAGCGGCAGCTATTCAGGCATTATTGATTCGGGCAATCAGGAATTCAAAGTCAAAGCTAATTTGAAAAATCAAGGCGAATACATCCTGCAAAGCGAGCAGTCGGCTATTACCGCCGTCGTCAAGGATCAGCTTAGTTTGAGCGTGGTAGTCAACGGTTCGGGCGAAGACCAGCCCGTGTCTTTCGGCGATTTGCTGGTGTACACGGTTAATTTTAAAAACACCGGCACCGAGGACTTAAAAAATGTGGAACTTACCGCCAAGTTGGATTCGCAGATTTTGGATTGGACAACTTTAAGCGGGGACTATTTGGGAAAGGCCGGTGAGGGCGCGATTGTTTGGACCGGCAAGGAATTGCCCAAGCTGTTGAATCTGCGGCCGGGCGAAGAGGGTTCGGTAACCTTTCAGTTAAGAGTCAAGGATTTGGCGGCCATCGGCTCTTTGGACATCTCCAAGTTCAGCGTGGAGAGTTCGGCTCAAGCGAAAATAAAAAGCGCGGACGGCGATAGCATCATCAATTCAAAAACCGTCGTTAATTCCATTAATTCCGACTTAAGCTTGATTGCCGGAGCGCGTTACTATGACGCGGACAATCTGCCTTTGGGTTCCGGTCCGATCACGCCTCAAGCCGACGTAACCTCGTCTTACAATATCCGTTTGTCTTTGACTAATAATTTGCATGACATCGGCAATATTGAAGTCAGCGCCATTTTGCCCAAATTCGTTGCTTGGGATAATAAAGAAAACCATAACACCGGCGATTTTTTGTATAATTCCAAAACCAAAAAGCTGTCATGGCGGATTTCTAAATTGCCCAAATCAGTCAAAGACGCGGCTGTTGATTTTAACGTCTCCATCAAGCCGACGACTGACGATATCGGCCGAGTGTTGATTCTGATTCCGGAATTCAAATTGACAGCCAAGGATTTGGAAACGGGCTCGGATATTTCTAAAACGGTTAAAGCGGTTACCACGGCTTTCTCCGATCCCATCATGGGCAATTTGTCGGGAATCGTAGAATAAAAGAGTAAATTCATAAAGGGGGAGCAAGACAAACAATTAATGTTATTGCGGATGTATTTTAAACTGTCTAAAAAATCCAAAAAATCCCAGGCGCGGTTAGGAAAATTAAAAACCGCTCACGGCATCATTAAGACGCCGTTTTTTATGCCGATTGCCACTAAAGGCGCGGTCAAGAATCTGACGGCCGCGGACGTGCGGCAACTCGGTTCGCCGATATTGTTATCCAACACTTACCATTTGTATTTGACGCCGGGCAGGGAAGTGCTGTCTGCCGCCGGCGGTTTGCATAAGTTCATGGATTGGCGCGGAGCCATTCTAACCGACTCAGGCGGTTTCCAGGTCTTTTCGCTAGCCAAAATCAGAAAAATCCTGCCGCAGGGCGTGGAGTTTCGTTCGCACTTGGACGGCAGCAAACATATTTTGACGCCCAAATCGGTTTTGGATATTCAAAAAGTCATCGGTTCGGATATCGCTATGATTCTGGACGTCTGTCCGCCGTCAACCGCCAAGCATCAGGAGGTCAAGGAAGCGGTTGAGATTACAACCAAGTGGGCCAAGGAAGCGGCCAAGGTGGTTAAAAGCCGAAAGTCCAGAAGCAAAAACCAGGATAAGCAATTATATTTCGCTATCGTCCAGGGCGGGGTGTATAGGGATTTGCGCGAGCAATCGTTGAATGACTTGGTTAAATTGAATTTTGACGGTTATGCCGTAGGCGGTCTGGCCGTCGGCGAAACCAACAAAGAAATGTACGGGGTATTGGATTATCTGGCGCCGCAGTTGCCGGCTGACAAACCGCGTTATTTGATGGGCGTGGGCACGCCGGAAAACATTATTGAAGCGGTCAAACGCGGGATAGATATGTTTGATTGCGTCATTCCGACCCGCGAAGCCAGGCATGGACGGTTGTATTTATTTAAGCAGGTATCACTATTATCGTCATCCTCGCGCACCTTGCCTACTGGCAGTCAGGGGCGGGGATTCATAAATAAAAATTTATATAAGAAACACTGGATTCCCGCCTACGCGGGAATGACGGAGGAGAAAGCGGGAATGACGGAGGAGAAAGCGGGAATGACGGAGGAGAAAGCGGGAATGACGGAGGAGAAAGCGGGAATGACGGAGGAGGCGGATTTTTATGAAACCATCAACATCACTAACGCCAAATACAAGAATGATTTTTCACCAATCAATAATACCAATTTAAAGAATTTTTCCAAGGCCTATTTGCATCATTTGTTTAAAACCGGCGAACCGTTGGCTATGCGTTTGGCCACCCTTAATAATCTTGATTTCTATCTGCGACTAATGGAAACGATCAGACGGCAAATAAAAAATGGCAAATTATAAAACTTTTTAAGCGGAAGAAAAAATTGATAATTAATGCCCGGCTAATCCGGGTATTAATTATCCACAGCCCGGCCTTGACAAAATTAGCCAAATTAGGTTAACTTAACGGTTAAGAGGCACATTAAAATTGAAAAATTGGGAAAAACAAGTAAACATAAGCCGATCGTAAAATCGGCGAGGAGAACAATAAATGGAAAGCGACAGATTGGAGAAGTTGAAGCATATCCTGGAAAAAGCAAAAAGCGCTAAAAAACCGGTTATTGTCATCCTAACCCATTTGGATCCTGATTCTATGGGTTCGGCCGAAGCCGTGAGGTTTATCGCCAAATCGCTTGGCATTGATCAAATCACTATTTTATATTGCGATGAATCGGCCGATGAGCAGAATGAGGCAATTATCAACAAGCTGTCTTTGGACAGGCGGATGCGGCCGATTGGCGATTGGACCGAATTCCCGGATAGCAATTGCTACGTCATGGTTGATTCCAATTCGCCGGGCGACAGTCGTCTGAAACACGCCAAAGATAAACTTAATTTCGCCGTAGTTATTGATCACCATCGGAATGAAAAAATCAGAGAAACCGATGATAGTTTTGTCTGGTTGGAAGATTGCGGCGCTTGCGCCACTATGATGTGCGAATTGCTTATCGGGCTGAATTTATTAAATACCGCCAAACTCAACGGTGATTTCAAGGATTTGCCCCTGCTGCTTTCCTTGGGTATTTATACGGATACCAAGGGCTTGATCAGCGCCGGACGGAATGACCGTGAGGCATTTGCCCAAGTGGCCAGCATGGCTGAAGAAGCTGACTTGCAGTTTTTCATTAATTACCAGATTTCCCAAAGTTACATGGAAGCGCTTAAATGCGCTCTCAATTCCATGTCCACCCAAGGCATGAAAGTAGTGGCTTATGCCGGAGAAATCAGCTCCAAGGAAGCCACGGTCATTGCTCGGGTAGCTGATTTTTTTATTCGCATTAAAGGTTTTTCCCTGGCCGTGGTTTGGGCCACGGTTGACGATCAACAAATTACGATTTCCGCCCGTGGCACCGACTTCGGCACGCCGCTTGATGAATTCATGCGTTCTCGGTTTAGAATCGGCGGGGCCAAGGTGTCCAGGTGGGGTTTATGGGAAGGCGGCGCGCAGTTGTCTTATGATTTTGGTTTTTTTCATTCCTCAATCAATAGAACGGAACGGATTGCCGTAGCTCAAACATTGATAACGAATTTGGTTTTGAATAATTGATTCTCATGATACGTTGTCGTTGTCATTGATTAATTTGGCATTAACAATAACAATTAGCGTCTTTTACCCTCGGATTTCAATCCGAGGTTTTTATTTTGCTCTGCCGCAACCGATAATCGCGGCTGGTTTTGCCTGCCCCGTCATTTATGCTATAATTATGTCAAAAGTTATCCCCATTTTATGGATTCAGCCGTAAATAATAATCCGCTCCAAAATAAGCTATCAGACAAGCCATCGCGCTGGTCTTTTTTGCGTCGGCCTTTAGCCCTATGGCTTGCGGCGCTTTTGATTTTGCTTAGCTTTTTTATCGGCGCGGCGGTTGGCGGCCGAGGTAAAATCGTATCCGACAACACCGTCATCAAGGGCGCGACTGACCAAGCGGCGGCTGGCGCCGTGAAAGCGGCAGAACCGGCCAGCTCTACTGCCGGCGAAGCCGGAGCCGCACTGCCGGCATACCTGAAAAAAAATGTTGATTTCCAATTATATTGGGACACTTTGGGTATTATTCATAATAAATACTACAGCCAGGATATTCCCGATACCAAGTTGTTTTACGGTTCCTTGCAAGGCATGGTGGCGGCTTTGGGCGATCCTTATTCGGTTTTTTTGACTCCCTCCGACGCCCAGCAGTTTCAGGATGATCTTAAGGGCGCTTTTGAGGGCATCGGCGCGGAAATCGCGGTCAAAAACAGCCAGCTTATAATCGTTTCACCCCTGGATGATTCGCCGGCCATGAAAGCCGGTTTAAAACCCAAAGATTGGATTATAAAAATCAACGGCACGTCCACCGAGGGCATGAGTTCCCAGCAGGCAGTCAATTTGATTCGCGGCAAAGCCGGCACTAAAGTTAATTTGACTGTTTATCGCGACGGCTGGACCGAATCGCAAGCAATTGAAATTACCCGCGCCCCCATCGTGGTTAAGAGTTTGACTTTGGAATATCTGGCCGGCGGCGCGATTGCCCAGATTAAAGTTCGGCAATTCAATGACGATACTATGCCGCTTTTTGATCAAGCCATTTCAAATATTTTAACGAAGCCAAATGTCAAAGGCGTTATTCTTGATCTGCGCAACAATCCCGGCGGCTACCTGGAATCGGCCGTGCAAATGGCGGGCGAGTGGAACGGCGAAGGAGTCGTGGTATCGGAAAAAAATCGCGACGGCACGAAAACCGATCATCGCGCTTACGCCAATCCGCGCCTGATTGATTATAAAACCGTTGTTTTGGTTGACGGCGGCAGCGCCTCGGCCTCGGAAATAGTTTCCGGCGCTCTAAAGGATTGGGGCAAAGCCACTTTAGTCGGCATGAAGACCTTCGGCAAGGGCTCGGTGCAGGATTTGACGGACTTGCCCGACGGCAGCCAGATTAAATTGACGATAGCCAAATGGTTTACCCCTAACGGTTCTTCCATTGACGATCAGGGGATTGAGCCGGATGTCAAGGTGGATTTGACTGAAGACGATTATAACAATGATCGCGATCCGCAGTTGGCTAAAGCGATAGAATTGCTGAAATAACCGCTTAGTGATTGCAATGACGCAAATAAATTATGAAAATTGTTTACTTAAAAAATTCCAATACTTACAAACGCGGCGACGTTAAGGAGGCGGCCGAGGGTTACGCGCGCAATTATTTGTTGCCGCAAGGATTGGCTGTGGCGGCAACCGCCGACAATCTGGCTAAAATCAAGCGGGAAGCGGAGAAAAAAGTCAAAACGCAAGAAAGCGCCGTCGGCAAATACCAGGACCTGGCGGAAAAAATTCGCGGCCGCAAAGTGACAATCAAGGGCAAGGCCAATAAAAACGGCAAGTTGTATGCGGCCATAACCGGACAAGAAGTCAAAGCCGCGTTAAAGAAATTGGGTTTTGATCTTGGCGAAGCCGAAATAATCTTTCCGGGCCATTTGAAAGAGGCCGGAGATTTTGAAGTTCGGGTTGACTTCGGCCACGGTTTAATGTCGGAAATAATAATCTTAGTTCGCGTATGATAAGATTTTTTATTTTTTTACATCATTAAATAGAGGACTCATCGCCTCTATTTTTTTACCCCGCCAAATACGTTTACCTCTCCTTCGTCATTCCCGCGCACTTTCTTCGTCATTCCCGCGCACTTTCTTCGTCATTCCCGCGTAGGCGGGAATCCAACAACCCCTCCGTCATTCCCGCGTACCTTCTTCGTCATTCCCGCGAAGGCGGGAATCCAGGTTGAATTAAATTTTCACGATACCCCTCCGTCATTCCCGCGCACCCTGCCTACCGGCAGACAGGGGCGGGAATCCAATCCTCCCCCTCCGTCATTCCCGCGTACCCTGCCTACCGGCAGACAGGGGCGGGAATCCAATCCTCCTCCTTCGTCATTCCCGCGAACCTTCTTCGTCATTCCCGCGAAGGCGGGAATCCAACAACCTCTCCGTCATTCCCGCGAAGGCGGGAATCCAAGTAGTTGAAATTCTATGACTAAATATTCCTATGTCTATATTTTGGCCAGTCAAAAGAATGGAACGTTATATATCGGTGTAACTAATAATCTACTAAAAAGAGTTTGGGAACATAAGAATAAATTTATTAATGGTTTTACGGAGAAGTATAATGTAGATAAATTAGTATATTATGAAGTTTTTGAAAGTATTAGTGAGGCAATTTTAAAAGAGAAACAGCTAAAAAATTGGAATAGGCAATGGAAAATACGGATTATACAAGAAATGAATCCAGATTGGAAAGATCTATATAAAGAAATGATTTAAATAATGGATCCCCGCCTGCGCGGGGATGACGGTGAGAAACAAAGGGGATGACGGTGAAAGATAAAAAGGATGACGGTGAAAGATAAGGGGGAGGAAGGCAAGAAAAACGAAAACGATGAAGAAATGATTTGAATGATGGATCCCCGCCTGCGCGGGGATGACAGTAAGAAAAACAAAGGGATGACAGTAAGAAAAACGAAAACGATGAAAAAAAGCAGTAAAAAACAAGGGATGATATAAAAAATAAAGGAGGATAATAGTGAAATATATGTCAGAAATCAAAAAAGTCGTTATCACCGGCGGGCCTTGCGCTGGCAAAACCTCAATTATTAATTTATTGAAAGAAGAATTCGGCGACGCCATTATCACCGTGCCTGAAGCGGCGACTTTGCTTTTGGCCGGCGGTTTTCCTTTGCCGGGCAAACACTTGGATTGGTGCGACGGGTGGCAGTATTCCTTTCAGAAAAGCGTCTTGCATTTGCAGAAATCATTGGAGGACGCCTATTCGCTGATGGCCGAGCGCAAGGGCGCCAATCTTTTATTGTGCGATAACGGCTTGCCGTCGGGCGCGGCTTATATGCCCGGCGGGATTGAGGAATTCGCGGCTTTATACGAAATTGATTTTGAAAAAGAATTATTGGATTATGATTCAGTCATTCATTTGGAAACCATCGCGCTATCGCAACCGAAAAAATACGGCAAGCATAACAATGAAAATCGCTACACTTCGCTGGAAGAGGCGATTAAACGAGATATTTTAATTAAAGAAGTTTGGCAAAGCCACCCGCGCTGGCAGGTGATCCCCAGCACTTGGGCGTTAGAAGAAAAATTCCATAAAGCCAAGGAGACAGTTAAAAAATATTTGTAAAATAAGCGCCCGCCGGATTTTTCCAGCGGGCACGTAAGGTGCGAAAATAAATTATTCGGAAGCAATCAGCCAACGGCCGATGGCGCGACAAGCCGGCAGAAATGTTTTGGTCAGATATTTCAAACCAGCGCCCAGACCAGTAACCAGACCTAAGCCCAGACCGACGACCAAACCGAGACATAAACTGCAAGTCAGACCAGCGCCCAGACCAGCGCCCAGAGCGAAGACCAAACCGACGATCAGACCTAAGCCCAGACCGACGACCAAACCGAGACATAAACTGCAAGT
>JBAYFY010000009.1:0-45825 GCA_041666945.1 Candidatus Buchananbacteria bacterium | reverse complement strand
TTCCTTCCCCCCAACCCCCAGTCATTTCTTGCCCGTGGGATTCCCGCCACGGCCTTGGGATTTCGGTTTTGGATTATATGGTTTTTCTTGAAAAAATGTTCGCACTTCGTTCAATATCCTCCGCATCATGATACTTTCATAATTTTTTCCAAAATTTCCAAGCGAGTTTTGCTCGCAAATTGTTTCGAATTCTGATTTATATTTAGCCAAAATTTCTTACGGCTTCGCCCAATCCCAAATTACATTTTTATCCAGCAGGCGGCGGTTCGTAATCCCTTCGCAACTGGGATCAATATATGTCCCATCTGCGAAGGGATGAAAAGCGAAGCTTTTACCGATTTTTTCCGCTCTTTCGCTTAATAGCGAAAGGACAAAGCCAATTTTTAACCTCGCTTTACATTTTCGTTGTTACGTAGCTTGCTACGTAGCACGTTACGTAACACAACCCTATGAAATACTATCTCTATGCTCGTAAATCCACCGAGGATGAAGAAAGGCAAAAGATGAGCATTGAAGCCCAGCTGGCGGAGTTGGCGGATTATGCTCAAAAAGAGGGCATTGAGGTGATAGAGAAATTCACCGAGAGTAAAAGCGCCAAGAAGCCGGGTCGAAAGGTGTTTAACGAAATGATTGCCAAGATACAAGCCAGCGATGAGCCCGTCGGCCTGCTCTCGTGGCACCCAGACCGCCTAGCACGCAACAGCGTGGACGGAGGGCAGATCATTTACCTCATAGACGACGGCAAGCTGGCTTCTTTGCGCTTTCCCACTTTTTGGTTTGAGCCGACTCCGCAGGGGCTATTTATGCTTCAGGTGTCATTCGGCCAGTCCAAATATTACTCGGACAATTTAAGCGAAAATGTAAAACGAGGCATCAGGCAGAAACTCAGGCGGGGCGAGTGGTACAACTTAGCTCCATTCGGCTACACCAATAATCTGAAAACGAGAAATATTGAGCCAGATCCAATCAAAAGCAGAATAGTCAAAAAAGTGTTTAAGGACTTTGCCACCGGCAATCACACTTTAAAAAGTATGGGTCAGCGCCTGAGTTTTTGGGGCGTAATTAACCGCTCGGGAAAAACGCTGACCAAAAGTTCGGTCAAAAGGATTTTGAACAACAAGGCTTATCTGGGAATTATTACGCACAGGGGCGAGGAATTTGAAGGCAATTTTGAACCGATTGTTTCCTTGGATATTTTTGAAGCCGTACAAAACCTGCTCAACCGGCGAGCCAGACCGAGAAAAAGCAAAAAATGCCACTATTTTCCTTTTACCGGACTGCTCACTTGCGGCGAGTGCGGCGCGGCCATAACCGCCCAGTGGTCAAAAGGCAGATATCGCTATTATCGCTGCACAAAACGACTGGGCAAATGCTCGCAAAAGTATTTGAGCGAGGACTTGCTGGCCGAACAACTGAAAAGCCGGCTTCAAAAAATATCCATTAGCGATGATTGGGCTAAGAATATGTTAGAACAAGTAGATGTGTGGGAAAAAGAAAAAGACCAATCATCGCAAATTTTCGCCCAAAATCTCAAAGTAAAAACCAAGGAAGCAGACAATAGATTAGACAAGCTAATCGATTCATATTTAGATGAGCTGATAGACAAAGACGCTTATCTGAAAAGAAAATCAGAATTGATCAAAACAAAAACAGACCTCAATAGGCAGAGATCTGATTTTGGGCGAACGGGAAACAATTGGAACGAACTTTTGAGAAACTGGATAAAAGACGCTAATTGCGCCCAAAAATTGGCTTTGTCTAAAGATTTTATAGCAATAAAATCTTTTGCGGAAAAAATCGGAACGAACCGCCGCCTGCTGGATAAAAATGTAATTTGGGATTGGGCGAAGCCGTGGGAAATTTTGGCTAAATATAAATCAGAATTCGAAACAATTTGCGAGCAAAGCTCGCTTGGAAATTTTGGAAAAAATTATGAAAGTATCATGATGCGGAGTGGCGATTGGCTGAACAAGTTAAAATCATTTGCCGTCTGACCCGGCCGGGGATTATAGATGATTTTAATTACGCCAAGTATTTAAGAAAAGATAAAATTTTTGTTTCTTGCATTTTAGCCGAAGTGCGGCCGCTGGCGCCGCCGGGCAAGTGGTCGATCCCGGGTTATATCGGGCGCATAAAATCCTGGCTGGCTCAAGGCATTAATAATTCTCTGCCCGAGCCGCAGGCCTCAATCATTAAAGGCATTATTTTGGGCGATAGCCGCGGCATACCGGAATCCTACAATACGATTTTTGCCAACCTGGGTTTGACGCATATCATCGCTGTTTCCGGTTCTCATTTAGTGGTGATGTTTGCCATTATTTTAAGTTTGCTTCTGGCTTTGGGCGTTAAGCGCCAGAAAACTTTTTGGCCCGCGGCGATAATCATTGCCGGTTACGTGGCCTTAGTCGGCGCTCCGGCTTCGGCCGTCAGATCGGCGATTATGGCGCTGGCGGCTCTTTATGCTGTAACTCTGGGTCGGCTGACCGGACTGAAAAATATTTTGGTTTTTACCGCCGCGATCATGTTGCTGGCCAATCCTTTCACTTTGCTTGATGATGTCGGTTTTCAATTGTCTTTTGCTTCGGTTGTGGGCTTGGGTTATCTGCTGCCGGTGCTTAAACGGTGTTTCAGAAATTGGCCGGAATTATGGCAGGTGAAAGAAATAATTTTGACCACAGTCAGCGCGCAGCTTGCCACTCTGCCGCTTATCTTGTATTATTTTGGTCGTTTGTCCGTATGGTCTTTGCCCGCTAATTTACTGATTTTGCCGATTATCCCGCCGTTAATGATTTTGGGTTTGCTTGATGCCTTGGCCGGGGCAATCGTTTCGCTTTTAGGCCAAGTTATCGGCTGGCTGATTTGGCCGCTGGTTCAATATTGGCTGATAGTTTCCGTTTGGATTAATTCTTGGCCGTTAAGCTCTGTCGGGCTGGCAGGTTTCGGCGCGTCGGCGTTGGTTTTTTCTTACATTTTATTATTTTGGTTCCTGTGGCTGCAAAGTAAAAAAACATAGCCCGTTTAATTTTCATGAGCGTATTTTAAAAAACGCAATAAGGCCTACGTTTATCCCCCCTTGACAGGATTAAAAGAATGATTTAATCTGAATTTAGGAACTTTTTGGCACTTTACAACCGCAACCCGCTTACGCCAAGTTTGGCTAAGCAAAAATAATAAGGAGAACAACTATGGTGCGAGCTTTGCAATATCAAACGTTTTGGTTCGATTTGGCGTTCCTGTTGAATACCGGCCGCCTGCCGCTGGCGCAAGCGTTGAGCGTTATTTGCCGTCAGCTATCCGATGCCGATGAATTTGATTGCGGCATTAAAAAAATCGTTGAAGATATTCAAGGCGGCCGAAGTTTTGCGGAAGCATTAAATACATCCGCAATGTTTTCAACAGCCGAAGTGTGCGCCATTAAAGCCGCGCAAATAAGCGGGATGATGGCTACAGTAGTCATGAGAATTGCCCAGGGTCAGATTCCTTCCCGCGCCGATCAGTATAGGTCTTTCTATGCGATCTTAGGCAATTTGCTTGCCTGCGGCACCCCCATCTTGCAGGCGCTAAAGGAGAGTGAAAAAGGTTTGGATCCGCCTCTTCAGTCAGCGGTGCAGCAGATCCATGATGTTATGAGTGGTGGCAATTGGATCGCCCAGGCCATGTCGGAAACGAAGCAATTCTCCCCGATGGAAGTTAATATTATTGATCAAGCCGAACAGCAAGGCGGCTTGGATCAAGTGTTAATGCGTTTAGCTGATTTGAGCCGATGTTATAAACCAAGTTAACCTTGAACTTTAATCTGAATACCAAACCCCGGGTTTGGTATTTTTTTGTTTCAGATGGTATAATATTAATGAAGATCGACCTTGTTAAAGGTAATGTTATGAAAAAAATATTTTTGATTCTGGTTGCCGTCTTTACGGTTATCGTCATTAGCGGCCAACCGGCTCAAGCCGCTTATTTGCCCATGGCCGGAGATTTGGTTAAAACCGCCGCCAGCCCGGCAGTTTATATTATTGATGACGATTTAAAACGCCATTTGTTTTCCAATCAAGCCACCTTTTTCACTTGGTACAGCGGCGGCTGGTCGGAGCAAAAAATCAAAGTCATCACTCAAGATGAGTTTGATCAATTAGACAATGGCAAAAATGTTATGGTCAGGCCGGGGAGCAATCTGGTGCGATTTGACAATAGCAATAAGGTTTTTGCCGTTACTCCCGGCGGCGTTCTGTGCGAAGTCCGCGCGCTTTATGGCGATAACTGGCAAGCGCGCGTCGTGGTTATTCAAAGTTCTTTTGAAACAGATTATATCAGGGACAATTCTTGCATTCTGACTTCCGCCTCAAAATTGCCCGACGGTTCATTGATTAAATACGCCAAATCCAATGATGTTTATTTGATTGACGACGGCAAAAAAAGAAAGGTGACAACCGATGGCTTCAAGGCCAACGGCTATAAGGACAGTTCGGTGATTAGCAATGTACCGACAACCATGGTTTATACCAGCGGCAAGACCTCGGTTACCGCGGCTGAACGTGGCTTGTCCATTCTTTACAGTTTGGTTTATAATTTGGCCGTGACTTCGCCGACCAATCCCGATTTGGTGATTTATGATATTATCTTTCCCGTTTCCCAACCCCAAGTCAACACTAATTATAACGTGGTGTTGCAAATCAAAAATACCGGTTCGGCTCTGACCGGTTCGGCTGGCTTGCGCAACGTCTCTTTTATCGGCCAGGACTTTACGATTGCCACCATTAACCACGGTGATTATCCTTCTGTTTCCAGGCCGCTCGGCACCAGCCAGATTTTTGAGATAACTTATAGCGGCAAATTCATTGCCAGCGGCAAAAAAACTTTCACCGTCAAAGTGGATGAACCGAGTGAACTTTCAGAAGTAAATGAGAACAATAATACCTATTCGGAAGATATTACCGTTGTCCAATAATAAAATAATCTTTTTATTAACATTTTTTACCTAAAAACCCCCGATATCGGAGGTTTTTTTATTACGAAATTAGGAAATAAAAAAATCCACGCTGACTTTTTTGTTGACAAAAATTATTACCGAAAATATGTTATAATTCATTCATGACAGCAAAGCAGATAAAATATTTAATCGGAATTTTTGTCGCAGTTTTATTGTTAATCGTCGTTAATTCGTATCAGCGCCAGCCCGGCGCTGTTTTGGGAACTTTCAGCGCCCGCTCCACTTCGTCTTTGGAATTGATATTTTTTGATGTCGGCCAGGGCGACAGTTCGCTTATCATCGCGCCGGACGGTGAAGATATTCTGGTTGACGGCGGACCCGACAATGGCGTGTTATACGGTTTGGGCAAATATTTGCCGCCGACGGACCGAACGATTGAGCTGGTTATTTTGAGCCATCCGCACAGCGATCACGTTGCCGGCTTGGTGGAAGTTTTGCGGCGTTACCGGGTGGAAAAAATAATCATGACTGGAGCCGGTCATGTAGCGCCTGATTATTCGGAGTTTTTAAAATTGATTGAAGAGAAAAGAATTCCGGTGGAGATAATTGACCGGCCGCAAGAAGAAATAATCGGCGGTTTGACTTTGCAGTTTTTAACGCCGGAAAACAATCTGTCGGGCGAGCGTCCGGCCAATCTTAACAACAGCTCAATCGTGTTTAAACTGGTTTATGGTTCAACCACGGCTTTATACACCGGGGACTTTGAAAACGAAGAAAGTTTATTGTTGCAATCAAGAGTTAAACTTCAATCCGGGGTGCTTAAGATCGGGCATCACGGCTCAACCAACGCCAACAGCAAGGGATTTTTGCAAGCGGTGGCGCCGGCCTACGCCGTGGTTTCCGTCGGCGCCGATAATCAGTACGGCCACCCCCATTACCGCACTTTGTATTATTTGAAAGAATTGGGAACCAGGGTTTTCCGGACTGATTCAGACGGCGACGTACGGTTGTTGAGCGATGGCCAGGATTTTGCCCCGGCTGATTGATTTTTTGACTTTAGCGGTTATTTTTGTTAAGATTTTCTTGTTGTTATTAAAAATTCTCCGCCCGGAGAGTCGTTATAATTAATATTTATTACTATGCCAGGTGACAAAATTAAAGTGTTGCTCGTAGAAGACGACACCATGATTGTTGATATGTATAAGTTGCGATTGGAGGAAGAGGGCTACGAGGTTACGGTAACCGATCGGGGCAGCCAAGCGATTGAGTTGGCCAAAGGCGAAAAACCGAACATTATCCTGTTGGATATCATTCTGCCGGAAGTGGACGGGTTTACGGTTTTGAGCTCATTAAAAAGCGAGACCGCAGTCAAAAACATTCCCGTAATTATCATGACTAACTTAGGACAGGAATCGGATCAGGAAAAGGGGCAACGATTGGGAGCCGAAGAATATTTTGTCAAAGCCCAGCATACCCCGGCCGATGTGATAAATGTCATTAAAAAATATTTAAAATAATCATTATGGATCCCCAGACATTTTCGCTTCGGCCATTAGGCCTTAACGCGAAAATTCTGAGGATGACGATAATTGATAAACACTAAAAATTATATGATTGAACGAACACTGGTTTTGCTCAAACCCGACGCGGTCAAGCGCGGCGTAACGGGAGAAATAGTCGCTCGCTTTGAGAAGGTGGGCATGAAGATCGTGGCCATGCGCCTGGCTTGGGTGAATGAAGCCAAGGCCAAAGCGCATTACACTGAAGACATCGCCGTTCGTCGCGGCGAACACATCAGGAAGTATTTGGTTGACTTCATTACTTCCGGTCCGGTTTTAGCTTTTGTGGTTGAGGGTGTTGACGCTATTGAGAACGTCCGCATGATGGTGGGCGCCACTGAACCCAAATCCGCTATTCCCGGTACGATTCGCGGCGATTATTCCCACGTTTCTTATTCCCACGCCGACAGTGAAAAGAAAGTCGTGGCCAATCTGATTCACGCTTCCGCCGATAAAACCGATGCCGAGAGAGAGATCTACGTCTGGTTTAATGAAGATGAGATTTTTGCTTATAAGACGGTTTACGAAGCGCACACTTTGTAAGGTTTGCGATTAGTTTCATTTTAAAAGCCGCGGGCTTCGGCCGGCGGCTTTTTCACTTTTAATATCAGCCCTTATTTGACAAAAGGGCGATTAATTTTTATTTTTTATTTTTGTTACTTTGCGGCTCCATCAATGCAACAATAGCCGCCGTTAAAATTATATTCGGTGGCGATTGGACAACTGCCGCATAAGCAACCGCTTTTTTTGAGTTCGCAACTGGCTTTGCCGGCGGCGCAGAATAGTAATTCCCGTTTGTTTTTCAGGTAATCGTTGTAGGAAGAGCATTGGCCGCAAATACACCTCCCCACGTTCTCCTCGGTGTTTTGTATGGTCATATGTTTATTGGCATTATTCAGCCGTTTATTAGCCGTTATGCTTAATTTGCATAAAACTGATTTTTTATTTTTATTAATTATACCACTTTAAAATAAAAATAACAAAAAGCCCGGCCGGAGCCGGGATCGTCATAATGGCGCAGCCACCATGATTACTTTTGTTTTTTTGTTTTGGTTTTAAGGCAGGCGGTGCAGATAACAGTTGATTTGCCGTTCAATTTTTTGCTTTTCAGATTTATTTTCTGAGTTCGCTTGGCTTTGATATTGGAGTGGGAAACGGAAAAACTGCTTCTGGTGCCGCGGCCGCAAACGGAACATGCTTTAGGCATAGAGGTATTAATTTACGAATTAAGATCCGCCGTCCGGCGGAACAGTTATGAGCTAAATTAAGAATTAAAATAATTGATAATTTATGTTCTGAATATATCACATTTGAATAAATACGTCAAATATGGTAAGATTTGATTATTAATTTTAATTGATTCTTATGCCTCTGAATTGGCTTTTCACCGAACCGTTGTTTTTTCTTTCTTGGGTTTTAGCGATTTTAGTTACTTTGACCGTCCATGAGTTTTCCCATGCTTTAGCCGCCAATTTATTGGGCGATTCCACCGCCAAGGATGAGGGACGGTTGAACTTTAACCCTTTGGCGCATCTGGATCCGCTGGGGTTTGTCATGATATTGGTAGCCGGTTTCGGTTGGGCCAAACCCGTGCCGGTTAATCCCTACAATCTGCGCTCCGGCCGCTGGGGAATGGCTTTGGTGTCTTTTGCCGGTCCCTTGTCCAATTTTTTAGGAGTAATTGTTTTTGTTTTTTTGTTTAAAATAGTTTCACCGGTTTTGGGCCCGTTAAATTTGCTGACTAATTTTTTATTCTTAGTTATTTTAGTTAATGTTTCGCTTTTTGTTTTTAACCTGATTCCGATTCCGCCGCTGGACGGCTCCAAAGTTTTATTGGCCGCCATACCGGATAAGTTCATTGAGTTTAAGGAAAAATATTCCCTATACGGGCCGTATGTTTTGTTGGCTTTGGTTTTGGTTGACAGTTTCACTAATATCGGTATTTTTAGCGGGTTGTTTCAGAGCATGATTAATATTTTGAGCAGATTTTTGTAAAAATTACGTTAACATTGACTTTTGGACTTAAATCGGTTAAAATAATATCTGTAAAAAATAGCAAAAATTTTTTCGGTTAAATTGTTTAAAATTAGCCAAGTTATCCGAAAAGTCCCATTCCGGAATTGGGATTTTTTCATTCTCTGCCGGTCGTTCGCTTATTGAACGTGAGCTTTCCGCCGGCATTAATGAATTTTGGCAACTTTAGCTGAATTTAGACGTTTGATTGAAATTTTTTATAATTAAAACTTGGAGTCCTTTCGCTTCATTCCCATTATCGTTTATATTGCGCTTGGGATGACAGTAAGGAAATCAAATCTAATTTAATTTTGTAATTATTTCAGTTATGCCTACAATAAATCAATTGCTTAAAAAGGGCCGCAAATCCAAAGCCGCCAAATCCAAGACGCCTGATATCCAGACCACTTTGGATAGTTTGCATCGCCGCAAACATACTATGCGAAAGGGCAATCCCTTTAAGCGCGGCGTCTGCACGGTGGTAAGAACCACTACGCCGAAAAAGCCGAACTCCGCTTTGCGCAAAATCGCCCGCGTCCGTTTGTCTAATGGCCAAGAGGTTACGGCTTACATCCCCGGCATCGGCCACAACCTGCAAGAGCACTCCATTGTCATGGTACGCGGCGGCAGGGTCAAGGATTTGCCTGGTGTCAGATATCATATCGTCCGCGGTGTTTATGACTCCGCCGGCGTGGCTAATCGCAAGCGCGGTCGTAGCTTGTATGGAATGAAGAAAGAGAAAAAAGCGACTAAATAATTTCCCTTCGTCATTCCCGCGTACCTTGCCTGCCGGCAGGGGCGGGAATCCAGTATTTATAGTATTGGATCCCCAAACATTTTTTAGCTCGATTACTCGCTGCAAAAAATTTGAGGATGACGTTTAAGGATTAATACTAATATTATATGAGAGGCAAACCAGCAACAAAAAGAGTGATTGCTCCCGATGAAAAATACAATCGCGAAGATATTGCCAAATTCATCAACTATATCATGGAGCGCGGCAAGAAATCAGTCGCCAAGAATATCGTCTATGAGGCCTTGGAGATCATTTCTGAAAAAACCAAGAATGATCCTTTGGTTGTCTTTGACACGGCCATTAAAAACGCCGCTCCGACCGTGGAAATCAAGGGTCGCCGCGTCGGTGGCGCCAACTATCAAGTGCCGATGGCTGTTCGTCCTTCCCGCAGCTATACTTTGGGCTGTCGTTGGATTATCGGCGCCGCCAAGGCCAAAAGGGGCCGGCGCATGGCCGTTAAATTGGCAGAGGAGTTAATCGCCGCTTACAACAGCGAGGGTACTGCCATCAAGAAGAAGCAGGACACTTACAGAATGGCTGAAGCCAACCGGGCCTTCGCGCATTTTTCCAGATAAAGAAGTAATAAGAAAAAAGTAATACGTAATAAGTAACTAGAACATTAAAATAAAAAATCAACCATAAGGAGAAAAAAGCATGGGAGGAATAAGAATAATTGATGCATTAGTTATTCAGACGCGCGGAGATGATATAAAATGCACTTTTGGCGGTCCATCAAAGGATCCGAAAACCAAAGGTAAATTTGTGGCCTGGATTGAATTGTATAATGGGGGTGAATACCATCGCTCCATACTTAACACAGATGCCTGTTTTGATTCTGGAAGGGAAGCCAAAGCTTGGGCAGAAAAATTTGTTGAGGCGGTCAGAAAGATGAATTTAATGACTCCAGATGGCATTATTCCGTCAGAAGATTTAAAGCTCGTACAGGAAATTATTTCGGCGTTGCGAAGTTGATTTTTTGAGGCGACAGCCCGTGCTTTCGCCTCTTCTAAAAAGTTTTATAAAATTTAATATAAGTAATAAGCAACTAGTAATAAAGTAATAAGTAATTTTTAAAAGAATCACATATTACTTATTACGTATTACATTTTACATTCGTAATTCATAATTCGTAATTCGTAATTAACTAAAGTATGCCCCGTAAAACACCATTAGAAAGAATTAGAAACATCGGTATTATCGCCCACATTGATGCGGGCAAGACCACCGTGTCCGAACGCATTTTATTCTACACTGGCAAAAAGCACAAGATCGGCGAAGTCCATGAAGGCGAAGCCACTATGGACTGGATGGAACAGGAACGCGAACGCGGCATTACCATCACTTCCGCCGCCACCACTTGTTATTGGCCGAACGCTGATTGGCTGGGCGGCCAGGATATCCAAATCAATTTGATTGACACCCCGGGCCACGTGGATTTTACCGCCGAAGTGGAGCGCTCTTTGCGCGTCTTGGACGGCGGCGTCATCGTGTTTGACGGCGTAGCCGGAGTGGAGCCGCAATCGGAAACCGTTTGGCGTCAGAGCGAAAAATACAAAGTGCCGAAATTGGGCTTCATCAATAAGATGGATCGCATGGGCGCTAATTTTTATAATGATCTCAAATCGATTTATGATCGCTTGACCCCCCATGCCCATCCGATTCAATTACCCATCGGCGCGGCCGAGACCTTTACCGGCATTATTGATTTATTTGAAATGAAGGCGGAAGTTTACCAGGATGATTTGGGCACTAAATGGGAAATCACCGATGTGCCCGCCAATGAAATAGAGCGCGCCAAAGAATACCGCCACAAATTGGTGGAAGCCATCGTGGAAACCGATGAGGTCCTGATGGAAAAATATTTAGCCGGTGGAGAAATTCCGGTGATTGATTTGAAAAAAGCATTAAGAAAAGCTGTTATTGCCAATAAGCTCGTGCCAATATTATGCGGCAGCGCCTTAAAAAATAAGGGTGTGCAATTTTTGCTTAATGCCGTGGCCGAATATTTGCCCAATCCCCTGGAAGTTCCGGCTCCCATTGGCCACGACGTTGATGATGAAACGAAAGAAATCCCCCTGACCGTTTCCGATGATGTGCCGTTAGCCGGTTTGGCGTTTAAAATCGCCACCGATCCGTTTGTCGGCAAATTGGTATTCTATCGCGTGTATTCCGGCGTCTTAAAATCCGGTTCTTATATCATTAACAACAAGACCGGCAACAAAGAACGCATCGGCCGCATTTTGCGCATGCACGCCAACTCGCGCGAGGAAATAGACGAGGTGTATGCCGGAGAAATCGCCGCCTTAGTCGGCATTAAGGATGTTACCACCGGCAATACTCTGTCTGATCCGTCTTTTCCCATTCTTTTGGAATCAATCAAATTCCCCGATCCGGTTATTGATATCGCCATTGAGCCCAAGACCAAAGCCGATCAGGAAAAAATGGCCCTGGCTTTGTCCAAGCTGGCGGAAGAGGATCCGACTTTCCGCGTCCACACTGACGAGGAAACCGGCCAGACCATTATCTCCGGCATGGGCGAATTGCATTTGGACATTATCGTTGATCGCATGAAGCGCGAATTCAAGGTGGAAGCCAACATCGGCAAACCCCAGGTCGCTTATCGCGAAACCATCAAGGGCAAGGCCGAGGCCGAAGGCAAATATATCCGTCAATCCGGCGGCCGCGGCCAATACGGCCATTGCTGGCTGCGCGTGGAACCGTCCGAACCTAATCAAGGTTTTGTCTTTGCCGATGAAGTCAAGGGCGGCGTCGTGCCTCGCGAATTTATCAAGCCGATTGAAAAGGGCGCCAAAGAAGCGACCGAACGCGGCATTCTGGCCGGCTATCCGTTGATTGACGTCAAGGTTACTGTTTATGACGGTTCTTACCATGAAGTTGATTCCTCCGAGGCCGCCTTTAAGATTGCCGCTTCCATGGCCTTGCAGGATGCCGCTAAGCGCGCCACTCCGGTTATTTTGGAACCGGTGATGAAAGTGGAAGTTATTACCCCGGAACAATTCATGGGCGATGTCATCGGCGATTTGAATTCCCGCCGCGCCGTCATCAATTCCATGGAAGACCGCGGCGTTGGCGCTTCAGCCGTTAAAGTCATTAGCGCGCAAGTGCCGCTGTCTGAAATGTTCGGTTACGCCACTATCGTACGCTCCATGACCCAGGGCCGCGCCAATTACTCCATGGAATTCTCCAGATATATGGAAGTGCCGAAAAATGTGGAGATGAAAATCATTGAAGGCCGCCAAGGCAAAAAAGAAGAAAGACGCTAAAAATTTCAAAATAAACAAAACCGCTCGCCACTTTTGGCCGGGCGGTTTTTGTGTTATAATACGGCTGTTGTAATAATTTAAAATTATGCGCAAATCACTGGAAAAAACTATCACCGGCGTTTATCGAGATATAGCTAAAGAACAGATTAAGCAGGAAGGCAAAGACGATGTGACACCGGAGGAAAAAGCGGAGTTAGAAACCGTTTTGAATTGGCATGTCCGGAACAAGACGGAAGAAATATTAGGACAAAAACCCGGTAAAAAAACCATTGATAAAACAGAAAAAAACCAAAGGAAAATTTTCTATATCCAAAAAAAGAAACAGGAATTAGTCAAGCGGTTGGAAGAGGAGAGAGTAAGATTGAATAATCCTGATTATCGGCCGGAAAAAAAGCCGACTGAGCGTTTGGTGGTTTGTAAAGACGGGCAATATTATGTTGCCGGCCTTAAACAGCCCGTAACCATAGGTGACATAATTACTGATTACGAATTAGGCATTGAATACTATTTAGACCCTGACAGCGTGTCTAAAATCGTCAGAAAAAAGTATCTGTTTGAAACTACTAAACGCGAGTTGCGGAATTTATTGGATAAGCAGATTATTAAGGATGAAAAAGGTTATGGCCAATTTGCGCCTGCGGCTCCATTTGTGAGCAAGCAACAGATATTAAAAGGAGAATTGTTAGACAATCCCGCAGCCATTGGTTTTGTGGCGGAGATAGTAGTATCTAATTTTTTGGAAAAATTGTTTTGGGATTTTAGTGCTGATTTCCAGCTGATTAGAACAGATGTTTATGAAGACGTGGCTCACAAAATAGATTTTGCCATTAAGCGCAAACGACATTATCGTGGCGTTAAAGTTGAAGGGCGGCCGGAAGAAGCGGAGGAAGCACATTTAGGAGTCAATGTGGGCATTCAATTTACCGTTAGCCAAGAAAATAAAAAGTTGAATGAAAAGAAAAAACAGATAAAAGAGATGAGAAAAAAAATCGGCGAGGACATTGAGCTAGATGATATCGTTTTGGTGAGCTTGCCTATAAGAAATTTGAACGAGGTTTTCTTTCAATGGATAATGAATGGACGCCAGTCCGGCGGGCCTGATAAATTATGGGATATGACAATTAAATATGCAATTATTGAAGGCGTACTGCAAGGTTTAATGACACCGGAAGAAATTAAAGAAATTAAGAATAAAACAAAATAAAATTTTAAAACACCCCGGTAACTACCAGGGTGTTTTTTAAAAGAACTTGAAAAAAACGGCGTATTTTAGTAGGATTAAAGCATTACCTGTATGCCAAAAATTGAATTGGACAAGGCGTATGACGCCAAATTGGTCGAAGACGGAATCTACCGCAAATGGGAAGAGTCCGGTTATTTTAATCCCGACAATCTGCCCGGCAACCGGCCGGAGAAATTTGTTGTTTCCATGCCCCCGCCCAATGTTACCGGCGTCTTGCATTTGGGGCATGCCTTGGAAAATTCCATTATGGATATTGAATTGCGCTATCAGCGGCTCAAGGGCAAACGAACGCTACTGGTGCCCGGCACCGATCATGCGGCCGTGGCCACTCAAGCCCGAGTGGAAGACGAGCTCAAGAAGCAGGGGATAAAGCAGCCGCGCCAGGAGTTGGGCCGAGAGGAACTGCTGAAAAAAATCCGCGAGTATGCGGAAGAAAAAAAATCGGTCATTTTGTCGCAAATAAAAAAAATGGGCACGTCCTGCGATTGGTCGCGCTTGGCTTATACCTTTGATGAACCGCGCAGTAAAGCGGTCAACGAAATATTCCACCGGATGTTTAAAGACGGCTTGATCTATCGCGGTTACCGCGTGGTCAACTGGTCGGTCAAAGGCCAGTCCACTTGTTCGGATGACGAGTTGGTGTATGAAACCGTTAAGACCTCGGTTTATACTTTTAAATACAGCCAGGATTTTCCCATTGCCATTGCCACCACGCGTCCGGAAACCAAATTAGGCGATACGGCCGTGGCGGTTAATCCCGATGATAACAGATACAATAAATATATCGGTCAAAAGTTTACTGTGGATGTGGGCGCGGCTAAACCGCTTATCATTACAATCATCGCCGACAAGAATGTGGATGCAAATTACGGCACGGGCGCGGTCGGCGTCACTCCGGCGCACAGCCAGGTTGATTTTGAGATGTATGAACGGAACAAGGACATCGGCATTATTCCGGTTATTGGCCGCGATGGCCGCATGCTTCCCGCCGCCGGCAAGGATTACGAAGGCCTGACCATTCTGCAGGCGCGAGAAAAATTCGTGGCTTGGCTCAAAGCCAATGATTTATTCATTAAAGAAGAGGAAGTTGAACATAACGTGGGCAAATCGGATAGGTTCGGCGATGTGATAGAGGCATTGCCCATGGAGCAGTGGTTTGTGGATGTGAAAAAACAAATTCCCGGACGCAATAAGACGCTGAAGGATTTGATGCGCGAAGCCGTAACCGTCGGCCATAATCATGATAAGAATAAAATTATCAAAATTACGCCGGAGAGATTCCATGACACTTATTTACATTGGATTGATAATTTACGCGACTGGTGCATTTCCCGCCAGATTTGGTGGGGCCATCGTATTCCCGTTTGGTATTGCGACAATTGCGGTGAAATATTTTATTCCGACGAACCAGCAGAGAAGTGCCCTAAATGTAAAAGCGTCAAGGTCCGTCAAGACGAAGACACATTGGATACTTGGTTCTCTTCGGGCGCTTGGACTTTTTCCACTTTGGGTTGGCCCCAGAAAACCGCTGATTTGGAAAAATACCATCCGACCACCTGGATGCAAATGGGTTATGAAATCCTATTTTTCTGGATGGCCAGAATGATTTTAATGACCACCTACGCTTTAGATGATATTCCCTTTAAGGATGTTTATATTCACGGCATTTTGCGCGCCAAAGACGGCCGTAAGTTCTCCAAGTCCTTGGGCAACGGCCTTGATCCTTTGGAAATCATTGAGAAATACGGCACGGACGCTTTGCGTTTGTCTTTGATCAAAGGCACGACTGCCGGCAATGACGCCAGGTTTTACGAAGAGAAAGCGGCGGCGGCCAGGAATTTCGTCAACAAGCTTTGGAATATTTCCCGCTATATTTTGTCCGCCGCGGATAATCCGCGCTTAGTGGAAACAGCGCCGGAACCGGTTACCTTGGCCGACAAGTGGCTGTTAAATAAATTGAATGTTAAAATCGCCGAAGCCACCAGGCAATTGGATAATTGCGAATTTTCTTTGGCCAGCGAGATTTTGTACGATTTCACCTGGAGCGATTTTGCCGATTGGTATCTTGAGGTTTATAAAGTTGAAAGTCAAAAGTTGAAAGATAATAATAAAGAGGAAATATTATTATACACCTTGCAGGTCTTATTAAAACTCTGGCATCCCTACCTGCCTTTTATCACCGAAGAAATTTGGGATAAGCTGGCGGGAGAGAGAATGCTGATGGTGGAATCGTGGCCGGGCGGCAAGGAGACGAAGTTGTGGGACAAAATAAAATCCCTGGCGCGTTTGCCTGTCATTTCGGGCGATAATGATTTTGAACTTGTCAAAGATTTGATTACGGCGATCAGAAATTTGCGCGCGGAAAATAAGATTGAACCGGTTAAGTTGGTTGAAATAACGGTTATCGGCGCGAAGACAGAGTTGTGGGAAACGCAAGCGGAAATTATCAAGCATTTGGCGCGGGTGGAAAAATTAACTTTAAGCGCGAGCGGCGTTAAGCCGGAAAATTCCGCGATCAAGGTCATTGAAGGGGCTGAAATTTATCTGACCTTGGCCGGGTTAGCTGATGCTGGAAAGGAGACGGAGCGGCTGACTAAGGAAATTGCGGTGACGGAAAAATATTTAAACGGTCTGCGGGTCAAATTGGAGAATGGAGAATTTGTTAAAAACGCGCCCAAAGCAGTAGTGGAAAAAGAAAAGGAAAAATTGGCTGTGGCCGAAGAAAAACTCGCGAAATTACGCGAGCAAGTTAAGGATTTTTAATTTCTCAAGAATAATAAAATGTAAAAAGTAAAACCCGCTCTGCTTACGCAGTGCGGGTTTTTATGTGCTCGCCCGATAGTCGGCGATTAATCAGCCAACTTTGCATATTCCGAGCACCCTTGGTCAAGGGCGCTTTTGGTTATGGCGTGACAGCCCCAACTAACATAGGAACTGCGTTGCATTTGTCGGGCCTTTTTGATGTCGCCACGGCAAATTTTGAGGCAGCAGCCGAACAAGTCAAACAGATCGCGAGGGGCGTTGCGGTGGCCGTATTCCGTTTTCCCGGCAATAGTTTCCAGCGTACTTCTGGAATCGACAAACTCCTGATGGTAGTGCCTGACTCGATATATGGTGGTCAACGCTCCGACGATTTTTATGGCTCCCTGTATTCTCAGTTGCACTCCGATTTCCAGACAAGCGTAGTTTGTATGGTAACCGCAACCGAACGGCAGCGCTTTGAACAGGTATGGGCAATCGTCAATAACATTCTCGTACTCCATCATATCCCCCGCTTTGGGGATGGCCGGCACCTTGGTAAAGAAGATGTCGGCATCGCTTAGATACGCTTCTGCTGATTTAATTGTTCCGCCAAAACACGGAGCATCGGTAAGCAGTACGCTTCCCGTACACTGCAGCGCGGCTAAATCGGCCCGGCCGATTTTGTCAGCCAAGCCGTTCATGGCCTTCGGGAAAAGCTCATTCGCGATACGCAAGGCGAATTGGTTGCTGTTGAAATCCTTAATGTTTCCTTCGCCCTCGTTTATAAATATAACATGCAATTGTCGCTCACGGCCGTACTCTTTCATTTTTAGGTCTCCTTGTCCTTCGGACTTTAATATAAGGAACAAATAGAACCGCCATCGCTTTACTATGCGATTTTGGTTTTGGGCACAGCCAACCGTCCGACAGGGACGATTAACATCGTATTATAGCAAATAATTATGTCTTTGTCAAATTTTATTAATTATTAATGTTTGAGTTATCCACACCCGGACAAACACTGGTTGGTACTTTACAAAGTCCAATTTTTACTATACTATTAGTAAATAAACGTTAATTATTGCCAGTTAAAGCGGTTAACCGGTGTTTGGCCGCTAATTTATCAACTCACGAGTTAATATGCCTAATCTCACAAAATTAGTAAATTTACTCAAAAAAACGGGCGATAAGGCCATTGTTTTGGACGAACACGGCGAACCGGGCTATGTTATTATGACCGTGGCCGATTACGAAGATTTAATTTTAGGCAAATCAGGCGTCTCGGGCTTGACAGAAGATGAACTTTTAGATAAAATAAATCGTGATATCGCTATTTGGAAAGATAATCAGGAATTAAGAGAATTGTCAGTAGATCAGTATAATTTTGCCAAAGACATCGGTGCTGTTTCTGATGAGGAAATTTTGTCTGAATTTAGACAAGAAAATCCGCAAACGCCAGATGAAGACCGTTATTATTTTGAACCTGTAAGCGGCTAAATTGGCTGTGTGATAGCTGTGGAAAAGCATATATTGCGTTATCTCTTGATTTTTTTTGTTTTTGTGATATAATAGTCAAGCTAATAAAAATCTTAAATAATACTAAATAATATTGAGTTCTGGCTAAAACTCCCCAGATTTTAGGGCGAGGGACTCAAAAAGGATAAATAACATGGCAGAAGCATTCAACAGAAGCAAGCCCCACGTCAATGTGGGTACCATCGGCCACGTGGACCACGGTAAAACTACCTTAACCGCGGCTATTTTGGCTACTTTAAGCGCTCGCGGCTTTACCGCCCAGCACAAGTCGGTCGATCAAATTGACGCCGCCCCGGAAGAAAAAGCTCGCGGTATCACTATTGCGACGGCTCACGTCGAATATGAAACCGAAAAACGCCACTACGCTCACGTGGACTGCCCAGGTCATGCTGATTACATCAAGAACATGATTACCGGCGCCGCCCAGATGGACGGATCTATTTTAGTGGTTGCCGCTACTGACGGCCCCATGCCCCAGACCAGAGAGCATATTCTTTTGGCTTATCAAGTCGGCGTGCCCTACATTGTTGTTTTCATCAACAAAGTTGATCAGGCCGATCCGGAAATGATTGATTTGGTAGAAGGCGAAATCCGCGAATTATTGACTAAATATAATTATCCCGGCGATACCACTCCGATTATCAAGGGCTCGGCTCTAAAGGCCTTGGAAAATCCGAGCGGCGCTGACGCCGATTGCATCATGGAACTCATGAACGCTTTGGATACCTATATTCCCGAACCGCAACGCGCCACCGATCAGCCGTTTTTGATGCCGATTGAAGATGTTTTCTCCATTGAAGGCCGCGGCACTGTCGTTACCGGCAGGATTGAGCGCGGTATAATCAAGATCAATGAAGAGGTGGAAATTGTCGGTTTGGCCGATACCAAAAAAACCGTCGTTACCGGCATTGAAATGTTTAACAAGTCCTTGGACGAGGGCAGGGCTGGCGACAACGCCGGCATTCTCTTGCGCGGCACCAAGAAAGAGGAAGTGGAACGTGGCCAAGTTTTGGCTAAACCGGGTTCTATCACCCCGCACTCCGAATTTGAAGCCGAAGTTTACATCCTTTCCAAAGAAGAAGGCGGACGCCACAAACCGTTCTTTAACGGTTACAAGCCGCAGTTCTATATCAAAACCACCGATGTTACCGGTGAAATCACTTTGCCGGCCGGAACGGAAATGGTCATGCCTGGCGATACCGTTAACAGCTTATTGGTCAAATTAGGCAAGCCCATGGCTATTGAAGATAAAATGAAATTCGCTATCCGCGAAGGCGGCCATACTGTCGGCGCCGGCGTGGTGACTAAAATCATTAAATAAGTTTATTTTACTTTTCGGAGATGAACGATTCCTCGCTCGTCTCCGATCTAGTGGAATAAAATTAATTGAAAATTAATTTTCCACCTTCGTCATTGCGTCCGCCCTAAACTAATTAACGCCGCGGACGGTAAGACCATAATAACTATGACCACTAAAGTAGCCGAAGGCAAAGCCCATCAAAGAATCAGGATCAAACTCAAAGCGTACGATCACAAAATCATTGATAATTCTGCCAGAAAAATCATTGAAAGTTGCCATCGTTTTGGCGTGAAGGTCGTCGGTCCGGTACCCTTGCCCACAGAAAAGCGCAAGTACACCGTCAACCGTTCCACTTTCGTCCACAAGAACGCGCGCGATCAGTTTGAAATGCGCACGCACAAGCGTTTGATTGATATAATCGATCCGACCGCTCAAGTCGTTGACGCCTTAATGGGATTGAATCTGCCGGCCGGCGTAAACATTGAAATTAAAATGTAATTTTACAATTAGGAACCAAAGACAGCACATTTTTGGGAGAGATGAATGTTAGAAACCCTGACGCGGGGCTGCCGCGCCAAAGTGGTTCAGGGTGACCACGAACACGGCCCGCAAGCAGCAGGTACTAAATCTCTCCCTCTATTTTGGGAGAAAGGTCCGTAAACTTCTGATTAGATTTCCGGGGGAGCGCCTCAGAAATCAAAAAGAATACCTTTCTCCCTTGTCTCTGGTTCCTAATTGATAATTAAAAGGCAAGTCGCTTCGCTATAAGCGAAGTCAGGCCTAAGCGGCCGCTAAAGAAAATGAAGAAAGATCCCGAGCTTCAAGCAGCAATCGGCGGGAAAACCTTCATGAGTAGGGAGCAGCCCGCAAAAAGGAGTTTTTACTTGAAAGCCACAACTTAATAACGACTGTAACCAATCTTATTTTTAATTAAAAACAGATTGGGTGCCGCGTGTTAAAGTTAGGGTTCGGGTAAAACCGGACTTTTTGTTTATTACTAACGCAATGCGATGCAAACAGCGTGCCAATGTTACGGAAATTGGCGCCAGATATCAGCATTGATTTAAAGATTATGAAATTTATCTTAGGAAAAAAAGTAGAAATGACCCAACTGTACAAGGAAGACGGTACGGTTGTTCCGGTAACCGCGGTTTTGGCTTTGCCCAATGTTGTTACCCAGGTCAAATCAGCCGACACTAAGGATGGCTATAACGCCGTCCAGGTTGGTTTTGGCGTGGACAAGAAGCCGGGTAAATCCAAATCCGGCCATTTGAAAGATTTGCCAATAGTTAAAACCGTTCGCGAGTTCCGTTTAGCCGGCCAAGAAGCCGCCGGCGTCAAGCGCGGCGATGTCATCACGGTTGAGGTTTTTGCCGAAGGCGATGCCGTAACCGTTACCGGCCAATCCAAAGGCAAGGGTTTCCAGGGCGTGGTCAAACGCCATGGCTTTCACGGACAAAACTCCTCTCACGGCCATAAAGATCAAGAAAGAATGCCCGGCTCTATCGGCGCCGGCGGAGTCCAACGCGTGTTCAAAGGCAGAAGAATGGCCGGACACATGGGTGACGAACAAGTTACCGTAGCCGGATTGCAGATTGTCGCCGTTGAGCCGGAAAAGAATATCCTGTATGTCAAGGGCGCTGTTCCGGGAGCCCGCCATAGCTTGGTCATGATTTATGGTTCAGGCGAAATAGTAATCAAGAAAGAGGAAATCACAAAAGAAACCCCGGTAGAAAAAACCGCAGAAACTCCGGTAGCCGAAGTTAAGATTGAAGCTAAAGGGGAAGTTGCCGCTGAAACTAAAGCCGAAGCCGCCGTTGAAACGGCGCCGGTTGAAGAGAATAAAGTTGAAGAAACAAAAGAATAAATAAGTTATTGGCCATAGCTATCCGCCAGCCGGCGGAGCTACACGCCATAAGACATATATAAGTATGAAATTTCCCGTATACAATCATCAAGGCGAACAAATCAAGGATATCGAACTGCCAGTTCGATTATTTGGCCGTGCGGTCAACTCGGCGGTAGTCCATCAAGTGGTTGTCGCTCAAGAAGCTAATTCCCGCGAAGTCCTGGCTCATACCAAGACCCGCGCTGAAGTGCGCGGCGGCGGTAAAAAGCCCTGGCGCCAAAAAGGCACTGGTCGCGCTCGCCACGGTTCCAGCCGTTCTCCGATTTGGGTTGGCGGCGGCATAACTTTCGGTCCGAGAAATGATCGCAACTTTACGCAAAAAGTCAACAAAAAAATGAAACAGGCGGCTTTAGCCATGTGCTTATCCGATAAAGCGGCCAATAAAGGATTATTTATTTTTGATAAATTGGAGAATCCCGCCGGCAAGACCAAGGATTTGAACGCCTGGTTTGGCGCTCTCAAGAAAACGGTAGCCGGCCTGAAAGAAAATAAAAAGTTTTTATTGGTGATGAACAAACCGGATGATAAATTAACTCGCGCCGCTAAGAATCTTAAGGGTGTGGCGACGATTTCCGCTAAGAGCTTGAATTGCGTTGATCTGCTTAAAACCGATGCCTTACTCGTCAGCGTTCAATCAGTGGAAGAAATTGAAAAAACTTATAAACAAGTAAAAAATCAAGTTAAAGAAAAGGCCGCAACTGAAGTTGCTAAGGTTAGAAAGACCAAGGCCGCTAAGACCAAGACCAAGTAAGCATATGGGTTTATTCAATAAAAAAACAACCAAAGAAGAAGCTAAAGCCGAGGCGGAAAAAGTTGCTGAAGTCAAAGCGGAAGCCAAGACCATCAAAACCGCCAAACCGGCTAAAGAAGCCAAATTACGCGAAGAAAAAAGCGGAGTTAAGAATTCGGTTTATGGCATTTTAATCGCTCCGTTACTGACAGAAAAGACCGCCGCCGGCGAAGCCAAGAATCAATATGTTTTTGCCGTTGAAGCCAAGGCGACTAAAAATGAAATTAAGAAAGCGATAGAAAGCCGCTACGGTTTGAAACCGCTTAACGTTAATGTTTTGAATATCCGCGGCAAATTCGTCCGTTTCGGCCAGCGTTTCGGCCAGCGCAAAAGTTGGAAGAAGGCCGTCATTACTTTGCCCAAAGGTAAGTCAATTAATGTTTACGAAGGTATTAAATAACAGATATGTCTATCAAGATTTACAAACCGACAACTCCCGGGCGCCGTCAAACATCCGTTCTGACTCGCCAGGATATTACCGCCGTTAAGCCGGAAAAGTCCTTGTTGATTTCCGCCAAGCGCATGGCCGGACGCAATGCCCAGGGGAAAATCACCGTGCGTCATCAAGGCGGCGGAGCCAATAAAAAAATCCGCGTGGTTGATTATCGCCGCGATAAGTTTGATGTGCCCGCTGTCGTCAAGACGATTGAGTACGATCCGGGCAGAAACGCCCGCATTGCTCTTTTGGCCTATGCTGACGGAGAAAAACGCTATATTGTGGCGCCGCAAGGTTTGCAAGTCGGTGAAAAAGTTTTAAGCTCGCAAAATAAAATTGAATACAAATCAGGCAATGCTATGCCGCTTAAGCATATCCCTGCCGGCGTAATCGTTTATAACGTGGAAATCTTGCCCGGCCATGGCGGCCAATTGGCTCGCGGCGCCGGCGCCGGCATCAATCTCATGGGCTTTGATCGCGGTTTTGCCCAGCTTAAAATGCCTTCCGGGGAAGTCCGTTTAGTGCCGGAAACCGCCTTAGCGGTTATTGGCACAGTGTCTAATCCCGATTTTAAAAATATTCGTTGGGGCAAGGCCGGCAGAATGCGCCACCGGGGCATCAAGCCGACGGTTAGAGGCAAAGCCATGAATCCGGTTGATCATCCTCATGGCGGCGGCGAAGGCGTCAATCCAATCGGTTTGAAGCATCCTAAAACCCCGTGGGGCAAACCGGCTATGGGCGTTAAGACCAGAAAGCCGAAGAAAGCGTCCAGTAAGTTTATTTTGAGCCGACGCCCGTCCAGAAAGAAGAAAAAATAAAAATAGTCAAAAGTCCAAGGTCCGTAAAGTTGAAAAGTAACCATTTAATTAATCGGCTTTACAGATTCGACTTTATGACGTTATCACTAATATTATGTCTAGAAGCCTTAAAAAAGGTCCCTACGTCGATCCCAAACTGTTAAAGAAAGTCCAAAGCACCCCCAAGGGCGCTAAGGTTATCATTAAAACCTGGTCCAGAAGCAGTACGATTACTCCGGAAATGGTCGGTTTGACTTTCGGCGTGCATAATGGCAAAGAACATTTGCCGGTATTTGTGGTGGAAAATATGGTCGGCCACAAATTGGGAGAATTCTCTCCGACTAAGAAGTTTTTCCGTCATGGCGGTAAGATTCAGAAAGCCATTGAACAAGGAACCAAAGTTTAAATCATATGCAAGTTATCGCTCAAATGAACAACTTAAGAATAAGTTACCGCAAAGTGAGATTGGTGGCCAATCTGATAAACGGTTTGACTGTGGAAAAAGCCATGATGCAATTGACTTTCAGCAAGAAAGCTGCCGCCAAGGAATTGTTAAAGTTGCTTAAATCCGCCCTGGCTAATGCCAAAGAGAATTACGATTTGACTCCGGATAATTTGAAAGTGGCCTCTATTACGGTTGATGCCGGCCTGGTGTTAAAGCGCTGGCAGCCCAAAGCTTTCGGCCGCGCCACCCCCATTCGCAAAGAAACTTCCAGGGTCAAAGTAATTTTGGAAGAAATCGTGGCTTCCGGTAAAACGAAGAAAGAAAAGAAAATTGACACTTCTGACATTATCAAAGTCGGTACTGGAGAATTTGATGAACTTAAGGATATCACCGGCAAACAAGAAGGCAAGAAGGAAATCAAGAAAGCCAAAGCCAGCGACAAGGGTTTCGCTTCCAAGATTCTAAATAGAAAAACGGGCAGCAAATAACAAACCAGCAATAAATTAAATTAAGAACTAAAAGTTATCGGCTATAAGCTATACGCCAGCTGGCGGAGCTATAAGCCATAAGCTAATATTTATGGGTCAAAAAGTTAATGCCAAAGGTTTACGGCTAAAAATCAATAAAACTTGGGAATCGCGTTGGTTCACAGAGAATGATTTCTCCGAGTATCTGAAGCAGGATGTACGCATCCGCAGGTTTGTGATGAAAAAATTCCGTAATCTGGGAATCTCCAAAGTCGAAATAGAGCGTTCGCCTAATGCGATTGTTTTGAATATTCACGCCTCCCGGCCCGGATTGATTATCGGACGCGGCGGTTCCGGCGCTGAAGATTTAAAGAAAGAGATTAAAGAAAAATTCCTCAAAGACAGCTTTAGTCGCGCTAAGGGATTAAAGAATATCAACGTCAATATTTTGGAGTTAAGCGACCCCAATTTGGATTCCGCTTCCTTGATCCAATCTATGGCGAGCGATATTGAAAAGCGCATTCCGTTCCGTCGTGTCGTCAAACAAGCCATGGGCCGAGCGGAGAAAGCCGGAGCCAAGGGAATAAAAGTCATTATTACCGGACGTTTGGACGGAGCGGAAATCGCCCGTCGCGAACTATTCTTGTATGGCAAAGTGCCTTTGCACACTTTGCGTGCCGATATTGATTATTGCCGCGGCATCGCCCAGACCATTTACGGCACGATCGGCATCAAGGTCTGGATTTATAAAGGGGATATCTTTAACGATAAAGAAGTTAATAAGAAGCAATAATAATCATATATGTTAATGCCTAAAAAATTAGCCCACAGAAAACCGCATCGCCCCGATGTCACTGACGGCGTTGCCACTTCCGGCAATTACGTAGCTTTTGGTTCGTTCGGGCTCAAAGCGGTGACTGCCGCCTGGGTATCGGCGCAGCAATTGGAAGCGGCTCGGCGCGTTTTGGCTAAATATACTCACCGCGGTGGCAAAACTTGGATTCGGGTATTTCCGCATAGCGCTATCACCGCCAAAGGCAGTCAGACCACGATGGGCGGCGGCAAAGGCGCGCCGGAGAAGTATATCGCCGCAGTCCGTCCGGGCAATATTATTTTTGAGATTGACGGTGTCCCCGAAACGGAAGCGCGGCAAGCTTTGACTTTAGCCGCTTACAAGTTGCCGGTTAAAGCCAAAATAGTGAAGAAACAATAATATGAATATCAAGGAATTAAATTTAAAAGAAGCTCCCGAACTTAAAGCGTTATTGAATGATGCCAGAAAGAAACTGGACGAACTGAAGTTTAAAGTTCATCAGGGGCAGTTGAAAGGCGTCAGAGAAATTCGTGTTCTGAAAAAGGACATCGCTTTATTAATGGCTGTTCTGGCGGAGAAGAAAAAAACTAATAATAAATAACCTGGATTCCCGATAAATTTTAGTTCGCTAAGCTCACTGCAAATTTTCGGGAATGACGATAAAGGAAATAGTCTAATAATAATATGTCAGAGAAGATTTTGAGAAAATTTAAAGGTACGGTGGTATCGGACAAGATGGCCAAGACCTTAGTCGTGGTCATCGAATCCTTTAAGATGCATCCGAAATACGGCAAGCGCTACAAAGTCAGCCGCAAATTCAAAGTCCATGATGAGAAAAACCAGTATCATGAAGGCGACGTGGTGGAGTTTGTTGAATGCCGCCCTTTATCCAAAGATAAAAAGTGGCGGGTAATATACAAATAACCGTCCCAAGTCATAAAATCCTTAAAGTCAACTTTTCGTAAAATTATTAAAACTTGCGGCTTTCGATTTTATAAACCAAAGCATATGATTCAATTAAGATCAATAGTTAAATCAGCAGACAATACCGGCGCCAAGCGCTTGGCTGTTTTTCGTGTTTGGGGCGGTTACCAAAAGCGTTACGCCAGAATCGGCGACATTGTTACTATGTCGGTCAAAGAAGCCGCGCCTCATTCCGCGGTCAAAAAAGGCGATGTCGTCCATGGCGTTGTGGTCAGAACCAAAAAAGAAATTCGTCGCGCTGACGGTTCTTATATCCGTTTTGACGATAACGCCGTCGTATTGATTGACGCTAAAAAAGAAATGCGCGGCACCCGTATTTTCGGGCCGGTCGCCAGAGAATTGAGAAATCTCGGTTATCAGAAGATAATCTCTTTAGCGCCGGAAGTGCTGTAATTAATTAAAGGATCCAATTAACTAACATATGAAAATAAAAACGGGAGACAAAATAAAAATGTTGGCCGGCAAGGACAAGGGTAAAACCGGCAAGGTCCTGCAAGTGATGACCGCGGACAATAAAGTCGTGGTGGAGGGTTTGAATTTGCTGATTAAGCACCAGCGTCCCAAGCGTTCCGGAGAAAAAGGCCAGAGAATCCAATTTCCTTCCGCCGTGGCCATGTCAAAAGTCGCTTTAATTTGCCCCAAATGCGGCCAGGCCGCCCGAGTCGGTTACAAGTTGGTCGAAGATAAAAAGTTTAGATTTTGTAAAAAATGTAAAGAAACAATTTAAATATGACGTTACGCTTACAGGAAAAATATAAAAAAGAGGTCGTACCGGCTTTGCGCAAGGAATTCGGCTATGCCAATATCATGGCGGTGCCGAAAGTTACCAAAGTCGTGCTAAATGTCGGCATCAATTCCCGCAATACCGATAGCGGTTTTCTTGACGCTGTTGAAAACACCTTAATCAGAATCAGCGGTCAAAAACCGATTCGCACCAAAGCCAAGAAAGCCATTTCCGCCTTTAAAGTCAAAGAAAACATGGTTGTGGGCGTAGTGGTAACTTTGCGCGGCCGCAGAATGTATGATTTTTTGGAGAAACTGATTAATGTTTCTTTGCCCCGCATCCGCGATTTCCGCGGCGTATCGGAAAAGAATGTTGATAAACAGGGAAATCTGACCATTGGCTTTAAGGAACATATTGTTTTTCCAGAAATCCGTTCCGATGAAGTTGAACGCATCCACGGCTTGCAGGTGACTGTCACGACAAATGCCGGAGAACAGAAAGCCGGCGCTGAATTGTTCCGCTTGCTGGGTTTTCCTTTCCAAAAGAAACAATAATTTAATTTATTAATAGAGATTCCATTTTAAATATTTTATGGCTACCGAAGCACAAATTGCTAAATCCCAAAGGAAACCAAAGTTTTCCACCAGAAAGGTCAACCGTTGCTGGAGATGCGGCCGACGTCACGGTTATATCCGCGACTTCAAACTCTGCCGCATTTGTTTCCGCGAACTTGCTACCAGCGGCCAAATTCCTGGCATAACTAAATCCTCTTGGTAAATAATTATATCTATGACTGATACAATCGCAGACATGCTTACCCGCATCCGGAATGCTTCCCGGATTAAAAAGGGCGAAGTTTTCATACCGTTTTCCAAAATGAAATTAGAGATCGCTAAGATTTTGAAGCGCGAGGGCTTCATCTCCGATTTTGAGGAAATTAAACCGGGCACCGAAGGTTATAAATTCGGCGGGCTTAATATTGTCTTGAAATATGAAGGCAGCCAGCCGGCCATTACCACCATCAAACGCGTTTCCAAGCCGGGGCGTCGGATTTACGTTGATAAGGATAATTTGCCCGTAGTCATCAATAATTACGGTCTCGCCATTTTATCAACTTCCCAGGGGTTAATGACCAATCGCCAGGCCAAAAAAACCGGCTTGGGCGGCGAAGTCGTGTGCGAAGTTTATTAATCAATGAAATAAGTGGCTGAATTATAAAATTATAACCAAGCCATTTGCCATAACCTATAAGCTATCTAATATATGTCCAGAATCGGAAAAAATCCCATCAGCATACCGGCCGGAGTCGAAGTCAAAATTTCTGACGGCTTGGTCGCGGTCAAAGGTCCCAAAGGCAGTTTGCAAGAAAAACTGCATCCTTTAGTTTCCGCCGAAGTTAAAGACAACGCTGTTTTAGTCAGCGTTCAAAATCAGGAAATTAAAGCGCAGCGGGCTTTATGGGGATTGTTCGGCAGCTTGGTCCGCAATATGATCAAAGGCGTTACCGAGGGCTATAGCAAACAATTGGAAATTTCCGGCGTCGGCCAAAAATTCTCCGTCAGCGGCAGGAAAGTCGTCTTGAACGTCGGTTTTTCCCATCCGGTTGAATACGCCATTCCCGAAGGCATTACCATTGCCACTGAAGCCAATATCATGACGATTTCCGGCATTGATAAGCAGTTGGTCGGCGAAACCGCCGCGCAAATACGCCGCATTAAGACCGTAGAACCGTATAAAGGCAAAGGCATCAAGTATGTGGGCGAACAGTTTATTAAGAAAGCCGGCAAAGCGGCGGCCAAAGCAAAGTAATAGAATATTTATGAATAAAGTCAAAGTTAACAATTTAAGAGTTGAAAGAAGGGCTAAGCGGGTGCGAGCCAAGGTTTCCGGCACGGCCGTTTGTCCGCGGCTTTCAGTTTACCGCAGTTTAAGCCATATCCAAGCCCAATTGATTGATGACGTTAGCGGCAAAACCCTCGTCGCGGCTACGGATCGGGAAATTAAAGCGAAAGCCGGCAAGACCGATAAGGCCCAAGCCGTTGGCAAGCTTTTGGCGGAAAAAGCGAAAACTTTGGGAATTGCCACCGCCGTGTTTGATCGCGGCCGGTTTAAGTATCATGGCCGAGTTAAGGCCTTAGCCGAAGGCGCCAGGGAAGGCGGATTAAAAATATAAATATGTTAAAAGATAATAATAAAAAAGATTTCAGAAGAAAAGGTCCAAGGCCTCCGCGCGAAAAGCCGGAGTTTGATCAGACGATCGTAGAAATCGCCCGTGTTACCCGCGTCATGGCCGGAGGCAAACGCATGAGTTTCCGCGCCTGCGTGGTTATTGGCGATCGCAAGGGTCGCGTCGGCATGGGATTAGCCAAAGCCAAAGATGTGCCGCAAGCCGTGCAGAAAGCGGTGCGCCAAGCCGAGAAAAACATGATTAAAGTGCCGATTCACGAAGGTACGATTACCCATCAAGTGAAGATAAAAGTCGGCGCGGCCAAGATTTTACTTAAACCCGCTCCTCCCGGCACCGGTATTATTTCCGGCGGCGCTGTCCGGATCGTCTTAGAATTAGCCGGCATCGAAAACGTTGTTTCCAAGATTTTCGGCACCGGCAATAAAATCAATAATATCCGCGCCACCATCAAGGCCCTGTCTGCCTTGAAGAAATCCAAGTTTGGCAAGAAAGAAAAGAAAGAAGAGAAAACGGAAGCCAAACCGGCGGAAGCAGTTTAATTAGTTAAAATTAATTGTTATTATTAAAGCATAAGCCATCCGCCGACTGGCGAAGCTGTATGCTCTAAGCCATTACGTATGTCATTATCATTATCCAATATTAAATCCGCTAAAGGGTCCAGAAGAAAAGCCAAGGAAATCGGACGCGGCGGCAAACGCGGCTCTTTTTCCGGACGCGGCATTAAGGGCCAGAAAGCCAGAAGCGGCGTTTCCGGCTTGAAGGCCTTGGGTCTGAAGCGTTTAGTCCAGTCCACGCCCAAGTTGCGCGGCTTTAAGTCAATGTATCCAAAATTGGCCGTCCTTAGCGTTGGCAAATTGGAAGGTTTTGAAACCGGCGCCATCGTAGACGTCAAAAAGTTGATTCAGCGCGGCCTTTTGGATAAAAAATACAAACAAGTTAAAATTTTAGGCGAAGGCAAGCTGACTAAAAAACTGACTGTCGTGGTTGATGCCTGTTCCGCTTCAGCTAAGGCCGCTATTGAACAAGCCGGCGGCAAGGTGGAGATTAAATAAATCAGGTGGTAGCTCGCAGTTCGCAGTTTGTGGAAATAATCCCAGAAACTGCCGGTTGCAAGCTAATTCCTGCAAGCTAATTTTATGTTAGAAAAGTTCAGCCAAATTTGGAAACTTAAGGATCTGCGCAATAGCATTCTATTCGTGCTGGGCATTTTGGTCGTTTCCCGCATCGCCGCCACCATTCCCATCCCGGGAATTGACGCGTCCGGCCTGAAACGGATTTTTGATAATAACCAGATTCTGGGCTTGATGAATATTTTTTCCGGCGGCGGCATGAGCAATTTTTCTATTGCCATGATGTCTGTCGCTCCCTATATCACTTCCTCCATTATTTTCCAGCTCTTAACCATGGTAGTGCCGTCTTTGGAGGAATTGTCCAAGGAAGGGGAATATGGCCGCAATAAAATCAATATGTGGACGCGTTGGCTGACTGTGCCTTTGGCTATTGTGCAGTCCGTGGCCATGATTCAGTTATTGCGCAAAGCCGGCGGAGCCGCTTTGTTTTCTTCTTTTACGCCAATGAATATGTTGGTCGCCGTGGTTTCCATTACCGCCGGCACGATTTTTGTCATGTGGTTGGGCGAACTTATTTCTGAAAAGAAAATCGGTAACGGCATATCTTTATTGATTTTTGCCGGCATCGTTTCCGGTCTGCCCGGTTTATTCACCCAAACAGCCAATAATTTTACCCAAGCGGAAATAATCAACACCGTTGTTTTTGCCGCCATTGCTTTAGTAACGATTATCGGCGTCGTCATCGTGACCGAAGGCCAGCGTAATATTCCGGTGCAATACGCCCGTCAAATGCGCGGCGGCCGCACTGTGGGCGGCACTTCCACCCACTTGCCTTTGCGGGTCAATATGGCCGGAGTCATTCCGATCATTTTTGCCATTTCTTTGATTATCATGCCGCAGACCATCGCCCAATTGTTTACCCAAGCCAAAACCGAAGCGGTGGCCCATGCCGCTCAATGGGTGATTATGCTGTTTAGCAACCAATGGTTCTATGGCGGCGCTTACTTTGTTTTGGTGGTCGCTTTCACTTATTTTTATACGGCCGTGGTTTTCCATCCCGATCAGGTGGCGGAGAATCTGCAGAAGCAGGGCGGTTTTGTGCCTGGCACCAGGCCGGGCAAGCCGACAGCCGAATACCTGCAGAACATCGTTTCTCGCATTGTGCTGACCGGCGCCTTGTTTTTAGGCGTTATCGCTGTTTTGCCCATGATCACAGCCGGTTTAGCCGGTACTAAAAGCATGACTATCGGCGGCACTTCGCTGCTTATCGTGGTGTCGGTGGTTATTGAAACCGTCAACCAGATCAACGCCCAATTGGCCATGAGGGATTACGAGGAAATCTAAATTTTTAACAGCCCTTAGGGCTGTTAAAAATTTCTATTTTGATTTATTATTTGATTTATTACCGTCACTTTTCTTTTTCTAAAAAAAGAAAAGCTGACTCAAAAGAAAAAGTCGCTCGCTGTAAAAAATCATAGCCAAATTTTGGACTTCGCTCACTAAATCAAAAACGCTTCGCTGTTTTGATTTGCCCTTCGGGCCGTTCGCTCTCGTCTAAAATTGGCACAATATTTTTTAACGCTCGCAAGGAATTCCAAATACAAACGCGAGTATAAATGCAAAAAATAGTTAAAATATGAATAAAAATGACAAGCCATTTGAATTAATCGTTTTGGGCCCGCCGGTCTCGGGCAAGGGAACCCAGACCGAACTCGTGTCTAAAACGTTTGAAATACCTCACATTTCTACCGGCGTCATTTTACACGCCATTAAGTCCGACGCCGCCAATCCTTTAGCCGCTGAAGTCGTAAAGTATATGGGCAAGGGGCAGCTGGTGCCGACTGAATTGGTTAATCGTCTGGTGGCGGAAAGAATCAAACAGGATGATTGTCGCTTGGGTTATGCCATGGATGGTTTTCCGCGCACCCTGGAACAGGCGGAATTTTTGGATAAAAATGCGGATGTGGATTATGTTTTTTTAATCAATGTATCCGATGTTACGATCGTGGAACGAATGTCCGGGCGCCGTGTGTGCAAGAACGGCCATACGTTCCATCTGAAATATTCGCCGCCTAAGGATCAGGCGGTTTGCGATACCTGCGGGGAACCGTTGTTCCAACGGGATGATGACCGGGAAGAGACGGTTAAATCCCGTTTGGAAGTATATCATCGCGAGACCGACGCCATTGTCAAATTCTATCAGACCAAGGGATTGTTAATAGAGATTGACGGCGAAAAGCATATTGAAGAAGTTTATCAGCAAATTGTCAGAAAGATGGTAGGGGACTTGCGCAGCAGAATTGGGTGGAAATAAACCAATATATAAGATACGCCATATAAAATACGCTCTATAATTATAGAGCGTATTTTAATTATTTTTTTATTACTCCCTTCTTTCGTTATTCTCACTTTCGTCATTCCCGCTCCCTCTTTTTGTCATCCCCGCGTACCTTGCCTACCGGCAGGCAGGGGCGGGAATCCAGGTTATAATCTTTTTCACGATACCCCTTTGTCATTCCCGCGCCCTCCTTTTGTCATTCCCGCGCCCTCCTTTTGTCATTCCCGCGCCCTCCCTTTGTCATTCCCGCTCCCTCCTTTTGTCATTCCCGCGAAGGCGGGAATCCAGGTTATCCCGTCATCCCGGAAATTTGTAAGCAAATTATCCGGGATCTTTGTCTTAAAATACAAATTAAATATCAATAAAATAAATTAGTAATTTTAAAACCCCGGTCAGCATGACTGCTAACGCGGGGTTTTTGTACAGTTGGTTTATGAAACAAGCCAGGATAAAAAACAAAACGAGACGTTATAGATAATTGCTATGCCGCCAATCATCAAGACGGCAGAGAAGAAACAGGCGTCGCGGTCTGTTATTTTTTTCTTTTTATGGAACTCATACACGTATGAGCCCGCATAAACGATACACGCCAGTAGAAACAGGCCGAATAAAATGCCCATTGTCCCACCCTTTCTTTGGTTGTCCCAGGTTATTTTTTCCAGCGGCTGTTTATATTCCGCTGGAACTGTTGTTCAATGGTATGCCGTTTTCGCAGTTCTTTGGGGTTCATCAGAAATTCCCAGAACAACGACACCCGGCAATCCGGTTTCACTACCTTGCGGAGTTCCCGCCACATACCAAACTCCTCGCGGAATTCTTTGATCCGCGTTTTTACTGCCATCACGATTTCATTCCATATCTCTCGCATAACAACTCTCCTTGTAATGTTCTTTTTCCAAAGAAGTACCAATGTATAATTATATCATTCATTAGTATTTTTGTCAATGCATTTATCCACATAGTTAATATAAATTATCTAAATTTAAATAAATTAAACCGTTTAAATTGGTAAAAAAACAGCCGATAAGCTATAATTAACCCATGATTAAGCTTAAAAATCCGGAACAAATTAAGATTATAGCGGAAGGCGGAAAAATTTTAGCCAAGATTTTGGATTTGGTGGAAAAACGAGTTAAACCTGGCATTACCACGGCTGAACTTAACGATTATGCCGAACAGTTGATTAAGGAATGCGGCGCCACCGCCAGCTTTAAGGGTTATAAAGCGGCCTGGGCCGAACACGTGTACCCGGCTGCTTTGTGCGTTTCCACCAATGAAGAGGTGGTTCATGGCATTCCCAATAACAATCGTCGCCTCAAAGACGGCGATATTGTGGGTTTGGATTGCGGTTTAAAATATAAAGGATTATACACCGATATGGCGCGCACCGTGGCAGTGGGAACCGTAACTCAAGAAGCCAGGCGGCTGATTACCATCACCAAGGATGCGTTGCATTTGGGCATCAAAGAAATAAAACCGGGGAAAAAATTATCCGATATCGCCAAAGCCATTCAAGCTGAAGCGGAAAGGAACGGTTTCGGCGTGGTACGGCAGATGTGCGGCCATGGCGTCGGTTTTGCCGCTCATGAAGATCCGCAGGTTCCTAATTTTTGGCCGGCGGGCGTGCCTGACGCGGTTTTGGAAGAAGGCATGGTGTTGGCGATTGAACCGATGCTTAATCTGGGCGGTTGGGAAATAGACACTTTAGATGACGGTTGGACAATTGTTACCAGCGATAATTCGCTGTCGGCGCATTTTGAGCACACCGTCGCCGTTACCGCCGACGGTTATCGGGTTTTAACCAAATAACATATCTGCCATCCCGTGATTTTCTCTTTTTGTCATCCCGGGACGACAATTATATTTTATGAAATATTTAGGCATAGATTACGGCGAGGCCAAGGTCGGATTAGCCATAGGCGACAATGAATCGGGCATGGCTTTACCGCTTAAAATCATCAAAAATTCCGGCCGTCAGAGCTTGTTTAAGGAGCTGGCGGAATTGATTATCGCCGAAGACGCGGGCAAAGTGGTGGTGGGACTGCCCATTAACACTCGAGCCGAGTCGTCCAATCAAACGGAAAATGTCCGGCGTTTCAGCGAAGAACTGGCCGATCACACCCAAGCGGAAATAATTTTGCATGACGAGCGTTTCTCTTCCCAAGAAGCGCAAAAGTTGCGTCCCGGCTCCCAGGATGATGATTTGGCCGCCATGATCATGCTGCAATCGTATTTAGACAGCCAGCGATGACTTTTTTAACCGACGCTTACATTTTACGCCAAGCGCCGCGCGGCGATTATGATTTGGCAATCACGGCTTACACCAAGGAATTGGGCAAGATTGCCGCCGTCGCCAAAGGCGCTAAGAAAATGACTTCCAAACTCCGGCCGCATTTGGAGTTTTTTTGCTTGACTCGGTTGATGGCGGCGCCGGGCAGCGGAGTATTCCGTTTGGCCGGAGCCGGCATCATTCAGGGTTTTAAAACCATCCGTCAAGACGCAAATCGAGTCGTTTACGCCCTGGCTTATTTGGAAGCGGTTGATCTTTTGACACCCAACCAATCAGCCGATCAAGAATTATTTTTTTTATTGAACAACTTTTTTGTTCAGCTGGATGCGGCCGCAGACGACAAGCAAAAACGTCTGGTATTCAACCGCGCCCTTTATGATTTGCTGGCTCATTTGGGTTGGCGGCCGCGGCTGAAAGCCGGCAGCCAAAAGCAATTAACTTCAGAGCTCGGCCGATTGGTAACCGAAGCGGGGGACAAAGAATTAAAATCTTTGGCCTCGTTATTGCGGCAGGAATAAAAAGCAGGGAATAAATCCCCATTTTTATTTTATTTATGATATAATGTAATTAAGAAAGCAGTAAAAATAAAATGGCAGAGAACAAAGAAACAACAGACATACCGTCAATTCCCTCCAGTGAATTAACCAGTCAGCAACTCAAGTGGAGTTATTGGTATGTTACTAATAAATTATTTTTGCGTAAAGCACTCATCGTAACTTTAATCGTTGTCGCTGTTTTATTTTGGCTTTACGCCTTGTACGGCTTGATTACTTATCTATTGGATTTCAACCGTTTAAATACCGAAGCGGCCAGCATGTTACATTCGCCTTCCGCCGCCCAGGCAATTCTGGATCAAAGCCAGCCCCAACCTTTGAAATTTTCCGAAGTAATGGTCCTGCCGGCAACCGCCGGCCATTATGATTTGGCAGTGGAAGTCAAAAATCCCAATGCGGGTTGGCTGGGATTATTTGATTACCGCTTGAGCGCCAACGGTTCCACTACGCCGGCTCGCTCCGGTTTTGTCCTGCCGGGCGATGACAAATATCTTATCGGCATTGGTTCGGACAGCGCGCAAGTTAATTTTATCGCTGAAAATTTTCGTTGGCAAAAAATAGAAAATTTTGCCGCTCTGAAAAAAGACCGCAATCGTTTAGTGATTGAAAATGAACAATATCTGTCTCCTGTCAAAACCGGCGAACCGTCGCGCATCAGCTTTGACATCACCAATGACTCTTCTTATGGTTTTTGGCAAGTTAATGCCGCGGCCCTGCTTTATAGCGGCGGTTCTTTGGTGGCTGTCAATTACGCCACCATCACCCGTTTGGAGTCCTTAGAGACCAGAACGATTGAAATGAATTGGTCTCACAGTTTGCCGTCAATTGACAGCATTCAAATCCTGCCGGAAGTGAATTATCTTGATTCTAACAGCATCATACCGCCCGGTTATTAGGCGGTTGACATCAATCCCGTTTATGTTAAACTGACGCCAGTGCTTGGGCGTCTTTTTTTTGGCAACAGGAGGGGTAACCATGCAACTTAAACCGTCTTGGCAGTCCTTGGCTAACAGGATTTTATGGCTGACGTTCTTTCCCGCGATTTGGTTTGCGTTTATTTTTTTCGGCTGTCCGCCGCCAGAACACTTGATTTTAGACGGCTTGATTGTTTTTTTGGTCATACTGGCCATTACACAAGCCATCAATCAATTTTTTCTCCGATTAGGATTATATCCCGATTATCTGACTATAACGGATATTTGGGGTAACGCCCAAAACTACAAATGGCAGGAAATTAATACCGTCCATATTGAGGTTTGTAATTACTGGCTTCCGTTTAAGATTAACCCGTCTTGGATTCCTTATTTTCTGGCCGAAAAGAGCACTTTGACTTTTTTTGACCGGGACGATCGGTTGCATGAATATGTTTTGTCTGATTTGAGTCCGCCGGACAGGGAGAAAGCCGAAGATTTTATTATGGCTAAAGTTCCCGAGGTGACCGATTCGCGCTATCCGCCGTCGGAAGACATTTAGTAGAACTTTTTTTAAGCCCCAATTTGTCCGGGGCTTTTAAATTGGAAGCAATTTTGCTGCTTGGCCGCAGGGTTGGCCTTATTAATGAACAAATTAATGGACAAAGTTTGCCCGGCTGGATTGATTATGATAAAATGGAAATATCATATATGAAGAAAATCGTCTCATATATTTTATTTTTTACTCTAACCGCGGCCATGATTACGCCGTCCGGAGTTTTAGCCGCCGCCAAAAAGACGGCGACTAATTACAAGAGCTACACGGCGACGCAATTGTCCGGTCGCCTGGCCTTGCAAGCCAACGTAAACAACCGTTTTTGGTATGTCACCCCGGACGGCCAAACGCGCTATATCGTGGAAAATGACGTGGAATTGTATGAAATGGTCGCCCAAGTCGGGGTGGACATTGCCGCCGCTGACATCGCCAAATTTACCGCCAAAAAGAAACTCTCATCATCTTTCCTCAAAAAATATTCCGGAAAATTTATTTTCTTAGACAGCCGGAGGTCGCAGATATACTATATCAATCCCGGTAACGGCTACGCTTACCGCATCGCCACTTTCAATAAGGTTTTTGACGCTTCCAAAACCATCGGTTTGAAAGTCGCTGACGCCAGTTTGCGCCGAATTCCGATGAATGACTCACAGTTCACTTATGATCCGCTTTTCAATGACATCGCTTACGTCAGTTATAACGGCAACAAATACGACAATAGCTACCATAGCCAGACCATTTTGCCTTTGGCCTCGCTGTCAAAAGTCATGACCGCCCTGGTTTTAAAAGATCAGAATTTGGATTGGAATAAAATTATTGAGATTACGGCGGAAGAAATACGTTACCCCTGCACCTTGCAGCCCTGCGGTTCCACCAGCGAAGTCAATCTGAAAGCGGGGGACAAGGCAAGAATGGGCGATTTATGGATTGCCATGCTCACCTCTTCTTCCAACCAGTCGGCGGTGATTCTATCCGACAACAGCGGCTTAACGCGTGAAGAATTCGTGAAAAAAATGAATGAAAAAGCCAAAGCATTGGGACTTGTTAAAACTTATTTTGAAGAAATGTCCGGACTCTCGGCCAAAAACATTTCTACGGCCGAAGAATTCGCCGTCATTGCCAAGGCGGCCTTTGACAACGAGCACATCGCTTCCGGCACGCGGTTTACCGATTATGTTTTTACCGTGGAGCAAGCCGACGGTTCAACCCGGGAAGTGGAAGTATCAAACCGCAATTATTCTTTGCTGGCTTTTGAACCGACCGCTTCCAAGACCGGTTATTTGGTGGAAGCCCAACGCAATGCCGCTATCGCCAAAGACGGCAAGGTGATTGTGGTGTTGCATGCCGCGTCTTTGACCCAAAGAAATAATATAGTGGCCAAGGTGTTAGCCGCCGATCAATTGGCGGCAGCGCCGTAATTAATTTTCACGATACTTTTCTCTAGAGAAAAGTATCACCAAAGAGTCGCGAGCGGATAAAATCATGGCTAGATTTTTTACTCCACTCGCTAAAGCTGTCTGACGCTCCACTTGCGACAGCTTTAAGCGCTCGTTCCCATAAAAAATCAGCACAAGATTTTATATGCTCGCATTTTGGAATACGAATACAAATTAAAATTATAATTATCAATTATTAACCTATGTCCAACCTGCAAGAAGTGTTTAGCCGCATCAGAGAGACCAAGAAAGAACAGAAAAAACTCAAAGAGATTTACCGCGACGCTTTGGTCAATCTGCCGGAATACAAGAAAGTTACGGACGAACTGAAAGAATTAAGGGATCGCAAAAAGAAAATTGAAAACGACGTTAAAGCGCAATTGTCTTCCGAGCTGACTAAAATAGACGACTTGAAGATTGATCTGGAATCGGATTACACCGTGCTGTCGGACATAGCCCTAAACCAATTAGTCAAAGGCGAGACCGTCAAAGTCAAAGATGAGTATGAAGTGGAATACGAACCGATTTTTACGGTCAAATTCAAAAAAATGTCTTAGAACATGATACTTTTCCGGCAGCGTGTCAATGATTTGACACGCTGCCGTATTTTTGTTAAGATGTAACGAAATCCCGTCTTGTTCATTGAGGCGGAAAGATCGTTACAATCTGTTTTTAAGCCGGAAAAACTTGGCCAATATGAGGCCAAGCGGATTCGGTTAAATTAGGCGGATCGGTTGGCGCAAGGCCAATCCATCGCGTCACCCACCCCGGTTTTGGCTTAAATCGGGGTCGGTAACAATAGGAGGATCAAAACATGATCCAGAAGAAGATATCGGAAGCCCATGTCCCCGATTATGCCCCGATGCGCTGTAGTAGCTTAAAGTTTGTAGCGGGTATAGTGAGTACATTCGGTGTGATGATTTTGTGGTTAAATTTCGCTTTCATAATACCCGGGCCATTATACTTCGCCGGTATTGGTTGGAAATTGCTTAGCGGCGTCGCCCTAATCGGCATGGGTTATATGTTATTCGCTCCGCCGTTTAGTTTTTGGAAAGAATATTATCGGCGCAATATCCGCGGGTACATTTTGTTTATTATAAGAAGCCAAGATTCGTCGGATGAAAGTTTCTATTTAACCACTGAAGTATCTTGTGCTTTTAAGAAAATAGATATCGAAAAAGATTACTATATCATCTTGCGTTTGGGCGGTTGGTTCAGTCAATGGCGAAGTGGTAATTATTATCGAACTTTTTTTTGTTTTGATAATGATCGCATAGGAGATGCTTTTGTTAGTTTCGGGCCGGTCCATTTATTTTTCCGTTATGTGGACAAATTTAAATCATCCATAAACGCGCCGGAGGGCTGGCTGATAGAAATACGCGACGGCGAAGGCAATCGAATTATCTGCGATTGGCGCAAGGCCTTCGTTTTGCTTAGAGAGATAAGATTTTCGCCAAAGGAATTTGAGAGCGGCCAAAGCTATCATATTCTTTTTGACGTTTTGACTAATTTCATTAAGCGCAGCGTCTTGCTGGCTTCCGCCGATAGAGAAAAAAAGAATTTAACCAATGATTCCACCGAAACAATAGCTCGGTTGCGGCAAAATTTTTTTGAGTTGCTGATTGATTGCTTGAACGGAATTGGGGATACTAAGCGTTTTATTCAATCCAAAGAAGCGCGACAGTTAAGGGAGTCGCTACTGAAAAAATGGTTGCCGCGGATGACTTGGTTGTCTGATTGGGATCGGCGTCGGCAGGAATTAGAAAGATCACTTAAACATCCCAGTAGGACTGGCCGATCGCGACCAGGGCCTAAGCCGGATGGAAAAGATGATCCGGCCGAGGCGGAAGAAGTTTGCTCCGGCTGCACCTTGTGCGGAACTGACTGCTATCCTTCAGTATTGCCTAAACCGGCCAAACCTAAGGTTGATCAAGGTTGATGATGTGTTGCCCCCCTGAAGAAGTCAGCTAATTAGCTCATTTTACGGCACTGCTTTACCCGCAGTGCCTTTTATTTTGGCAAAATTCTTGACTTTTGTTAACTTTTACTGTATAATAAAGCAATTATGGAAATCAGAAATATCGCAATTATCGCTCACGTTGATCACGGCAAAACCGCTTTGACCGACAAACTGCTCAAACAGACCGGCATGGTGTCTGAAGATTTTTCTATGGATCAAAACGCCCTGGAAAAAGAACGCGGCATCACGATTTATTCCAAAAACGGCTCGTTGTTTTACAAGGGCACCAAGATTAATATCGTGGATACTCCCGGCCACGCCGATTTCGGTTCCGAAGTGGAGCGTGTTTTGCGTTCCATTGATTCGGTTATTCTGGTAGTGGACGCGCAAGAAGGACCTATGCCCCAGACCAGATTCGTTTTGAAGAAATCGTTGGAATTGGGCATTAAGCCGATTGTGGTAATCAATAAGATAGACAAGCCGGCGGCTCGGCCGGATATGGTGCAGGAAGAGGTATTTGAATTGTTTTTGGATTTGGGCGCTTCCGACGAGCAATTGGAATTTCCGGTAGTGTACGCCATCGCCCGCGAAGGTTTTGCCAAAATTAATCTGGATGACCGCAATCATGATTTGACTCCGCTTTTGGAAACCATCATCGCCAAAGTGCCGCCGGCCCAAAATGACGCGGCCAGCCCATTGCGCGCCCAGCCGTTCAATCTGGCTTATGACGATTACCTGGGCCGTTTGGCCATTGCCCGCATCTATGAAGGCACAATAAAAAACAGCGACAACGTGGTAATTAAAAAACCCGATGGCGCCACCATGACCGGCAAGATTACCAAACTGTTCACTTTCCGCGGCTTGAATCGCGAAGAAGTGGCGGAAGCCGAAGCGGGCGACATCGTGATGATCGCCGGCTTGCCCGACATTTATATCGGCGACACGATTTGCCAGGATGCCGGCCAAGAAAGCTTGCCGGCCATCTCCATTGACGAGCCGACCATTGCTTTGAATTTTTTGGTCAACAGTTCGCCGTTTGCCGGCCGGGAAGGCAAGTTCGTCACCAATAAACAAATCAAAGAAAGATTGCAGAAGGAATTGGAAGTCAATGTCGGCTTAAAAATAGATTTTTCTTCTTCCGAATATTTTAAAGTTTTCGGCCGCGGCGAATTGCATATCGCCATTTTGCTTGAAAATATGCGTCGCGAAGGTTACGAGTTGTCCGTCTCCCAGCCCCAGGTGATTATTAAAGAATCAGCGGGAGCAAAATCAGAGCCGTTTGAAGAGGTGACCATTGATATCCCGAACGACTATTCCGGCACGGTGATTGAAAAAATGTCCAAACGCAAAGGTTTGATCAAGGATATGAAAACCGAGGGCGCGCTGACCAGGATTGTTTTTGAAATCCCCACCCGCGGGCTTTTGGGTTATCGCGGCGAGTTTACCGTGGACACGCGCGGCGAAGGCATTTTATGCTCGCGTTTCGTCGGCTTTAAGCCGTATGCCGGCGAGGTGGAAAAGCGCGATGTCGGCAGTATGATCTCTATGGCGACGGGCAAGACCGCCAGTTACGCTTTGGCCAATCTGGAAAACCGCGGCTTGTTGTATGTCGGCGGCAGCGTGGAGGTTTATGAAGGCCAAGTTATCGGCAATGTGACTAAAGGCAATGACTTGACGGTTAATCCCATTAAAGGCAAAAATCTGACCAACATGCGTTCCAGCGGCGCTGATGAAGCGATTAAATTGACTCCGCCCTGGGAGCTGTCTCTGGAACGGGGACTGGAAGTTATGGCGGAAGACGAATATTTGGAAATCACGCCCTCAAGCATCAGATTGCGCAAACAATTATTGTCGGAAGTGGAGCGCGTTCGGCAAGCCAGAAAAAATTAAGATAATTTAAAACCCCTTCGGCTAACCGAGGGGGTTTGTTGTTTAAGGTGTCAGGCCTCTGCTTTTGGCGGTTCGTCATCCTGACTTATTAGTCGCTTCGCATCTTCCATCTCCCACCAAAACATCCTGTAACATTTCAATTCAAATATCGTTTGGTTGAACCATTTCATAAGGCAATAGACGATAATCAATATCGGAAAAAGAACGGCGATATGGCCGATAACGGTCGGCCATTGGAATTGGCAAGCGGCGATAATGCCCGTTATGATATCCGATATCATTGCCGCTAACGCTATGATTACTCCGAAAAGCAAAGCCGATCCCTGCCAATTTTTGACTCTGATTTTTTTGCCGAATAATAATTTTCCCAATTCGGCTTGCTTGAGTAATTCGGCCTTATTTTCTTCTATTGTCAGCATCACTCGTCTCCTTCTATCCAGCGGGCTTGGCCGTTGGCGATTAAAGCATTCAGTTCCGCTGATGGCAAGCCATGATTGCTTGTTTCGTCTTCCCACCATAACTCGTCATCAAATATCGTTGTCGGCCATCTTAGCTGATAAAATTCGTATACCCCAGGCATTAATTCCACGGTTTTTCCTGGCGGAAAAATTGTCACGTCATACAGCATAACCGAAGTAAGAAGTTCAATTTTTTGAGGCAAGACCGGCAATTGAGGCGGCAGATGCGCCCAGTCCGATAAATTGTCGCCCCAATCCCAATAACTCCGATAGTTAATGGAAATTCCTTGACGGTTAAGCCAGAATTCAAACAGGATCAGAGCCACGGTAATAATGATGAAAATAATAACCGGCGTCGTGTATTCCAACGAGCCCGCAGCCAAAGAGTAAATGAGGACAAAAATTAAAACCGCCAGTATTCCTAATTCCGTAATAATAATCGCAGAAAGCTTCATTGTTATTCCTCCCGCAGGTTGATTTTAAGGTTCTTTTGCTTATTTTAAGCGATATCTCATTATATCATATTTCTATAAAAAGTCAATAAAACCAATTTAGGTCGAGGTTTGACATTCAAAGATTTTTATTGATGAATTGACACCAGCCATTGACATTTTATTGGCTTTTTTAAAGGTTTTGCGTTATAATTCAAGCATGTGGATAAACCCGGCGTTAAGTCGCCGCGACCGCACTAAAATAATTAAACAACTAATAACAAAGATTTATGGCTAAGATGACCAAATCTCAAATCATCGGCGCTTTGGCTGATGCCACTGAACTGTCCAAGAAGCAGGTCGTGGAGTTAATGGACAAGATAGTGTCCATGGCTTACAGCGAAGTGAAAAAGAGCGGTGAATTCGTTATCCCCGGCATTGGCAAGCTGGTCAAAGTCCAGCGCAAAGCCCGAGAAGGCCGCAATCCGGCTACCGGCGAATCCATCAAGATTCCGGCTAAGACCGTCGTGAAATTCCGCGTGGCTAAAGCCGCCAAAGAAGCTGTCCTGTAATTTTAGCATCAATTTGTCTCAAAACCCCCGCTTGGCTCGCCAACGGGGTTTTTGTTATGCTATAATTAAGACAGCTGAAAATTTCCGTATGCCAACTAAAAAAATAAAAAAGAAAAAAATTTTGCCGCGCAAGGCCTGGGTGGTAACGGTGGATATGGGTTACGGCCATCAGCGCGCCGCTTACCCGTTTAAGGACATCGCTCAAGGCGGCATAATCTCCGCCAATACTTACCCCGGCATTCCGGAAAAAGACAAATATATCTGGACTAACAGCCGGATGTTTTATGAATTCATTTCCCGTTTCAAAATGGTGCCGGTGGTGGGCGATGCCGTGTTTGATTTGTACGATAAGCTCCAGGAGATACCCAGTTTTTACCCGCGCCGCGATTTATCCAAGTCCACGATTCAACTGAAAGAGATTTATAAATTTTTCAAAGAGGGCGATTGGGGCAAGCATTTGATCGCCAAATTGGCGCGCAAGCCCTTGCCGTTCGTGACGACTTTTTTCGCCACGGCCATGATGGCGGAATATTACGATTATCCCAATGATATTTATTGCATCTTATGCGACGCGGATATTTCCCGCGCTTGGGTGCCGCCCGAGCCGCAGAAGAGCCGGATAATTTATTTTGCCTCCAACCGCCGCGTGGCCGACCGTTTGTTGCTGTACGGCGTCAAGCCGGAGCGGGTGATTTTTACCGGTTTTCCCTTGCCCGAAGAGAATGTCGGCCATAATTTAAGCGTCTTGCGCAAAGATTTGGGCCGGCGTCTGCCGATTTTGGATCCGCAAAAAGTTTATATCAATCAATACAAGAAAGTTTTAGCGGCCCAATTGGGACGTAATAATTTAAAAACCAAAGCCACTCGGCCCTTGACTATTACTTTTGCCGTGGGCGGCGCCGGCGCCCAGCGCGAACTGGGCATTGAAATTGTGGAGGGCCTGCGCGATCAGCTTATAGACGGCCAAGTGCGGATCAATCTGGTGGCCGGCGTCAATCAGGAAGTGGCTAATTTTTTTCGCGATTCGTGCAAAAAATTGAAACTTTGCCGCGAATTTGACCGGTCTATTCATATTTTGCATGAACCGGGCAAGATGGAATATTTCAAAAAATTCAATGAGATATTAAGGGAGACGGATATTTTATGGACCAAGCCGTCGGAATTGTGCTTTTATTGCGCTTTGGGTCTGCCGATAATAATGGCGCCGCCGATTGGCAGCCAAGAGAAGTTCAATCGTACTTGGCTGACGCTGATTAACGCCGGCATTGATCAGGACAATCCCCAGTATACGGGGGAATGGCTTAAAGATTGGCTGAACTCCGGCTGGCTGGCCGAAGCGGCTATGCAGGGGTTCACCGAAGCGCCCAAATACGGCACTTACAATATCAAGAAAATTATTTTCCATCGCGAGAAAGAATTCAAGAAAGTTAAGACGGTGTTGCAATATTAGAACGGCTTATGGCGCGCGGCTAACGGCAAAAGGTTAAAATTATGTCAAAGGAAGTCCAGGTTATTTGCGACAATATTAGAAGTTTATACAATGTCGGTTCAATTTTCCGCACGGCTGACGCCCTGGGCATAACCAAGATTTGGCTGGGCGGCATTACGGGAACGCCCGACCAGCCAGGAGTTAAGAAGGTGGCTTTGGGGGCAGAGGAATCGGTGCCTTGGGAACACATCAATCAGCCCTGGCGCGAGGTAGAAAAGCTCAAGCGCCGGGGTTTTAAGATTGTAGCTTTGGAATTGACAAAGGGCAGTCAAGATGTTAAAATGTTCAAACCGAAGTTTCCCTTGGTCTTGATCGTGGGCAACGAGGTGGCCGGCGTTTCGCCGGCTTTACTGAAGCGTTGCGATGCCGTCACGCATATCCCTATGCGGGGGATAAAAGAGTCGCTCAATGTTTCCGTCGCTTTCGGCATAGCGGCTTATGAAATCATGAGTAAATAATTTTATGGAGATTAAAATTATTGATGGCGCCAATATGGATATTGATTTGGTTTCCGGAAATGAGGCGTCTTGGCAACAAATGAAGTGCCCGTGGAATGAGGCGGAAGGAGTAAAGAGCCATAAGTGCGCGGTGAAAAACATTTCCATTTGCGATTATTTCTGCGGCATAGAATATCTGGATAATGTTAAGTGTTGCTATCCGGATAAGAATGAATTAGCGGATAATAAGCAAAAGAATCAAAGTTTATAATTCTGATTGAATTAACGGGGTATAGCGCAGTTGGTAGCGCGCGCCGTTCGGGACGGCGAGGTCGTGGGTTCAAGTCCCGCTACCCCGACAAGAAGAGAAGTCTCAAAATTTTTTCATTTTGTTCGCGCCCTTCAGGCGCGAGCTTAGAGATTTCTTCCCCCAGTTTTTCTTTAAATTCAGACAAGAATTCAAATTCTTTTTTCCAATC
>JBAYFY010000008.1:0-54077 GCA_041666945.1 Candidatus Buchananbacteria bacterium | reverse complement strand
AATTGTGAACAAAACTTTTCTTTGTCGGAGCGAGCGTTAGCGAGCGGCGGCGGGGCGGAGCGTCAAAGTTCGCAGTCCGGATTTTCGTCAAAAAAAGTTCGGATTTTAACCAAAAGGTACCGCATACAAAATAAAATACCCCCAACGGGGTGTTTTATTTTGTATTTGGAAGGGGATTCGAACAGGTCAGAAGCGAGACAAGCCCGAGCCGCTATTTTGAGCGGCGAGGGCGCAGGCGAGCGTCGCTAAGCTTCCAGGGGAAGCTTAGCGCTGACCCGGGACAAGTGAGCTTTTCGGAAGAAAAGCGAGCGCGGAAATCCCCCTCTCTCCGCCAGGACAATTTAGTATCGGAGTCAACCCGTTTGTCTATGACGAATGTGCGACCGGAGTGCTTTGAAAAAAATCGCTTTTTGGGCGATTTTTTGGTATAATCATATTAGATTATAAATACGTTTATTGAAGATAAAACAGTATTTTAATTAACCTAAATCATATGAAAACAATTAAATGGTCTGCTAGAATAATCGCCTTATGTATTCTGGTGTTCGCTTTGCCGTTTTATTTTGGCTATGGCAATCCGTTACCGTTTGCTAATCCGAATTATTCTCTGTGGGAGAATGTTGCCTTATCCATGATGCCGTTGGTTTTTGTCGGCTTGGCTCTGGGTTGGAAATACCCAAAAGTTGCGGGCTGGCTTATTATTATCGCGATTGCCATCGGTTTTATTGTCGGACTTTTGACAGAAGCAAATCTTAGCATCAATTTAGCCGTACCTATTATTCCAGGGATTTTGTATTTAATAGACGGGTATAAAAAATATGAATAAATATATTAAGATAATTTTTTCTGTTCTTGCCATATTTCTCGGAGTGTTCCTGATTGTATTCGGCGGATATGACGACAGTCCTGGAGCGCAAGGACTCGGTCTCATTCTCATTATTGCCACCATTGTTATTGTAATTAGAGACAGAAAGAAAAAACAATAATCTATGGTTTTTGAACATTCATCAAAAAATAAAAAAGTTTTGCTTATTATATCTTTCATTTAAATTCATGACTTCATACAAACGCACTCAAATTGGATATCTGATGCTGGTTGTTACGATAGCCGTGCTGGTGTTTTTTTCATGGGTTCAGATTACGGCCAGAGCTGAACCGCCATCGGTTGATTCTGGAACAAATTTTGCCATTACCGCCATAATGGCATTAATCCTATTTGTTCTTGCCTCGTTTACTACACTGACAACGTCCATTGATAAAAACTGTCTTCAGATTAAATTTGGCTACGGAATTTTTAGGAAAAAGTTTCTGCTTAGCGAAATAGTATCAGCAAAGCAAGTAAAGAATCATTGGTATTATGGCTGGGGGATAATTCTATGGTTATGGCCAAAGATGTGGATATATAATGTTTCTGGTTTTGACGCAGTTGAAATAGTAATGAGAAACGGAAAAATTTATCGTATAGGGACGGATGATTCTGGTGAGTTAGAAGCCGCAATCAAACAAGCTATAAATATCTAAATAACAAAAACGCCTTGCCTTAGCAGGGTGTTTTTGTTATATTAAAATAAGTAGACAGGATTCAAGCAGCCGGCCGAATGGCGCTGGAGTAAAGAATAGATATTATTTAATATGCAGGATTATTTATTTGCCATTGTCATTAACGGAATTATTTTTGCCGCTTGGCTGTTTTTGTTATTCAAAGATCGTCGACGGGGGATGGAAGCCGTAAAAATCGGTTGCCGCACCATTATCGCCATGTTGCCGTTGATTTTGATTATTATCGGCGCCATCGGCTTATTCTCCGCCTTTATCGATCCCAATAATATCGCCAACTCCTTCGGCGAGCAATCGGGCTGGCGAGGTTTTTTTATCGTGGCCCTGGTCAGTTCTTTTTTGCAGATTCCCGGCATTATCGCTTTTCCCATTGCCGCCACTTTGTATCATAACGGCGCAGCCGCCGGCGTCGTGGCGGTTTTTGCTTGCGCCTCCACCATGGCTTCTATTTTTACCCTACCCCTGGAAATGAAATTTTTAGGTAAGAGATTGCCGTTTTTACGTCTCGGTTTGACTTTCGTCCTTTCCTTAGTGGTCGGCGTTTTGACCGGCGCAGTTTTCAATTTGTTTAAATAATCAATATGGCCAAAAAGAAAGAAAATTCAATCTGGCAAGGTTATATTTATCTGTTGTTTTTTGCTGCAGTCATGGCCGCGATATTTTTTATTTATCCGGATAAAGCGTTGCCTTCTTTGCAGGTTTCTTGGTCATCTTTATCCCAATTTTTAATTATTTTTCCCGCCATCATCTTATTGATTGGAATTTTCGCCGTCTTAGCGACGCCGGAAATGGTGATGAAAAATTTTGGACAAGGCAGCGGTTTACCCGGCGCTTTAAAAGCCCTCTTTTTTGGCTCTTTAATGTCTACCGGGCCGTTTTATCTGTCTTTCCCCATGGCCAAAACCCTGGTTGATAAAGGCGCGACCGTCACTTCCATTATTATTTTTGTTTCGGCTTGGAACGGTGTGGGAGTAATCGCCGAAATCATTGAATTTCATTTCCTGGGCCCGTTGTTTACAATTATTCGTTTTTCTTTGACCGCAATTTTTATCGTCATTTTCGGTTATGCCGCTCAATTCATTACCGATAGATTCTTCAAAAAGAAGGCCTTGCTGTAACCAATCATAATTAAAACAGTCGCTCAAGCAACGGCTGTTTTTGCATGGTGTTCGCTTTTTTGTCATAAAAAAACATCCGCCGAACGGATGTTTTGCAAAGTTCAATAATCAGGGGTCCTCATCCTGTTTTTTGGGGCGGTGCGGTTTTTTGCCGAAGGCCTCGGATAGCAGATCGTCAACGTTTACATTAGCCGGCAAAGTTAGCTCCGGCGGCAAATCGTCATCCTCTATCGGCAGCGGCAAATCCTCTGTCGGCGGCGACCAATCGCCCTCTTCCTCCCAAGGCAATAAATCAGTATCTTCCCCAGATTCTTCTCCCGATTCCCCCTGCTTGTTTTTCTGTTTTTTCGCTTTAATTTTTTCTATGTCGGCCTTAATTTCTTCAATTAATTCTTGGTAGGCCTCATCCATGATTTCTTCAGCCATTATAACGATTTTTTCTTCCGCCCCATCTTTTTCCTTCTCAATAGTAGCCCATTGCGGCAGTTCTTTGCCCTGCTCTCGGCAGTCAATGACTTCTTCGGCTGATTGCAAAAGGCGATCAATAACCCCAAGCCAATAATTCAATGCCGCGATTATAGCCAGAATCGGATCAACGTGTTCGGCGCGCATGGAAACAACATTGCTTATCAGGGGCGTTTTAATCTCGGTAATGAAGAATGATTTTGGATTGTCTGGATCGGGCAGTTGGGTTATGCTAATGGCGATTTGAACGGCAAATTCGTAATAATTAAATAAGGGACCAAAATCGTCAGTTACCAATCCCATAAGTTTCGGGTCTAAGCCGTTTTGGGTTGTCGCGGCTATTTTCACCTCTGTTTGTCTCCAAGTGAACCGCACTTCTTCCAGTTTCATGATTTTGACCTCCCATTCCAGTTTAAACGTTTAATTGAAAAAGTGCCATGAATTTATAATATTATATTCCTTTTGGTCGGATTTTGTCAACAAGATTGAAAAATGGTATAATTAATCCAGCCGATTAAATTTAAACTCCAAACATATGATTTGTTTCAATTGCAAACGCCAAATACCGGATAATGTGCCTAATTGTCCCAATTGCGGGGCGCCGGTGGTACCCCAAGTGCAAATAGGCAAAGAGATAAAATTTCGTCGCTGGCAAAGATGGTTTTTTTATGGCGTTTTGATCGTTTTATTCGTCGCCGAAACCGCTTACGCGGCCAAAATTTATACCGATAACGCCGCTTTGTTGTCTGCTTCTGTCCAATTGCAATCATCTTTAAGGCAATCGCAGACCGAACTGGAAACGGTCAGTCAAACTTTGGTGACGAAAGACGCGCAGTTGACTAAAAGCTTAAATGATCTGGCTAAAATGCAGCAAGATGTCAATGCCAGCCAAAGCGCCATCGCTTTGCAAACTCAGAAGGTTCAGGATTTGATTCAGCAAAAAGACGAGGCCGTCAGGATTTATAGCACTTTTAGATCCGCTTTGGCCAATGTTGATCTTGATGCTTTTTATACCATTTTGAATCGCGGCGTGGCCATTAACGCCAAGGATTTGGTCCGTATTCCCTTGGGCCAGGCCGGCACGAGCGGGGAAGACGCCAAAATAAAACAACCGATTGACATAAAATTCGCCGCTAATTTTAAAGGTAAAATTTTACTAATTGACGGCGGTAAAACCGGCGCTTGGTATGTTTCGCCGTTTGACGGCAAACGCTATTTCTTGGGCCGGGCGGCCACCGATTTGCAGGCGCTTAAAGGCATCGGCGAAATAATTTCTCCCGCCGTTTCCACTACCACTATGACTGGCGCCGCGACTTCCGCCGCGACAGCCGATACCGCAACTTCTACTCGTTAACCATACTATGATTATGCCGGGAGACGTTGCGTATCTTGGCAGCGTCTCTTTTTGTTTGAATGTTTTATCGGTCATTTTTTAATTCCTATATTTTCCTGTGTTTTATGAAAGATAACACCAAAAAAACCCTGCTTTATTACTGGCGGGCTTCTCTGAAGCATCCCTGGTCATTGTCTTTATCTTTGGGCGGAGTCATTGGCGCCACTATTTTGGAGGTGGTTTCGCCTTTATATTACAAACAATTATTTGACTTGCTGACCTTACCGTCGGATAAGACGGAGATCCTTTCCGGCGCCGTTTGGATTTTGACTATTATTGCCATTATCACTTTGGTTCGCTGGTTCTTGAAGCGGGTCAATGTTTTTGCCGCCAACCATTTTGAAGCCAGAGTCATCACCGAGTTGAATAATTCCTGTTTTGAATATCTGCACAGGAATTCTTTCAGTTATTTTAATAATAACTTTGTTGGCTCGCTGACCAAGAAAGTCAAATGGTTTGTCTCGTCTTTTGAAAGCATCGCCGATCGCGTAATTTGGAGTTTTGCTCCGCTGGTCGTCATGCTTATTTTCATCACCATCGTCTTGTTCGGCGTCAATGTTTGGCTGGGGGCGTTAGTCATTGTTTGGTTGGTGGTTTTTCTGGCCATTAATTGGTTTTTTACCAAGTTCAAGCTTAAATATGATATCAAACGGGCGGAATTAGACACCAAAAGCACCGGTATTCTGGCTGATACCATAACCAATAACGCCAACGTTAAATTGTTCAACGGCTACAGGCGCGAAGTCAAAACCTATGCCCGAGCCAACGAAGAATTGCGCCGCGCCAAGGTCTGGGCTTGGGATTTGGGCTCGGCCTTTGATTCCGTTCAGGGGTTTTTGGTCAATGGCTTGCAAATCGGCATTTTGGTTTACGCCGTTTATCTGTGGTATCGCGGCGAGTTCACTATCGGAGATTTTGTCTTGATTCAGTCGTATTTCAACAGCATCACCGACCGCATTTGGGATTTTGGCAACAATATCAGGCGCGTTTATGAGAATCTTTCCGACGCCGAAGAAATGACCGTCGTTTTCAATACGCCGCACGAAATCGTGGATTATCCCAAAGCCAAAAAATTGCGCGTTGACGAGGGGCGGATTATTTTTGATCGCGTATCTTTCAGCTATCGCGACGGCGTTGAAGTGTTGGAAAATTTTGATTTGCATATAGCGCCGCATCAGCGTCTGGCGGTAATCGGCCCGTCCGGTTCGGGCAAATCGACTATTGCCAAACTGATTTTGCGCATGCATGACGTCAGCGGCGGTCAAATTTTTATTGACGGCCAAGATATTTCCCGCGTAACGCAAGAGAGTTTATGGCAGAATGTTTCGCTGGTGCCCCAGGAACCGATGCTATTCCATCGTTCACTGATGGAAAATATCCGTTATGGTCGGCCGGAAGCGACCGATGCGGAGGTGGTAAGGGCGGCAAAGGCGGCTCATTGCCATGAGTTTATCGTCAAGATGCCGCTTGGTTATGAAACTTTAGTGGGGGAGCGCGGCATCAAATTATCCGGCGGCGAACGCCAACGCGTTGCCATCGCCAGAGCCATTTTGAAAGACGCGCCCATTTTGGTAATGGATGAAGCCACTTCTTCGCTGGATTCGGAATCGGAAATGTTCATTCAGGACGCCCTAAGCAAGCTGATGAAAAATAAAACCGTTATTGTCATTGCTCACCGCTTATCCACGATTCGTAAAATGGACAGGATTATCGTCATTGAAAACGGCCGGATTATTGAAGATGGCAGTCATAATGATTTATTAAAGAAATCCCACGGCGTTTACGGCAAGTTGTGGGGCTTGCAAGCCGGCGGTTTTATCGGCGGCAATGATGAGGATTAGAGGAATAGAAGCATTAAATTAAAATTAACATTTCACCTCATTCGCGCGATTGCGAATGAGGTGTTTTTTTTGTCTTAAATTTTCTCCCGATTGGTTTTGAGAAGCGGACCGCTTTGTGTTATAATATAGGCAAGCCATACGGGCGTAAAAAATAATTTTTGTTTAATTTTATCATGGCAAGCGGCAATAAAAAAATCAAAACAGTTTTGCGGCCGGCAAACCAAGCAATAAGCGCTCAAAGCCGGCAGGATTATCTTTTAGTTGATAAAAATTGGCACAGTTTGGAGGCGAAGGATTGCCTTAAGTCGTTGAATTCCACCGTTAACGGCTTGTCGGACGATGAAGCGCGGCAACGTTTGGAGCAATTTGGCAAGAATGAATTGGCTCGGGCTAAACCGGTTTCTTCGGCGATGATTTTTTTATCCCAATTCAAATCGCCTCTGGTTTATGTTTTGCTGGCGGCCGCTGTCATTTCCATTTTGCTGCAAAAATGGCCCGATGCCGCGGTAATCGCGATCGTGGTGGGCGTTAACGCCTGGTTCGGCTGGTTTCAGGAAAACAAAGCCAATCGGGCATTAGAAAAATTACGGTCTATGATCGTGCATTATGCCACGGTTTTTCGATCGGGCCGGCCGCAAGTTCTGCCAACCACCGAACTTGTCCCCGGGGACGTAATTATTTTAAAAAGCGGAGATAAAATTCCCGCTGATTGCCGTTTGTTTGAGGCCTATGATTTGCAAACTTCCGAAGCCGCTTTAACCGGAGAATCAAGTCCGATTAGCAAGGTAACAAAAAAGTTAAAACAGCAGACGACTCTGGCCGAGCGGCATAATATGGTTTATTTGGGCACAACAGTTGTTAGAGGCAAAGGTTCAGCGGTCGTTTGCGCTACCAGTAGCCAGACGGAATTCGGGCAAATCAGCAGAATGCTGGAGGGAATTCAGGAGGAAAAAACTTTACTTTTTAAACAATTGGAACAATTCAGCCGTTTGTTGGCCTTAGCGATGGTTATTTTTTGCCTGATCATTTTAATTATGGGGCTTTTCCGGGGTTATGGCGTAGGACAGATGCTGATTATCGCCGCCGCTCTGTCAGTGGCCGCCATACCGGAGGGCTTGTTGATTTCTTTGACTATTATTTCCGCTTTAGGCATGCAGCGCATTTTGCGGCATCACGCTTTAGTGCGCCATTTGTCGGCCACTGAAACTTTAGGGCGCATTTCAGTAATTTTGACTGATAAAACCGGAACTCTGACAGAAGGCCGCATGAAAGTCGCGCGTCTGCTTACCGCCGAAAGAGAATTTTCCACTGTCCCGCTTCAAGAACCGTTAGAAGGCGGAGAGCAAGCCAAGGAACAAGCGCTACTGGCTAAGATTTCCTTGCTTTGTAGTTCCGCTCAAATTGTTAATCCGGAAGCCACTTTATCCGAATTGCAGATTATCGCCGATCCCACCGAACAAGCCCTGGTTTTGTCCGGCATAGCCGCTGGTTTTGATAAGGCGGAGTTGGATCGTCATTATCCCAAGGTGGCAGAGATTCCTTTTGATTCCTCGCGCAAATATATGGCCACTTTGCACCGGCATAAAGCCGACAAACACAGCCATATCTTCGCCAAAGGCGCTCCGGAAAAAATCTTGCCCTTTTGCAACCGATTTTTGATGGCCGGCACCAAGCAAGAATTGTCGCCGGAGCAAATAAAATTGTTAAAAATTAAGGCCGAGGATTTGGCTCAAGACGGTTTGCGCGTTTTGGCTTTGGCTTACGATACGGCCGATCATTTTGATCGCTTGGAAGAAGAATTGCATGGCTTGGTTTTCGTCGGTTTTATCGCCTTAAAAGATCCCTTGCGCTTGACTGCCGCCAAGGCCGTGGCTGACTGCCGCGCCGCCGGCGTCAGGACAATAATCGTAACCGGTGATCACAAAATAACGGCGCAAGCGGTTTACGCCGAATTGGGCTTGGGGCGAGGTCGGACCATGACCGGCGAGGAATTGGATAAATTGGACGAAGTGCAATTAATGCGGCGCTTGACGCAGATTGACATTTACGCTCGGGTGGAACCGCGGCATAAATTGCGCTTAATTCATGCCTGGCGCAATCTCGGCCAGGTGGTGGCCATGACCGGCGATGGCATTAATGATGCCCCGGCTTTGAAAGCCGCTGACGTGGGCATCGCTTTGGGCAGTGGCACGGATGTCGCCAAAGAAACCGCTGACGTCGTTCTGCTTAATGACGGTTTTGACGTGATTGTGGAGGCCATCAAAGAAGGTAGGAATATTTTTGATAACATCAAGAAAGTCACGCTCTATCTTTTTTTGGGCAGTTTTTCAGAAATTATTTTGTTAGCCGGCGCTTTGCTTTTGGGTTTGCCTTTGCCGCTGCTTGCCATACAGATTCTGTGGATTAATTTGATTGATCATGGTTTGCCCAGCTTAACCTTGGCGGCCGAAGACGGTAAGGATGATGTAATGGCTTATCCGCCGGCGCCGCGAGAACAGCCCATTTTGGATAATAAGCTGAAATTAATGATCTTTATGGCCGCGCTTATAACCGATGTCTTACTGCTCTTGGTTTATATAGTTTTGGCCGCGCAAGGAGCGCCATTGATTTATTCCAGAACGATTATTTTGGCGACTCTAAGCGCCGACGCTTTATTTTATGCTTTCAGTTTACGCAGTTTGTACCGGCCGATATGGCGGCAGAATTTTTTTGGCAATCAACCTCTGTTTTGGAGCGTAGTCGCATCCTTTATTATTCTGTTTGTAGTAATTTATACGCCTCTTGTCGCTGATATTTTCGGTTTAACCCCGTTAGATTTTAATGACTGGCTGATAGTTTTATCTTTGACAATCATTAAAATCGCGGTGATTGAAATTATGAAGAGTTTATTGTTTCGCCGCAAACCGAATGGCATTGCAGTTAAGTTTGCGGCTTAGAAACGTTTTATGTTATAATAATTATGTCGTTAGAGGATTCTGAAGCGAAACAAAAATGGTTTTTTAGATTTTTATCAATCATTGGCATTGTCATTATTTTGCTTTTGATCGTTTCTTTGGCGCGTGAAGTTATTAATCGGAACAAAATTGCTTCACGAATTGACGATTTACAAAGCCAAGCCGATGATTTGCGCCGACAAAACGGCGATTTGCAGTATAGAATAGATAATTGGAATTCCACCGGCGAGCTGGAAACCAGCGCTCGCGTCCAGTTGGGCCTAAAAAAAACCGGGGAAAAGGCCTTTGTGGTGATGCGCCCGGAAAATTCTGATTCCTCAACCGCGCCGATTGAAGAAGTAGTCATCAATAATGGTCAGGATTTATTGAAATTGGTGGAAAATCCCGATCAAATTGAGGAGTCCAATCCGGAAAAATGGTGGAAATATTTCTTTAATTAAGTTTATAAACGTTATTTTATAATATGTCTAAAAAATCGAACCTTTCTCCGGCGAAAAAGGCGCAATTAAAGCAGGAAATAATGTCCGCTTTGGAACCCAAAGCCAACCGTGTTTCCAGTGAAAAGAATATTGCGTTAAAATCAGTCCCGGCCAAAACATCCGCCTTAACCTTGGGATCAATCAAACCCAAACCGATTTACCAAGTGAAGAGCGGCTTGGCTCAACTTAAGACCGCGTCCAAACCCGTCTGGCCGGCCGTTGGCAAGCCGGCGGCGGCATTAGCGAAACCGCTATCTAATCCCGCAGTAGCCAAAACAACCGCAATCAAACCCAAACCGGCAATTAAAGCTAAAGCCGCGGTGGCGGTAAAAACCCGAATAAAACCGGTTAAGGGGAAAAAATCATCCCGATCGGCTAAACGCAAAAATAAAATTAAGTCGGTAAAATCAGTGGCGCCGGTAAGCATTGCCGCGGCAATTAAGATTCCAGCCGTTAAAATTCCGACCGCCGACAAGATCGGCGTCAAACAGGAAAAGCGTTCTTTTTCTTTTGGACCGCGTGTCGCTCCCGATTTGTCCTGGGCTAAACCGAAGAAAGAGGAGTCGTTGGAAAAATTATTTAAGCGTCCGACATCCTGGCCAACGCAGTCGGGAAAGGAAAAGATTTCCCGACCCGACAAGGGAACGGAGAAAAAATCGCATCGCTGGCTAAAGTTGCTGGTTTTTTTCCTGTTAATCGCGGTCTTGATTTTAATTATTGATTTGGTTGGCATTTATCGTTTTGGCTTTAAGGATCCGGCCAGTATTGAAGTGGCTAAAGTTTTGCAGTTGCCCGCCGGTAGCGTGGATGGCCGGATGATTTCTTTAGGCGACTATTTTAATGATGCTAAGTTATTGGATGCCGCCCTGGCCCAGAAACGCGAAGGCCTGGATGTTTCGTTGTGGACCCAAGAAAGCGATAAGATTTTTTATCGTTTGGCGGCGGAAGGATTGATGGCTCAAGAACTCAAGCGTTATAACAAATCCATTACGGATAAAGAATTGAATGATAATTTGGACGCTTTAATCGCCCAAGCCGGCTCGCGCGAACAAGCCGAGTCCATGGTGCAAAAAAATTGGAATCTTACCCTGGAGCAATTTAAGGATAAGATTCTTAAGCCGATAATGATGCGCGAATCTTTGCGCGAAGCCATAGTAAGCGATGAATCCTTGGCGATAAATCAAACGGCCAAACAGGAAGCCCAACAGGTATTGGAATTGGCTTTGGCTACGACTACCGTTGCAAACAATTTTGCCGCTTTGGCCAAACAATACACCGATGATGAAGCGGGAGTAAACACCGGCGGCGAATTCGGCTGGGTGGTCAAGGGCCAGTTGAATCAGCAATGGGAAGACGCTTTGTTCGCCGTTCCCGTCAATACGATTTATAACCAACTGGTGAAAAGCCGTTACGGTTACCATGTAATCAAAGTGGAGGGCAAACTGAAAGATAAGACCACCGGCAAAGAAAGCATCGATCTGCGTCATATTTTAATTGAAGTAGACGTGGATCAATATATTAAAAACTTGTTGGACAACGCCCGGGTCGTCAGATATATCAAATAAAAAAGAATCGCCTAATGAGGCGATTCCCGGTTGAGCCAAGAGGGAGATTCGAACTCCCGACCCACGGTTTACGATACCGTTGCTCTACCAACTGAGCTATCTTGGCAATTTTTTCTTTTGTTTTTAAGCGGGTAACGAGAATCGAACTCGTGCCTCAACCTTGGGAAGGTCACGTTCTGCCACTAAACCATACCCGCGATAATAATGTCATTATAGCAAATTTTGCTCAAAAAATCAACTATGAGAAAACTCGGAAATCGTTACTTCGGCTGGAGGGGAGGAATGCTTTTTGTTTTATTAGTCGCGAGTTGCGCCGTTTTCGGCTTCGTTTATCATTTGGCTCAAGCCGAGGATTTGGCCGTAATTGACCTAATACCGGCAGTCAGAAACAGTAATTTTGTCGTTAAATCGCCGGATGGTGTTTTGACTTTCAAAGTAGAGAAGGGCACGAGCACTGACAATGTCGCTTTCAAGCTGTTATCCTTGATACCGCGGGAAGAAATTGCCAGCTCCACTTATGCTTTGCCGGCTCAAACTCAACCGGCGTCCGATATTTATTTTTTAGACATCTCCACTTCCTCCGATTGGAGTTTTACGCCCCAATTAACCTTGTCTTACCCGGGCGATAATAATTTGCGCAATATCTATTATTGGGACGGCGGCAACAACCGGTTTGTTAAACTTGATTCAGTCAAGGATTTGAAAAAATACTCCGCCACCATTGACGTCGCTTTTCCGGGCAAAATGATTTTTGTTTTGCTTCAAGAGTCGGAAGCGGTTGGCCGCGCTTCCTGGTATGTGCATCCCCGGTATCGCAAAGAATTAATGGCCGCTTCCACCCAATTTTCTCGCGGCGCTAAGGTGGTGGTGACTAATTTGGCCAATGGCCGGCAAGTCGTGGTAACAATAAAGGATTGGGGGCCGGATCCGGCCATTCATCCCGATCGCGTGATTGATTTGGGCAAAGAAGCTTTTAAGAAAATCGCTTCCACTAAAGCCGGAGTCATTGATGTCAGAGTTGAACCATATCAAAACCCGATTTCCACCGTAGCAATTAAAAAATAAAGCGCAGTTTAATTTTTAAAATTGATAACCCAAAGCGATTTCCATGATTCATCTCGTTGACGTCTCCAAAAAATTTCCGCCCGCCACCGAAGCGCTCAAAAGCGCTAATATTCATATTGAGCCGGGAGAGTTCGTTTCTATTGTCGGCCAATCCGGCTCCGGCAAAACCACCATTGTCCGCCTGCTTATAGCTGAATTGCCCCCGGATAACGGCCAAGTGGTAATAGGCGGCTGGGACATCACTAATATCAAAAAGCGCAATATACCGTCTCTGCGCCGGCAAATCGGCGTGGTATTCCAAGATTTCAAACTTTTGCCCAAAAAAACCGTTTTTGAAAACGTGGCTTTTGCTTTGCAAGTCGCCGGCGCCACTAAAAATCGCATCCAGACGGTTGTGCCCCAAGTTTTGTCCATTGTGGATTTGCAGGATAAATTAATACGCTATCCGCATGAACTGTCCGGCGGTGAGAAGCAGCGCGTCGCCATCGCCCGCGCCTTAATCCATCGTCCCAAGGTGCTTTTGGCCGATGAACCCACCGGTAATCTGGACGCCTTAAACACCAAGGATATTATTGATTTGCTGTTAAAAATAAATGAGTTCGGCACTACGGTCGTCATGGTAACCCATAACAAAGAAATCGTTAATTCCCTCAAGCGCCGCGTCATCACGCTGGATAACGGCATGGTCGTTCAAGACCAAAAAGTAGGGAAATACGTGATTTAAAATTATGCTTCTTCTGACTTTAAACCGTTCTATTATTTTCGCTCTGCAGTCCTTCTGGCGCAACATCTGGCTGTCTTTAGCCACTGTTTTTGTTATTTTTTTGACCCTGATTTCAATTAATCTGCTTTTGGTGGTCAATGTGATTTCCGATTCAGCCATTGCGGCGGTTAAGGATCGCATTGATGTCTCTGTTTATTTCAAGCCCGAAGTCAGAGAGAGTAAGATAGCTGAAGTCAAATCGCATTTGGAAGGCCTGCCTCAAGTTAAAAGCATAACTTACCGTTCGCCCGAAGATAATCTGGAGGCCTTCAAAGTCAAACACTCCGGCGATGTAAAAATTCAAGAAACGCTCAAGGAATTATCCACCAATCCCATGAGCGCTACTCTGATAATCAAGGCCAAGGATCTTGCCGGCTATCCGGAAATTTTAAAAGCGATTGATGACCCGTCTTTTGCCGAACTGATTGAGGAAAAGAATTATGATGACAATCAACTGGTGATTTCCCGCATTAACACTATTGCCGATACGGTGCGCCGCGCCGCTTATTTTGTCATCGGCATTTTTGCCTTCATTTCCATTTTAATAATTTTTAATACAGTGCGCGTGGCCATTTTCACCCATCAGAATGAAATCGGCATTATGAAGCTGGTCGGCGCTTCCAATTGGTTTATCCGTTCGCCCTTTGTTTTGGAAAGCGTGATTGCCGGCATTGTGGCGGTTTTTATCACTATCGTCTTCTTTTATCCCTTACTGTCCGTACTGCAACCGTATGTTTCCGGTTTTTTTGCCGGCGCCACGTTTGATTTAATCGGTTATTTCAATAATTATTTTGTTTATATTTTCGGTACGGAATTGATAGCCATAACCGCGGTCAATATTATTTCTTCTTCGGTCGCCATCGGCAAATATTTAAACGTATAAAATTAGAATTTTGTTGCTGCCGTCCGCTGACTTATGGATTCGGCAGTTTTTTGTTGGGCAAGAAAATTTATAAGATTTGACGGGACAGTTTAACTATGATAAGATGTTGAGAATCGATCTTTATAACCGCGATAGTTGATGTTTTTAAGCGTTAATTAGAGAAGAGTAATTGGGTTTCTGCAACAAGAAGGAGCAACGCCATGTCCAAATTATGCGGATTGTGGTTTAAATTTCTTTCAGTTTACAGCGGCAACGGCGCCGGTTTTCTGCCTCGCAGCGGATCCAGCAGGCATCAGCGGAGAGCGGATCGGCGTATTAGCCGCAGGAAGCATTGATATGTTGTGGCCGGTTATGGGCACGATAATTCTTGAAATCGCCGGCATCTTTTTTGCGCTCTTTGCCTTTATCGCCTTTGTCGGGGTTAAGGTGAATTGCGCGCAATGCCGCACGCGATTCTACCATTATTACGGGTATTGTCCGTATTGCGGTTGGAAATTAGGCGACCCGCCGATAGAGATACCGCCTTCAACAGACGCAAAAACGCCGGAATGAGACAACAGCACTTTATTGGGGCCAGCCCGACTGGTCCTTTTATTTTTCTTGAATTTTAGCCAAGATTTTTGTATAATTACGGCATGAACGATAATTATTTTATTATTTATTTTAGCGCTATTTTGCTGTCTTTCCTGTTGGCCGTCGGCTTAACCCCGCTGGTTAAGCGGGTGGCGCGGCGTTTTGACGTTATGGACAAGCCGCAAGCGGCGGAGCGCAAAATTCATCAGAAACCGGTGCCATTTATGGGCGGTTGGGCGATTTTTATCGCCGTCTTTTTCGGTGTTTTTATTTTTCGTTATTTCCGCTTGGCCGATTTTTCTTTAATCAACGATTGTTTGCTCTGGGGCATTTTCGCTTCTTGTTTGACGCTGATGATTGGCGGCACGATTGATGACAAGTATAATCTCAAGCCGCAACAGCAGATATTTTTTCCTCTCATTGCCGTGGCGATTGTCTTACTCTCCGGCTTGCATATAACTTTTATCACTAATCCCTTAAGCCAAACCGGAGCAGTTTTGCTTATCGGCAAATATCTGGGGGTTGTCATTGTGTTTTTCTGGCTGTTGGGCATGATTTACACCACTAAATTTTTGGACGGCTTGGACGGCTTGGTGGCCGGTGTCGCTACCATCGCCGCGCTGTTTATTTTTATAGTTTCCTTGCGTTGGGATGCGCCGCTATCAGCCACGGGCATTTGGGCCTTGCTGTTGGCGGGCGCGTCGCTGGGTTTTTTGGTTTATAACTGGCGTCCCGCTTCTATTTTTTTGGGTGAAGGCGGTTCAGTATTTATCGGCTTCCTTTTGGGCATCTTGTCTATCGTTTCCGGTTCCAAGATCATTACCACGCTGCTGGTAATGGGCTTGCCGGCCTTGGATGTCTTATTTGTAATTATCCGTCGGTTGATTTCCGGCAAATCGCCGTTTGCCGGCGATCGCAATCATTTGCATTACCGTTTGCTTAATTTGGGCCTGTCGCATACCCAAGCAGTTTGGCTGTTGTGGCTAATCGCTTTGGCTTTCGGCTCCCTGGGAATTATTTCAACCAGTTATGGTAAAATGATATTGATTATCTGTTTGATTTTAGTTATGGGAATAATTTCCGCCGCTTTATGGGTCAAATCAAAAAGAGCTTAATTTTATCGCTCGCCTTGTTTTTCAACTTATTGATAACCGGTTGCGTTGCTGTTAAGACGGTTGATAAATATGTTTATTTCGGCGAGAAAAAAATCACAGTAGAATTGGTAACGACCGAAGCGGATAAGGCCAAGGGGCTATCCGATCGCCAATCATTATGCGCCGATTGCGGCATGCTGTTTGTCTATAATACTCCGTCCGCTCATAATTTCTGGATGAAAAACATGAATTTCCCTTTGGATATCATCTGGCTGAAGGATAATCAGATTGTCGGCATTAGCGAGAATCTGCTACCGGCGACAAATCAACCAACCGATATTTATGCTTCGCCCGGTCCGGTAAACGCGGTGTTGGAAGTTAACGCCGGCTTCGTCGCCAAAACCGGGGTTAAAGTCGGTGATGATATGAGAGTTGAATAGTTTTTCTATTATTAGCATTCCAAAATGCGACCATAAATAAATCTTATTTTATAGAAGAAGTGACACAAAGTAATACTTTCCATAAAGAATCTGCAAAATAAATCTATGTTAAAGATTTTCAACACCTTAAGTAAAAAACAAGAGGATTTTAAGCCGCTTAAAAAGAAAGAAGTCACTTTCTATCAATGCGGCCCGACGGTTTATTGGATTCAGCATATCGGTAACATGCGTGCCATGGTATTGGCCGATTTGATCCGCCGGTCGCTGACTTACCTGGGTTATAAAGTGAAGTTCGCCCGGAATTATACCGATGTCGGTCATTTGACCAGCGATGAGGACGAGGGCGAAGACAAAATGATCAAGGCGGCTAAGCGTGAAGGCCTAACGCCGAAGCAAATAGCTGATAAGTATATCGCGCAGTTTGAAACTGACGCGGCTGATTTGAATTGTCTGCCGCCGGATTATAAGCCGCGAGCCACGGAATACATTGATCAGATGCGAAAGATGGTGCAAGTATTGCTTGACAAAGAGTATGCTTACGCCACGGACTTGGCGATTTATTTTGATATTGGCAAAGCCAAAGATTATACTAAGTTGTCCGGCCAAAAATTGGAAGAAAATCAAGCCGAAGCCGGCAAGGGTGAGGTGGGTGATTCGGGAAAGAGAAATTCAGCGGACTTCGCCATATGGTTTTTTAAGGCGGGCGCGCATCAAAACGCTTTGCAGACCTGGCCGTACAAATTTAGTGTTCAGGGCAAAATAATTGAAGGCGAAGGATTCCCCGGCTGGCATTTGGAGTGTTCAGCCATGAATTTTTCTTTGTTTGGCCCGACTATTGATCTGCATTTGGGCGGCATTGAACATGTGCCGGTGCATCATACCAATGAGATCGCCCAGAGCGAGGCCTTCTCCGGCCAGAAGTTCGTGGATTATTGGCTGCATAATGAACATCTTAATGTGGCTGGGGGCAAGATGTCCAAATCAGACGGCACGGCCTATTCGGTAACTGACATAAAAGACAGGGGATATGATCCTTTGGCTTTGCGTTATTTTTTCCTGCAGGCGCATTACCGCAGCAAACAGAATTTTACCTGGGAGGCGCTGGATGCCGCCCAATCCGCATTAAACAATCTCCGCACGCAACTGCTGTCATTCCGACCGAGTCAGCAGCCGGATGGCGAGCGAGTGGATGAATCGCTTAGAAATAAATTCATCGCCGCCCTGGAAGATGATTTTAATATTCCCCAGGCGTTAGCGCTGGTTTGGGAAACGCTTAAAGCCGACTTGCCTGACGCAGAGAAGTACGCGACCATTATTGAATTTGACCGCGTGTTGGGCTTGAATTTATCTCAACTGGAGGCCGAAGAAATTCCGACGGAAATAAAAACTCTCGCCGAAACGCGCTTTAAAGCTCGGCAGACCAAAAATTGGGCCGAGTCGGATCGTTTGCGTCAAACCATTGCCGATTTGGGCTGGCAGGTAGAAGATAGCAAAGACGGCTATAAATTGAAGAGAACATAAAGCAAACGCTTTTTTGATACGAACCATATCTATATTCGATCCCGAAGATACGCATTCTTCGGGATTGTTTATTTTTGTCAGCTCTTTGAAATTAATTTTTAAGAGATATAAAAAAACCACCTAAATAGGTGGTTGTTATGATTATTGCATTAATGACCAATATTCTCTAAGTTTCCTGAGTTCTTCTCTGATTTCACTAAAACATTCTTTGGTTTCTACAATCCCTCGCGTGTTAGGAAAGCCCAAAAGCCGCAACATCGGCATAATAATCTCGTCATGGACTTTTTGCAATACATCCACACCATGCTCGTAAAGTTCAGCATTGGCCAACCTGGCTTGGCCGAAGGTTTCAAAGGCCTCCTAGCCGTGCAAATCGATGAATTCTCCCTTAGTCATCTCTGTTCTCCTTTTCGTAATGATTGCTTATATTTTTTTTCGGTTTAACGGCGTTTTAGGACTTTTTTAATCCCAATCCGGTGAGTGTTTTCCAAAGATCGGCGACAGATAGAAATGTCCGTTCGGCTTTTATTGATCGGGAGTTGAAAGACAGAAGATATGCTGGCTGCGATTTCCCACTAATTACTTCCAAAGTATTTTTGATGAATCCGGCAATAATAATCGCGCCATCAAAAACCCCCTTCTCAACGCCGGCGTTGGCTCTAATGAATTGGAATTCAATTTTCCAATTGCCGCCAGCGGTATCCATTCTTGTCCCTGCACCGTTTCCTATAACAATATCATACTGCCGGATAGGCGCTTCTTCGTAAGTTGTTTCCCACATCAAAACAGATGGTTCGGCTTCGCACCACGATTCTAACTTTCTAAACAACATGCTGCCCGATACGGTGCTGTCGGATATTTCCACTTTGATATATGGCTTTTTGAAAATTTTGGAGTTCATTATTAACCTCCTCCCGCCTATCGGCCTATTGTTAGCCAATGAAAGTGCCCCTGGTCTTATTTTAAGGTTCTTCTCGTTGATTATTTAGTTTAATGGTTATCGGATGTAAACTAAATTTTTATGCTTAAACATTTTCTTATTTTGTCATCAAGCGAAAAATCTTTTATTTTTCCAGGTTTCTGCGTTAAATTTTCAAAACCTTTAGTTTTATAACTTGGTATTAAGTGCCAATGAACCTGTTTTGCTTCATCCATATATAATAGATATACTTTTTTAATACCTAATGCTTTCAGCATCGCACTTCTAATTTCATTCACTTTGTCCATCAGATATTCATAATTTTTTTTGGTGAGTAAATGCAGGTCAGCAACCTTGTCTTTCCAAACGACGACCGTATGGCCATCTACGATAGGTTCATTGGCCAAACAAACGTAAAGTTTTTTGTCCTCATAGATTATTGCGTTTTCGTAGGGTTTTGGAAGCATAAATTAGTTTATTTCCAACTAAATTATTATACGAATTTTTTCCATTTAACTTGCAAGATATTGATTCTTTTGTTAATAAGTGTTCTAATAAGTGTTACATTTAGATTATACGCTTTTCCTCTTATTTATGCAATATTCTTAGGTTAAAGGCGCGCATTATCGCAGTAAGCAGAATTTTACCTGGGAGGCGCTGAATGCCGCCTAATCCGCATTAAATAATCTCCGCACGCAACTGCTGTCATTCCGACCGAGTCAGCCGGATGAGACAGTAAAGACGGCTTCAAATTGAAAAAGATATAAAATAAAAAACCGCGATTAACTATTGCGGTTTTTTTAAAGTTCTAATGTTTAATCAGCTTCATTGCCATGATGATCTGTTTTTGGCGGTGTTATCTTTGTAACAATTGCAAACTGGTAAATGCCATCAAGCGGCAGGTGTTCCCAATACTTCCAGCTTTTTTCCGGTTACTCGATAAACAGTCCACTCGCTCATGGGGATTGCTCCCATTTTCTTGTAAAACTCTATCGACGATTCGTTCCAGTCCAAGCACCAACCCTCCAGCCGGCCGCAATCTTTTTCTATCGCTATTTTGGCCAGGTGATGCAGCATTGCTTTGCCGATGCCTTTGCCTCGCAGGTTTGGACGCACATACCAATCTTCCAGATAAATCCCGGGCTTGCCCAAGAAGGTGGAGAAATTATAAAAAAACAGCATAAAACCCGCCGGCTCGCCAGCATATTCGCTGATTAAGACCTCGGCTCGTTTGTCAGCAAATATCGTCTTTTTTAATATTTCCTCCGTGGCCGTAACTTGATCTGACATTTTTTCATATTCAGCTAATTCTTTTATGAAAGCCAAAATTAGCGGGATGTCTTCTATGGTGGCGAACCTTATCGTTAATTTATCTTCTTGATCGCAACTGCCAGTAAGATCAATTTTATCCATGCTTTTCTCCCCATATTGTAATTTTAAGGTTCAATTTAATATAGCACCTTATCAAAGTTGATAAAAAATGTCAATCAATTATAAATCTTTCTTATCCTCCATCATACCCATGACTATGGCCCCGACTACTAAAACGATTAAGATTATGATTCCAGTAGCTATCATATTAATAGCGTAAAGAGTTCTCGGCCATCTTCGTTACGACCCCGCCTTCGAAATTATAAAGCTTAACAGATGTTTGCGAAGAAGGGTCGGTGTTTTGGGGCGTTATGACAACGAAATTCATGGTTGTCAGTTTCGGGTTATGGTCAATCCAGGTTCCGGAGTTGGCATAGATTGATTTTTGCCCCTTGTAGTTAGTAGACGAACTGATTTTTGGCACATGGGTGTGTCCAAAAACGACAATCCTTTTATCGGACTTGGGGTTCATGAAATACTGGACGCTTGCCTGATTATCCGTCTCCTCGGCAGAAGAGGCCTGGGCAATCGCTTCAGCCACGGGAATATTTACAGCTACCCGGTTAAGCGCCTGCCTTTGATTCCAGGTGTCCTGGATTCCCTTATAGAGGTTTACGTCTATTTGCCCTCCGGCTACCGGCTGATAAGGCAGCAGATCATTAACCGCATAGGTTTGGGTGAATCCGTCAATATTTGTTACAATAATTTTTTCATCAAACTTATTCTTTATCGGCAGATTATCCATTGTCCATTCCCAAAGTTTCCAATAAGCGAATAACAATTTCTGGCTGGTATTGCCGGAAGCGTTCGGAGTAACAACTAGCGTTGTATCGCCCGGTTTGGGATAATTTTGTTGTACGTGGAGGGCGGCTATCCTGGTAAAAAAGTAGCCCGGAGGCATGATGGTTCCCGGCGCGACAGCTTGGTTGGAAAGCGGATCCGGCGCGCAGAAAAAATTGTAACGATGGCCGTGCTCAATGGCTACTTGAGGATAATCAGCCGGGGAGTAAGTGCCCAATCCTTGTTCCTTGTCTCGCGCCTGGTTTATTCCCGGGAGGATAAGGTTAATATTTTCCGCAGTTATTGTCAGATCATGGTTTCCGGGAACATAGGTGACTAAGATTTTTTTGGCTTTAATTATATCGTTAAAAGCATCAATTACGCCTTTATTTGTGGTGGCGATGCGTTGCACAAAATCACGCTGGTCCTTTCCGGCGTAAGTATCTATCGTCGCCGGCACAAACCACTCATCAAACAGATCGCCGGCGATAACAAGTTCCTTGACATTTGGCGACGCGCCGATTTGTTTGAGCAGCTTTTGGAGAGGGGAGCGGTTTTTGTTGCACTCGGCATAAGAAATGTCGGCGCCAAGATGCAGGTCACTGATAACAACTATCATGTTCCTTTCGTTTCCTCCGTTGGTGAAGGGATTTATTGCCGAACCCCTTAGGCCAGCCGGATTAGATTTGGCGTACAATATAAATGCAATAAGAAGCACAATAATAATTGCGCCTAAAATTATAATCGAATTTTTTACTGCTTTTTTCATAGTATAAAAAGTGTTAAATTTGTCATAGCTGTTTTCTCGTCCTGCTTCGTTAAAGAAAAGTAATATTTCAGCTAACGTTTCGGCGTATCTGAAGTTTGTCGAAGTGAAATGAGGGTAAATTTTGGTGAATAATTTTATTTAGTAAGCGCGAACCGGCTAGCCCGTGTTAGGTGATGTAATCAAAAATTCATTCGTGAAATTTCAGGCAGTAATTCTAGAAATTGACTTCTATTGTTGTAATCTAGGCTTAATTGCGATAGCAGGTTAGTGACGATTTGCTTGACTTGGTTATCTCCAAGTAAGTCGGTATTTTTCGTATAAAACCATATGATGAATAAAAAGGTTAGAGGAATTTCTTCAGAAGTTAGTGTTCTATAAGTAACGCAGGCATCCCAGAGTAGGAATTCTGTCGTAACTGGATTAAATTCCAATAACTTGGTCGGATCATTGTCGGCATGCTTAAAGAAATTTTCTGCCTCGTTAATTTTATCACTAACCGTTTTTTTATATTCCGGTTTTACTTTTTCCAGCATTATGTCTTTTACTACAACACGCTTTCCTTGTGATTTACTCAGGTCTTTCATTAGATTGTAGGCCGCAGCAGTTAATGTATGTATTGCAACAACATCTCCATTACTAAAGAAAAGCCGAATGGCAATTTCTAGTTGTCTTTTGCCTGCATCAATTTTCGAAATGTGAATAAGGCCCTCTTTGATCATCGAATTTTTGATTATGTCACCTAACGTTCGTCACTATACGACGTATTGTTTATATGTTGTATAGTGGCTGTTGTGTGACGTAGTTATATTATTGTTCTTTTTTACGAACCCAGTTATAAATGCCAGCGGAGTTTAATATTATGGCATAATAGAATAATAAAAATATAAAATTTCTAGCAATAGTGTATGTGCTTTTCGTTTTTAAACAAACGCTAGCTTCTCTTTCTATGTCAAGATATTCATTGTCGGAATCAAAAGTAATACCTTCTTTTTTTAGATAGAGTCCCGCTTCAGATTCCGTGGCACCGCCGCGAGTGATAGAAATTTTATATTTTTTGTTAGTATTTACTTCGTAATGTTTGGGTGTAGATGTTGGTGATAACCAAATTAGAGTATTTTTGAAATCAAGGTCTTCTATTGGATCATTTCCCCAGCCAAAACTTGCATAAAATGGAATGTTAAAATCAACTTCAGTACGACATTGTGTGGGGGTACTATTATATCTGCAGATTTTTATTTTTGAAGTGTTATTATAAAAATACAGATCATAAATATTAAAATCATAAGCCCATCCAGATAGAGCATCAACAATCCCTTTTATGGCTGAATATTTATAAAAATAATCATTTTTTATAATAAAATTATCACCACCTTCGCTTTGATCCCAATATTCTAAAGCATCTTCGTCGAAAGTATAGCCCCAGTTTGCTAACATACCTTTCTTTGTAAGGGTTTGACTACCATCTTGATTATCAATTATATATTCTGCTCGACGACTTTCATCAATTAGTTTCGGTGGCTCATCCAAAGTAAGAAAACATTTTTGTTTAGTTGGCCATAAAAAGGAAAAAAATAAAAATATTATAATTGGCGCAAAGACTAAAGCTATTTTTACCAATTGCCAGTATTTTTTGCATTTTTGTGTGGTCGTGGTGATAATTTTTTCGATTTTAAGCTGAAATGATTGCTTATCTTTCATATTTATAATGTTTTGCTTGCAGAACAATAATATAGCTATGTCGCACAGATAGGGATTATGCGAATTGTTTTCGTATAACCCACAAGATATTTGATTATTTCATTAATAACTGTTATAATAAGTGTTACATTTAGATTATACGCTTTCCCCATTATTTATGCAAAATTCTTAGGTTAAAGTGATTAATCAAAAAAATGACTGAAGATAAAATAATCATCCGCAACGCGCGGGTGCACAACCTAAAGAATATCTCGCTGGAAATACCGCATAATAAGCTGACGGTCATGACCGGCGTGTCGGGCAGTGGCAAATCGTCGCTGGCTTTTGATACGATTTTTGCCGAAGGGCAAAGACGGTATATTGAATCCCTGTCGCCTTATGCCCGGCAGTTTTTGGGTCAGATGAAGCCGGCTGATGTGGATGAGATTGTCGGCTTGGCGCCGGCCATCAGTATTGACCAGAAGGCCCTGTCGCACAACCCCCGTTCCACCGTGGGCACCTTGACCGAAATCTATGATTATCTGCGCGTCTTGTATGCCCGCCTGGGCGAAGTGTTTTGCCCGATTTGCGGCACCAAGATTGCCAAGATGTCTTTGGATGAAATGATAGAAATCATCAAAAATAGAGCTGGAGAATCGGGCGCGGACAATGTTAAGATTTTGTCGCCGGTGGTGGTGGACAGAAAGGGCGAGTATTACCAATTGCTTTATGATTTTTTGGCTTTGGGATTCAGCGAAGCGCGCGTTGACGGCAAAATTTATCCTCTGCGCGAGCGCATTAATTTGACCAAAAATAAAAAACACTCCATTGATATTGTCATTGACAAGGTAAGAGTGGCGGATGAATCGCGTTTGACTGAATCCGTGGAGAGCGCCTTGGATCACGCCAAGGGCTTAGCGCGCGTGATTTTTGATCAGGATAAAAAAGAAGCGGCGGAAATGCTCTTGTCCGCCAACTGGACCTGCCCCAATGATGGGTTTGCTTTTCCCGAGGTGGAGCCGCGTTTGTTTTCTTTCAACAGCCCTCATGGCGCCTGCCCCGAATGCCATGGGCTGGGCCGGAAAGAAAAATGGGTGGAGAGGGAAAAGATTGACGAAGATGACGACGGCAATAAATATGAACGAGTGGTGGAGGAATGCTTGACTTGCCACGGTTTGCGTTTGAATGAAAACGCCCTGTCGGTGCGGGTAAACGGCAAAAACATCGCCGAAACCTCGGCTTTATCGCTGGATAAGGCGCATAAGTTTTTTTCTGACTATTACAACAAAATGACCGAACGGCAGAAAGCCATCGGCGAAACGGTCGTGTATGAAATCACGGCGCGTTTGGATTTTTTATTAAAAGTCGGTTTGAATTATCTGACGATTGACCGCGAAGCGGAAACGTTATCCGGCGGCGAGGCGCAGAGAATCCGTCTGGCCTCCCAGATCGGTTCGCATTTGTCGCACACTTTGTATGTCCTGGATGAACCGACGATCGGCTTGCACGAAAGGGATACGGAAAAATTAATTGAAACGCTAAAATCATTGCGGGATCAAAATAATACCGTTATCGTGGTGGAACATGACGAACGGACGATTATGGCCTCGGATTACCTCGTGGATTTGGGACCTTTGGCCGGTCGCCATGGCGGGGAAGTTACGGCTATAGGGGAGACAAAAGAGTTATTAAGTTCCTCCCCTTACCAAGGGGAGGATAAGGAGGGGTTGCCGAAGAAACGGCAAACCACCCCTAACCCCTCCTTGGAAAGGAGGGGAAAACAGTTCCCTGATTCTTTGACTTTGCAATATTTGCGCGGCGTTAAAGAAATCAATCTGGATCGCAGCCGTCGCATCAAAGAGGCCGAAGCCATTAAAGTCATCGGCGCCAAAATCAATAATTTGAAGAATATCAATGTGGAATTTCCTTTGCGGAAATTGGTCGCCATTACCGGCGTCTCCGGCAGCGGCAAGTCCACTCTGCTTTATGACGCCCTTTACGAAAACTTGTTGAAAATCAAACACGGTTTCCGTAAAGAAATCCGGGGCGTAGCCAAAATTATCGGCAGCGAATACATCAATAAGGTGATTATCGTTAATCAGTCGCCGATCGGCCGGACGCCTCGCAGTAATCCCGCCACTTATACCGGCATCTTTACGCCCATTCGCGAATTTTTTTCCCAACTCCCGGCCAGCCGCGAGCGCGCTTACACTGCCTCGCGTTTTTCCTTTAATCGTCCGGGCGGGCGATGCGAATCCTGCGACGGCGCCGGATTCAATTTGATTGAAATGCATTTTTTGCCGGCCGTGCTGGTGGAATGCGAGGTCTGCCGGAGCAAAAGATTCAATCGCGAAACCTTGCAAGTAAAGTATAAAGGCAAAAATATTTCCGAGGTTTTACAATTGACAATTGACGAAGCAATTGATTATTTTGACGGGCAGTATCTGATTACCGACAAACTGAAGGTCTTGCAGGAAGTCGGTTTGGGTTACTTGCAACTTGGCCAGTCAGCCACCACTCTGTCCGGCGGCGAAGCGCAAAGAATCAAACTGGCTCGCGAACTGACGCACACCCTGGGCGCCAAAACCCTGTATTTGCTGGATGAACCGTCAGTCGGTTTGCATTATCACGATATTGAATTATTGCTTAAAGCGTTAAACAAATTGATTGACAAAGGCAACAGCGTGATTTTAATTGAACATAACATGCATATCATTAAAGAAGCGGACTGGGTGATTGACCTGGGGCCGGAAGGGGGAGACGGCGGCGGCAAAGTTGTGGCTTCCGGCACGCCGGAACAGCTCACTGGCGCGAAAAATTGTTTGACCGGCGATTATTTAAGGAAATATTTGAAATAAAAATTAATCAATTAGAAAACCCCGCGACGTTTTTAATGCCGCGGGGTTTTGTTGTGCTTATATAAGTATTAATTGGCCCTTTTCTTTAAGTTCGCGCCAGTGTTGTTCGGGGGCGCCAATCTTAGTCCCCTCTATCACCAGCCAATCTTCTTGGTAAACCGGATGCTTCACCCGGTGCAGGGTATAGTTTGACTTGGACACGGTAATAGTGTGAGTTTTGTCTTCAACATCAAATAATCTCTCATCTTTGTTCAATAAGACGCATAACTGTTTGTCGTTTTTTTTCGGCTGACCATCACTTTCGGTTTTTGTCAGTTGCTGTTTAGAAGAATTGAAATCGGCGCAGATGAAGTATTCTTCCGTTCGGTCAGCCCACTTTTGCCGGGGGTTGTTGATAGCGTCAAACAACCCGAAGACATCGTTTAGTTCGGTGCCCTCCACGGTAACACGAAAGTTTGGCGACTCAATTTCTTCCACTTCACCGACGGCGTCGCCGAACTGCTTGCCGAAATAGCGCCCCCTTTTTAACTGTTTATCGGTTACTACTTTTTTAATGGAGTAACCCTCGATGAATTGATCGAATACCTCGGGACACGCCCCGTTGTGTCCATCAACCCAAAACCGACCTTCATAGAACGAGATCAAAAAACTGTCCAAACGTAACGTGCCTATGTCAAAGTACTTCGTGAACCCTGGACATTTTTTGAGCCGTTCTAAGCTCAAAAAAATACGGACAGTGAGGTTGCCTTTAATACCTCTCTTTACAGCGCGCATCAATTTTCTCCTTTTTGCCCCTCAGTATATTTCGCCCGGTTTTTTCCGTAACGTTTACTGGGTAGCGTTGGAGCCGTTTTTTGACGATACCGGAACACCCGATATCAATCATATAATTATATCATATATAAAAAATTTTGTCAAGATATTTATCCACTTTTTGGTGTTAATTAAAATATTTTGTCTAAATTTAGACATATTTAATAATGGCCATTATCAAATTTTATGTTTTTTGTTATAATATAAGCAGTAATATTACTATGAAAAACATTGCCACTTTAAGCATAATTTTCTTGTGCGTTTTGGTTATTGGTTTTGGCGTTTATCAAAAATTCAAACCGGCAAATCAAGACGCCGCGCCTGTTGAACAACAATCGGCCGCGCCCTCTTCAATTTCGGCAATAACGGCCTCGGCAAACGAAACGCCGGCGACGGCTCAAACGGCTGTTACCGCGCCTGCCTCCGGCCAAACTGCGGCCGCGCCTGCCGCATCCAAGCATTATTATCCCGATCAAACCGCGACTCAACTCGGCGGTTCCGGTTCCAGCGCCGTTTCGGCCGGCAGCAAATTCACGATTACGCCTCAACTTATCGCCAAAATGCATTTGGTTGACAAGTATAAACCCGGCATTTGCTATGGTTCGGCCATAGTCGTGCCGGAAGTGGCGATTCAAAGCATGATCGCCGACAATAAGGATTTGGCCGAATTCTTACGACAAAAATATTCGCTCAAAACCGATCTGGAAGTTTATAATAAAATTAAACAGCTTAACGGCATTATGCTGACGGAAACCGCCAGCAGCAAGTATGATTTCCGCTTTATGGACGGCCAATGTTGCGCGGAAACGCTTTATCTGGGCGCGGTATCCGTCTCCGGCGAGACCGCGACCGATGTCGTAACTTCGCAAGAAAGCTATACCGAAAAATGTTAAATTTATGAAGAGAAAAATTTTCATCGCTTACATTTTTTCTTTTGGTTTGGTCGGCTTGGCGGCCTCTGTTTTGACCGGTTGCGACAAACAAACGGAGACGGCGCTAACCGCGGTTCCTGCGGCAACGTCAGCGGCAATTGTTGAAAGTAGCCGGAATACCGCCGCTCAACCCGCCCCGTCAACCGCCGTTAAGCCGACAGAAGACAAGACCACCACCAGCCAGTCCCTGCCTAAAAGTTATCAGTTGGATGTTGATTTTGCCCAACAAGCTCCTTTTGCCAATTGGGACGCTTTGCATGAAGAGGCCTGCGAGGAAGCAACGATGATTATGGTTGATAAGTTTTACAAAACCCAGCCGCTTAATGAAAGCATTATGGAAGAAGAGATTCAGAAGCTGGTTAAGTGGGAATCAAACAAGGGGTATCAAGTAGATTTGACCGCCGAAGAAACGGCAACGGTGTTGGAATTATATTTCGGCTTGCAAGCGGAAGTGACTTCCGAAGTGACAACCGAACGCATCAAAAGGGAGATTTTCAAGGGTCATTTGGTTATCATTCCGGCCGCCGGCCGTTTGCTCGGCAATCCGAATTTCAAATCGCCCGGCCCGATTTATCATATGCTCGTGATTAAGGGCTGGACCGGCAATGATTTTGTCACTAATGACCCCGGCACCAGAAAAGGGGACAATTACCGTTATAGTTATAGCACGCTGTTAAACGCGGTGCGGGATTGGAATCCGATTCTGGCCGAAGACGGCATGACCGATGCGGAAATGGCGCAAGGGCGGAAATTGATGGTTATTGTCAGTCGCTAAGAATATTATTGACCGGCTCTTGACAGCCGGTTTTTATGTTGATATAATACTAATACCAAGTAAATTAGTAGGAGTTATGCTGTTTACCACCAAAACCGAATACGGCCTGAAAGCCCTGACTATTCTGGCCCAAAATAAGTCAAATAAGCCCGTCTCTTTGGCGGACATCAGCCGGCAGGCGGATATCTCTTTGTCTTATCTGGAACAGATTTTTGCCAAGCTGAAGCGGGCCAAACTGATCAAAAGCATCAAAGGCGCCGAGGGCGGCTATGCTTTGGCGCAACCGGCCAAAGCCATCACGTTGCTAAAAATAATTGAAGCGCTGGAAGGCGATCTGGCTATTTTTTATTGCATGGCTGACGGCGGTTGTTCTGCCCGCGGTTGCCTGACCAAAAAGGTTTGGGCGGATGTGCAAAGCAGCGTTGTTAAAATTTTAAACAAGTATAAGTTAAGTAATTTAATCTAATGTTGTCATTTCGACCGAGACCGTAATCGGTTGAGTGGAGAAATCCCTTTCATTAGTAAAAGAGATTCCTCGGGTCTGCAGCCGACATTAGTCGGCTTTGACGCTCGGAATGACATTTATAGGGTAATTTTTATAAATAAAAATTTCAAGATATGTATACCGAAAAAGTCATGGATCATTTTTCCCAGCCGCGCAATCAGGGGGTAATTAAAAACCCGAGCGGCGTCGGGCAAGTCGGCAATCCGGTTTGCGGCGACGTGATGAAGGTCTATATCAAAATTGAAGCCAATAAGCAAGACGAGGTCATTAAGGATATCAAGTTTGAGACATTGGGTTGCGGCGCCGCCATCGCCACTTCATCCATGCTGACTGAAATGGTTAAAGGCAAAACCATCGCCGACGCCTTGAAAGTCGGCAAATTGGATATTGCCAATGAGTTGGGCGGTTTGCCTGAAGCCAAATTGCATTGCTCTATTTTGGCTCACGACGCTTTGGCCGCCGCGGTTAAGGATTATGAAGAAAAAAAACAAGGTAAAAATCAGTAATAAACATAAAATATGTTAGAACAAAAAATCAAAGAAGTGCTGAATGAAGTCCGACCGCATTTGCAAATGGACGGCGGCGACGTGGAATTTGTTTCTTTTGACGAGCCGTCGGGCAAATTAATGTTGCGTCTGCAAGGCGCTTGCCACAGTTGCCCCATGTCGGCCATCACCTTGAAAGAGGGCATTGGCAAAATAGTGATGGAGCGCGTGCCCGAAGTCAAAGAAATCGTGAATGTTTAATTGACCGTTGATAATTAGCCGTAAGCCATTAGTCATTGGCTACGCGTCATAAGCCATAATCGTATGCCTAAAAAACAAATTTATCTTGATTATGCGGCGACTACGCCGGTTGACCCGAAAGTCGTTAAAGCCATGGAACGGTATTTGACCGCTGATTTCGGCAATGCCAGTTCTTTGCATCAGGCCGGGATTGAAGCCGCTAAAGCCGTGGATCAAGCCAGAGCCGCGTTGGCTAAGTTTTTGAATTGCCGAATTGACGAGGTGTATTTTACTTCCGGCGCGACTGAAAGCGACAATTTAGCGGTTTTGGGCGTGGTCAAAGGCGTTCTGGCTCAAGGATTTATGGAAAAATCGGGCCGAAAGCCGCATATTATCGTGTCAGCCATTGAACACGACGCCGTTTTGGAGCCGGCCAAATATTTGAAAAAGTCGGGGGTGGAAGTGACCTTCTTGCCGGTAAGCAAAGACGGCATAATAGATTTGTCAGAGTTCAAAAAAGCCGTCAGGGATAACACGATTTTAGTTTCCCTGATGCTGGCTAACAATGAGATCGGCGCGACGCAACCCATCGGGGAGATCGGCGAAATAATCGCGGAGGAAAACAAACGCCGCCGGCAGAAGATTTATTTTCATACCGACGCTACGCAAGCCCCGGCTTATTTGGACGAGGACGTGGCAAAACTGCAAGTTGACCTGTTGTCTCTGTCGGCGCATAAGATTTACGGCCCCAAGGGCGTGGGCGCTTTGTTTGTCAAAAAGGGCACACCCTTAAAACCCTTATTCTACGGCGGCGGCCAGCAAGGCCAAGTCCGTTCCGGCACTTATAACGTTGCCGGCATTGTCGGCCTGGGCAAAGCGATTGAGCTGATTGCCGACAAAAAAATCAGAAAATCAGAAAACAAGAGAATTAAGGATTTGCGGGATTACTTATTGAAAAATTTGCCGAAGAAGATAAAGAATTGCCGGATCACCGGCGATCCGGTCAAGCGTTTGCCCAATAATGCCAGTTTTGTCATTGAAGGCGTGGAGGGGGAGAGCGTCTTATTGATGCTGTCGCAAAAAGGAATATGCATTTCTACCGGCTCGGCTTGTTCCTCCGGCTCATTGGAACCGTCCCATGTGCTTTTGGCCATTGGCTTGCCGCCGGAAATCGCCCATGGCTCGTTGCGCGTTACCTTGGGCCGTTATTCCAAAAAAGCCGATGTTGACGCTCTGCTTAAAGAACTGCCGCCGATCATCGCCAAGCTTCGCGCCATGTCGCCGCTGAAATAATTGAAGGTCTTGAAGTTCGTAAAGTCAAATATAAAACTCCGGAATAACTCGGAACGAATTTCTGGCCCGGCAGTGTAATCTGAATTCCTGCTCCGCCAGCCGGCGAACACAGGAAAGACAAAGAAAAATTTATGGAGAAAAAGACGCCGAATTTCGGCGTCTTTTTGTGCGATATATGTCCCCCGGCTGATAATTTTGATTAATTTTTAATTTTTACAGTACTGGTAGTTTTGGCAGTGGAAGAAACCGTCGTGGAAGAAACGGTACTGGTGCCGACAGAGTTATTATTGACAGAATTTAAAAGCCAAGAATTGCTTAACGGCCGCAAAGGCGGATCAAGCAGTGAAAAGATAAAAGGATTTTTAAAAGGCCAAACAGCGGGCGTGGAGGTTTTGCGGCAGAGCAAATCCTGGACCTGGGTCAGATGATCGCCATTGACTTGAACTTCTATCACTTTGCCCTTTAAACCGGCCACCACGTCCAATTGGGCCGCTGTCTGGTAAACCTGACGATATAAAAAAAGCATCACTATGACCAGAATAATGACAATAAGAATAATGGTTAGGGGATACATCAACCTGGCCAGCCAAAACCAATCCAATCCGCTTTTGATGATCGCGGTTTTGTTTCCAAGCGGCGTTTCAGCGTCTGCTGTCTCGGTTTTCACTTGGGTGATATTTTTTATTTTTTCCATTAAACCCATAGTTAGTTGGCCTCGGTGATTTTGTTTTCCCGCCGATAAATATTGCCGCTAATGGCGGCGGCGACTGAATTGTCGTTCTGCGCCGTCAAACTTAATACATCAATGATAAAATAAGTATCGCGGCGTTCCAATTCGTTTAAGGCCGCCAAGACGCTTTCAAATTTGCCGGATAAGATAAGATCAACCGGCAAGCGAGTAATGCCCGGGGAAAGGGTCTTGCCGGTGAAGTCGGGCTTAACGTCAATAACCAAATTATTTTTGGCGGCCAAACCATCCAAATAATTAAGAAATTCCAATTCCTGCCCCGGTTTAATATAAACTTGGCGCAATCCGGGCATGACTGTTTCCACCGCCTCCGCTTCCTCTTTTATTTTTTTGGCGTTAAGGCCCATGGCCAGCTTTTTTTCCAGTTCTTGCCGTTCCCTGATTATTTCCTGGCGAATGGCAATGATTTTTTTAGTCGTGGGATAAATAATAACCGCGATCAAAACCGCTCCGGCCAAAAATAAGATAAGCGCCCAAATTATTTTTTTGTCTATTTTAATTCGGTGCATACGTTCGCAGGCGTTAGCGCCTGATAATTAATATTGGCCTTGATGCTGAAAGTGTTGTTTTCTTTGGGCACTAAAGCGGATAGGGGTATTTCGGCGTTAGAAAGCCAATCGGCTTTGTCCAAGTAATTTTTGAATTTCATCAAATCGCTTCTGGTTTTGGCGCTGCCGGAAAATTCTATCCGGCTCTCCTGGCGGAAGAAACGCAGGTTGCTGATGGCAACGTTAGCCGGCAAGATGTAGGAGACGGCGGAGATGAGCGGAGTTACCGGCTGGTAGTTTTTTTGCAAACCCAAAGAAACGCTAAGTTCCTGATTGAGGGCGTTTATTTTTTTGGCGACCAGCTGGTTGGAATAAATATTGGCGGCGTTTTGGGTAATCATCTCGTTTAATTGCTGTTCTAAAAAGTAACGGGACACCAAAAGCAAAATGCCGATAATAGCGGCAAACAAAAACAGCAGAGTCAGTGATTCTTGAATAGCTTGGTAAAGGCGATTGTTTTTCAGTTGATCTTGTTGTTTGGGGGGAACCAAATTAAGCGTGATCATAAAAGGTCTTAGGCGACAGGCCCCTTAAAGCCAGGCCGATGGCCGGAATAAAAGATTGCGATTTCTCCGCCGTGAAATAATGAGGGTCGGGGTTAATGATGTTTTTGAAAGGTTGGGCAATAACGACCGGCGTGTTGAGGCGTTTTTGGATTTCTTGATCCAAACCGGCCAGTCCGGATAATCCTCCGCAAAGCTGAATTTGTTCAATCAATCCCGGAGCGGAAAAGTTATTTTGATAGAAATCAACGGCGTGAAGGATTTGCGCCGCCAGTTCGTCAAGTAAGGGCGTTAATAATTCCAAAACGGCGCCATGGCATTTGTCCCGGCTAAGACCGCAGATGATTTTGGCCTGTTCGGCTTTGTCCAGATCCAATTCCAGCGACTCGGCGATATATTGGTCAATTTGCTTGCCGGATAAAGTTAGGGTAACGTTAAATTTGACGTCAGAACCCTCGCTTAAGATCAAACTGCTGCGGTTAGCTCCCAAATCAGCGATAATTTGCGGTCTGACGTCCGCCGCTTGTTCAATCAGCAGCCGCGCGATGGCAATCGCCTCAATTTCAAATACGACCGGCAAAATACCTAAGCCGTTTAGGGCAACAGAATAGGAATCAACCAGAGCCCGGGGAGCGGCGCCGACTAAAATGGTGTAAACACCTTCTTGGCTTTTAATGGTTTGCCAGTCGTAATAGATTTCTTCCAGGGCTAAGGGCAAACTTTGCGGCAAGAGTTCCTCTATTTTTGGCAGAAGCTCTTCTTCGTTATTGGCGGCGATTTCCAATGTTTTAAGAAAGGTGCCGGCTTGGGGCAGGGCCACAATAACCTCGTTGCTTAAACTGCCCAAACCGTGCTTGGTGTCGATGAGTTGTTTTAATGCTTGGATAAAATATTGATTATTGGCAACTTGGCCGTTTGTTACGGTTTGCGGCGGCAACTTGACTTCGTTGAACAGTTGGATTTTTATTTTTTTGCCGAAACGCTTAAGCTGGACCAACCGCAGGAATTTGTCGGAGATATCCAAACCGAAAGCCGATTCATTGGTGGAAAAAAAAGACATAATTTAATTTGCGAAATTGAAGACCGATAAAGCAAGGTAAAAAGTTTAATTTGATAATTATATTATAGCATTTTTTCGTCTGACGTTTCAACCAATGTCCCGATTCATTGTTTGATAATTTTTGAGCATTGCTGATTTTTGATTTTTCCTAATTTAATATTCTTCTTCCCAATGCTCAACGGTTACAATCGGTGAAAATTGCGGATCGCCCAAAGTGTAATTGACTACGCTGTTGTCGTAGAGGATAGAGACGCCTTGCCATAAGCTGGTCAAAGTGATTTTTCTTGAGATCAAGCCGCCAGTCAAAGAAATAATATAAGGCAAACTCAAGATATTTATCTTATCATTGGCATAAACCAGGCCGGTGCCGGAAAAGCTGTCCAAACACAGTTCAAAACTGACATCCTGTTTGCTTAAGATTCCGGCCGGCGTAGTAGAACCGACGCGATTAATGGTGATATGGCTGCGGCCGCAATTAAGACCCCAGCAGCAAAACAGGGTATTGGCGCCTAATTCAATGTCGCCATCGGCAACTAAAACGCCGTTGACAATGATATCGTTGTTGCCCCTGATGGAAATGTCGCCGGTAACGTAAGTGATGCCGTCAAGAGTTAGAGTGCCGCCCCGATTATCCCATAACAAATCCTCAAACTGGTCAGCCGTATAAATTTGGTTGGCCCGGGCCTTATAGGAATTGGGATCGCTGGGGTTGTCAAAGGAAATGGCCGGCATGGCTAAGGGATCCGGTTCCGGCGGGTTGATGTTATGGGAATGAATTTCCGTGGCATTCAGGGCTGAACCATAACCGATGTTTATATTGCCCACGGCTTGGACTTTTTTGTCGGCGTTAATCGTGCTATGAAAGTTGATGATGACATTCAGATTGGAAAAGAATCCTCCGTTTAAAATTATTAGTTTGGAACCGGACATGTCAATATTGCCGTCGGCATATTCGCCATTATCGCCGACCAAGCTTTCTCCCAGAGCTTTGTAAATCAAGGTTTTTATAACGCGCCGGGAGGAACCGCTGCCCAAAGTTAGGGTGCTGGTAACGTTGATTTCGCCGCGAGCGCGAGAATTGTTGGCAATATTTATCGTATAACTGCCGTGATCGTACAGGGCCGCGGATCTGGTGTAAACCATATTCCAATCTTCATCATCTTCAAATTGACTTTTCCAGGCAGTGTCGTTTTTAACCCGCCAGACCGCTTCGGCTATGCCGCTTTCCGCCAGATAATAATTCTGCACCGAAGCCGCTTGGCTGTCGGCAATCCGCAATTCGGTCAAAACGAAAGAAGCGACAAACAAACCCAGCGACAACAACAGCAACATGACAAAAATCGAGGTTACCAAAACAAACCCGCGCGATGTCTGATAATGGATTTTATTCAAATTAATCGTTATATAGTTTGTTAATTATCGTTCAATTCATAATTCGTTCCGCCTTTGCCGGTTGGCAGAGGCGAATTGAAATCAGTAGTTGTCTAAAGGTTTCTGCCGAATACCGCCGTGTATAGCACTTGGCTGGTGCCGCCTTTAAACAAGGAAAGATTGATATTTATTAGCTTGTCTCCCCAAAATTCAATATCGTCCACAAACTCCCCCACGATTTTGTCTTCCAAGGTAGCTTCAATGGGGGGATTATGCGGTTCGTCCACATCCGTGTCGGTCTCCAGAACGTAATAAGTGGTGGAGGCCGGAAAATAATAGACGATTATCTGCCGTTTGAGCGTGTCGTCATCCTGATAATAACGGATATAATGCTTGTAAGAGATATCATGCCCGTCCAGGAATTTTATTTCATTGGGCAAAACTTCGGGGTTGGAGGTATCGACAGGCAAAGCGGTGGATATGCTTTGAGCTTGGCGTATTTCCCGGACCAGGCGATCCAGCATGACGCGGCCGTTCTGGGTCAATTCTGCCGTGGTGTCGGTTTGGCTGTAAGCGCTTTGGCTGATGACATAAGTGGCGGTAATCAATAAGAAAATTATTATGGCGATCGTTATTGACACCACAATTTCCACCAATGTAAAACCGGAATTGTTAGTTAAGCGCAATCGCATTATTTTTCGCTGATTAAAAAGATTAAAGGGAATGTCCGTTCTTTATGCAGATACGGCGATAGCCAATAAACCGTAATGGAAATTTTTTTCAGCCCGGTATCGGTTGCCGAATCGTTCAAATCGCCGTCAACGTAGTCGACTATCGTTTGCCTCTCAAATTTATAAAAAGGATTGGATGAATCGCTGGCTAAGCGATGCCTGGCTTCAATCGTACCCACGCCGATCTCATCGTAGTCCCAAGAATAAACCGTTTCTGCCTGGGCTTGAGCCAAATTGGCCGCCACCGTAGTTTGTTCGGCAATTCGTGACATTTTTAGGGCCAGAGGGAAAATTTGGATAATGCCCAAAATAGCCATGGCTAAGACAGCGATGGCGATGATAGCTTCCAAAATGGAAATGCCGGCTTTAGTTGGAAAGGGAAATTTGAACATAACCAGAAGGTTTGACATCAATAACGGCGTGGCGGCCGTTGGAATTGGATAGAATGATATTGCCCGAGGAAATGGCTGCGCCCGTGGCATTAAAAATGGCGGTGGAAGAAGCCAAGGTGGTTGATTCCAAGAGAATCGGACTTTTAATCGTGCGGGATTTGATTAATGAGCCGGTGGAAGCATTTGCCACTTGGTAAAAGTTTTGGCTGATATAAAAAGCCACCTGATGGTTGGCTTGAGTGGTAACGGCCTGCTGTTGGGCGTAACGCAAATCAGAAGCCAGATCGCGCGCCGCGCCTTGCAGTTGCAAGTTAACGGTAAAACCTTGATAATAAGGCAGGCCGACGCCGGTAATAATGCCAAGCAAGGCGATTACCACCACTAATTCCAACAAAGAAAAACCGGCCAGGTTAGACCGGACGGTCTTAGAGCCGATAAAGCAGAGTTTTTTTTCTAGTTTGATCATACCGTAAACTGTTTAGAATTGCGAAGTCATGGAATAAATCGGCAAAATAACGGCAATAGCCAAGCCGGCTACGCCGACACCCATTAAGATCATCAGCAGCGGTTCAATAATTGTCGGCAACGCTTCCATGGTTTGCTCTACTTCTTCCTGGTAGAATTCCGCCAGGTTTTTTAAAACCGTATCAAGCGAACCGGTTTCTTCGCCGACTGCCACCATTTGGATAATAATCACCGGAAAAACCTTGTATTGCTTGAAAACGTCAGCCAGCTTAATGCCTTTTTTGATTTTTTCCGACGCTTCTAAAAGCGCTTGCTTGTAGACGGCGTTAGACATTATCCGTGCGGTAATTTTTAAGCTGTCAGGAATGGGAATGTCAGTTTGGATAAGAGAGCTTAGAGCCGCGGACATCCTGGCGACATTGATTTTGACGGAAATTGGACCGATAATGGGCAATTTAAGCAGCGCTTGATGCCACATTAAACGTAATGGCCCGGAACGGGTGAGGCGCCAAAACAGAATAAAAGCTAAAATAATAATCGGCCCCAAAATCAAACCGTTGGCTGTTACAAAATCGCTGATGGCGATAAGAATCCTGGTGGGCAGGGGCAGCCCGGCTTCCAAATCTTTAAACATCAAAGTGAGATTGGGCAAGACATAAACGATAACGAAAATACTCAAACCAATCATGGCGCAGATAATGATTATCGGGTAAATCATGGCATTTTTAATTTTGCTTTTGATGGTGTGATCTTTTTTGAGTTGTAAATAAAGATCATTCAATACGCCTTCCAAATTGCCCGAGGCCTCGCCGGCGGCGATCATATTGACAAACATTTCGCCGAAATCCCGTTGGTAAGGCAATAAAGTATCGGCGAAATTCTTCCCGCCGCGGATTTGCTGCTGGATTTCTTTTAAGATAATTTTCAGTTTGGCGCTCTTGCTTTGTTCCGAGAGGATGTTTAGAGCGTCAGCCAGAGGCAAGCCGGCTTTAATCATTACCGACAAATTCTGCAACATGAAAATTTTGGCCGTTTCCGGCACTTTTTGCAGATTGATGAATATTTGGTTTAGGTTTGCCATACGTATTTTTGTCGCTTCTTTTGAATAATCATTCTTTTGTCACCCGCAACACCTCCTCAATGGAAGTAACGCCGGTTTTAGCTTTAATAAAGCCGTCCAGCATAATGGTTGCCATGCCGTTTTCAATGGCGGCTTTTTGCAATTCATCACGCGTCGCCTTGCCCAAGATCATGGCTGATATTTTATCGTTTATTTCAAATGTCTCATAAATGCCGATGCGTCCTTTGTAGCCGGAATTGTCGCATTGCTGGCAGCCGCGTCCGCGGAAGAACAAGGTGTCCTTGAGTTTTTGCTTTTTCCCCAGCATGCCCAAATCCAATAAGCTTTTTTCCACTTCGCTCAAATTAAATTCCTTTTCTAATTCCGCGATGCTTTTCTTATCCAAGTTGTAGCTTTCAATGCAGTTTTTGCAGATTTTTCTGACCAAACGCTGGGCGATAATCAGGTTCAAAGTTGAAGAAATTAAAAATGTCGGCACGTTCATGTCGGTCAAGCGGGGAATGGAAGTAGCCGCGTCATTAGTGTGCAGGGTAGACAAGACCAAGTGTCCGGTCATGGCGGCGTTAATGGCGATATCGGCGGTTTCATTGTCGCGAATTTCTCCCACCAGGATAATATTCGGATCTTGGCGCAGGAAGGAACGCAAGGCCGCGGCAAAAGTAAAACCGATTTTCGGCTGGATTTGGCATTGATTGATGCCGGGCATTTTGTATTCAATCGGATCCTCAACTGTGGAAATGTTGACTTCCGGTTTGTTTAATACTTGCAAAATCGTGTACAGAGTGGTGGTTTTGCCGGAGCCGGTCGGGCCGGTAACCAGAATCATGCCGTGTGGTTTGGCGATATTGCGTTTAACCACCTCTAACGCTTGGGGCTGAAAGCCCAATTGTTCCAATGTCATTTGTTGGGCAGTATCGGGCAAGAGGCGCAAAACCGCTTTTTCACCGTCAAATGTCGGAATAATGGAGACGCGGAAGGAGACCTGGTAGTCCTGGCTTTTTATCTTGAAACGGCCGTCTTGCGGCAAACGATGCTCATCCAATTTCAAGTTGGACAGGATTTTGATTCTGGCGACAATGCCGGCGTGGGCGGTTTTGGGCAGAGTCATGACTTTGCGCAACATGCCGTCAATGCGATAGCGCACAGCGACGTCCTGGTCGGACGGCTCAATGTGGATATCCGAGGCCTTTTCCAAAATGGCGTATTCCAATAACGTATCAACAATACGCACCACCGGCAGATCTTGGGCCAAGGATTTAAGGTTTTCCGGTTTTTCTTCATTTCCTTCATCCTCAATGGTTTTGATGTCGGCCGACAGTCCTTTGTGATATTGTTTGATGGCGTCTTTAATGTTGTCCGGAGAGGTCAGATGAAGCAGGATTTCCAGGCCGGTTTTTTTGGCCAAAAAATCAAACAATTCAATGTTTGAGATGTCTAATGTGGCGACTTTGAGTTCTTTGGTGGTTTTGTCAAAAGCTATGGTTTTATGGGCGCTGGCGGTTACTTCGGGAATAGTAAAGAGAATATCTTTGCGGATGGTTTGGTTTTTAAGGTCAATATAGGGCAGATCGTAATACTTGGCCGCCGATTCGTACAATAAATTGGGAGCGATGACTTTTTTATCAATCAAAAAATCCTCCAGTTTTTTGTTGGCCTGCCTGGCCTTGTCGGAGTATTCTTTGATTTGTTTGGTTTCTAAAATTTTGCTTTGGAGCAAAATTTCTTCCAAATCTTTTTGATTAAGCATAGTTTGTCACCTGCCAAGTGCGTTAGTTGATATTATTATAACATAAAAACAGGGAGAGAACAAAATAAAAAACCCGCGTCAGCAAATTGCTGCGCGGGGCAGATAAGGTTCTTAATTGGATTTTTTCTTCAGCCCCCTGCCGTAAATTCTTCAACTATTGTTTTGTTATTCCAAAACGATCGCTTGACAACAAACAGCGGCGTTGGCAATTGCTCTTTGTGTTGAATTAATCTGAAAGCGCCATTCGGTGCCTTGACCGTAATGATAAAGCCGTTATTTTCGGTCGGACACTGGCTAAGGACCCGATAGACGGTATTGGTCTTAAGATTGCCCAACGCCGCCGGATCGCCGATAAAACTCTTTGCTCCGACATTAAAGAAATAAACCGGCACCAGTATTATCAGTAGTATGGTAAAAAGTCGGGTTGCGGACTTGCCCGCACAAACACGCCCGATCGTTAAACTTAAAAGTAATAATCCAAGCAGCCAGTCAAATAAATACATATTTTCTCCTTTTTTGTCTCGCCGTATTTTGAGCGTAGACATATTGATTGCGTTGTAATGTCCAAAAACTTAAATTATTTTTCCCAAAACAAACAGAACAACGGTTTTAGCCGTTATGCTTATATTTGGCAGTTAATATTTCAAGTCGTTTTTCTTTTGCCAATTCATGGTACAGGGCGGAGGTCTGTTGCGCGATATCTTGCCAATCATATTCGGTAGCCGCGCGTTTCTGGGCCAAGTCAGCCAAGCGTTTTATTTCCGACGGATTAACTAAAGCGAACTCCAGTTGTTTGGCCAAACTCTCCCAGGATTTATTGATGAATTCCAAGGCCAACCCCTCGGCCGGTTCCTGATTCTCTTCAATATTAGAGATAATGGCCGGAACGCCATAAGCCATGGCTTCCAATAAGGCGATAGATAAGCCCTCGGCTTCGGACGGCTGGACAAACAGGCAGGCATTTTTGAAAATGGCCGCCAGCTCGTTGCCCGATTTCAGTCCGGCTAAAATAATATTGGGGTTACCCTTGGCCAAATTTTTGATTTGAGCCACGTAAGCGTCAGTGTTGGCGCCGTCGCCGATAATGATTAATTTTTTGTCAGTCGCGGTAGAGTTGTATGCCTTAATCAGAGTATGGACGCCTTTGTGCGGCACTAAGCGGGAAACGGCAACAATATATTCGCCGGCGACCAAGCCGTTTTTGATCAGATTATATTCCTCATCTTCCGGTCGGGTTACGGCCACGCCATTGGGGATATACTGGCATTCCTTGTCAAAACGGTAAAGGCAGTATTTTTTTAAGATGTTGGAAATGACGATGGTTTTATGAGGGAAGGTAACAGCGGTCCATTCGCCGACAGCCAAAACCAAGCGGGCAAAGCGGCCCCATTTTTGGTGGGTGCGGTCAATGCAATGAAAGGTGACGACCACTTTGGCGCGCGGTTTTAAGAGCCGGGGAATGAAAGATAAAAGCGAAGGGCCGACGCCGTGATAATGGATGATGTCGTAATTTTGGAACAAAGCGTGGATGGTGGCGGCAAAAGTATGGGTGATGGCGTCTAAATGCTTGGTGGCCAAAGAGGGGAGTTGAATAATCTTTACTCCGCGATAATCGTATTCCTTGCGGTCGTCACCGGTGTAATTCGGCCGGCCATAAACGGTAACGTCAAAACCACGCTCAACCAATCTGGTGGAGAGTTCTTCAACGTGTTTTTCAATTCCGCCCTGGCGGGTGGGGATGCCTTTTTGGCCGATAAACGCTATACGCATAGGTTTCTTTAGGATATGTCATTATATCAAATAAAAAGTTTTTTGTCAATAGCTGGAGCGGGGTTAATTATTACCTAAATTTAAGCAAAAATAAGAGGCGGCGGAACATGGGAGTTCCGCCGCCTGCAAGGTACGATTTTATTTTGTCAGAAGGAACGCTCATAGGCCAGCTCATCCTCGTCATTCGGTAGCCGAGGAATCTCCTGACCATGATAGGTGACAGACAATTGAAGGATATCACCAAAGTAGACGCCATCAGGATGACTGTCGTCGACCGGTAGGCCAATGCCGATTATTTCAAATCGCAGAGTCGGCGGTCTGAATTTCGTCAGATCAACCGTAACCATTACGCCGTCGAATGGATGAATGTCTTGATCGAACCAAGGCGCCGCATCAGTAAAGTAATACTTTAACCCGACTTGCGTCAGATAGGCAGGATCCATACCAGGAAAGGGCGTGCCCAGTTCTTGGACTTTTATCAGCGCTTCCAGACCCTGTTCCGGTTTGTCCACGATCACGACATTAGTGGTGCGAGCCATGTCCTCAAAAACGAACACATGGCGTGAAGCCGTGGTTGTATTACCGGCCGTATCAGCGACTTGATAATCAATTATCCATTCGCCGGCGCCACTGGTGTCAATCGAATCCACGATTTGCGGTTCGCCATCGACATAGCGGTTTATGGCGTAGGTTACTTGATCTGCCAGGTTGCCATCGCGGTCATCCGTAGCAGTCCAGCCCGGATCCACAAATGGCGTCGCAATATTTAGTATCATTGCTTTGCCGCCTATGAGGTTGATCATCGGCGGCGTCGTATCCGTATCATCCGATACCGACAAAAAGGCATGATCGGTCTCCACACTGCCGTAGGCATTACCGACGGTGAAGTAGTAACTCCAGCCGTCATCGGCCAAGGTAACGGTCGCGGATAGGCCGAATTCCAATGGTAACTGACTAAGGGGTTCGGATTGTGTCCCGATCTCCTCAATCGTTGCGCCCTTGGATCGGTATGACCGATAAGTGAAAGGCGGTGAGCCCAACACTTGGCAATTGAAGGAAACGATCGTTCCCGCAATCGCATTTACCGCTTGCGGCTGTTGAGTTACTTGCGGTATGCAAGCGTTAACAGTTAAAAAAGCACTGTTACTGATTGCTTCTCCGGCCCCATTGCTCACGACGCAAAAATACGTCCGAGCGTCAGTCATGAGGGGATACTGGATTTCAAAGGTCGCCTCGGTAGCCCCATCAATCGGCGGCTCTAAGACACTTTTTTCCTCGCAATCCTCTCCACCTTTGCATTTTTCTTTTTTATACCACTGGTAATGCATATCTTCACCGGTGGCGACAACGGTAAAAGAGGCCTTATTAAACCCCTCACTAACCGTTGCCGATTTTGGGTGTTCAATAATCGTTGGCGGCGCTTCCTCGCCTTCGCCTTCACCCTCGCCTTCAGCGGGGTTCCCCACGCAGAAACCGTCTTCGGTTCCGGCGCCTGGGCAGGCGTAGTAACTGCCGATATTAAAGATCTGGATCACGCGCAGAAGTTCCGACAGGGAAATCGCGTTGTCCTGATTGACGTCGGCCGAGTGATACGGGCCGGTGGCGAAGGCCGGTAAGGTGATGGCGACAAACGCCAAGATAAAAAGACATATAGCTTTTTTCATTCTCGTCTCCTTTTTTATCCGCTACAGCTTCAGTGTAGGCGGATAGTTGTGGGTTGCCTTTTACTCATTAAAAACTTCAGTTTTAACGAACTTATAACCCCGAAAAACTGTCTCAGGATTAACAGGTAATTATAGCAAAATAATTATAGTTTGTCAATAGTAGTTGTTAGTTTTATGGTTTTTTAGTTTAAATTTAGGCAAAAAGAAAAGGAGTGGCAACGATTTGTGTCGTGGCCACCCCGTGGTGGAAGGTGCTATTAGGGTAGAGGATTAACCTTTGTAAAAGTACAGGGCAAGATCGTAGTTGTCGCCATCACTGCGCGACATCTTGGATCTATTGTTGTAGCCAGCGACCTTGCCAGTGTTGAAGAAGTAGCGAGTATCGCTACCCTTCAATTTGAGATAGGGAACAGCGCGCGCCGACCAGCCGTTAGCAAATGAACCATTGTAAAGTTCGATCGACTTGGCGCCGTCACCTACATTGGACTCGACGTATAATAGCGGGTTAGTACCTGCCATAAACATTGTGCCCAAGTACTGAACGTCAGACCAGGTTTTTCCCGAGGGGAAACCGCCATAGATGCTCATGCATTCTTGCAGAGTGGCGCTATCCTGGATAAATTCCATTTGCAGTCGGCCGGCGAGATTGAACGTGTAGTTCATCCGTACTGCGCCGGTTGGTTCCGTGTCGTTGCCGACAATTACCGTCCGCGTAGCCGTACCCGTATTGCCGGCTGCATCGGTTGCCGTATATGTGACGTAATAAGTGCCGGATACGGAAGTGTTCACTGTGCCGTTTTTAGTGACAGCGATTGTGCCGTCCACGTTATCCACGGCCGTGGCTCCGGGATCAACCCAGGAACCGCCGACCGACAAATAAATAGTGGATGCTCCATTGAGCGTAATAACCGGCGGTGTCGTGTCATCGATTGAACCGCCGGTGACGGTCAGAATGGCCGGATTGGAGTAAACCGATCCCTGACTATTCCAGACCCGACAACGATAGGCGCCCTCGTTGATTTCTCCAACGGAGTAGATCGTGAGCGTCGCCGTATTGACACCGCCCGAATGTTCGTTCGGCGTGATGTCAATGCCGTTGTCCTGCCACTGATAGTGGAGGTTGCCGCCGGTGGCGACAATCGTGAATTCGACGGGATCACCGACGTTGGCCGTCAAAGTGTCGGGTTGATCGGTGATAACGGGAACCGTTTCACCTTCACCCTCACCTTCGCCTTCGCCGGACCAATCGGTTGCCATCAGGCAGGACTTTTGCGCCGTCCAGGTGGTGATGCCGACGCCATCGTTGTTGTTATAGCCGACGGAGGCATCAAAAATCAGGCCAAACCTGGAACCGTCAAGTTCCATTTTGACGCTGGCGCGGTCGGAACCCTTTTGCCAGATTCGCGGCGCCGAAGTTTCGGGGTCGGCGCCTGTCTTACTGATCGTCCAGTCGAACGGAACGGTTCTACCGCTACTAAAAACGGTATCCACGTTCCATAGGACATAATCGGCATCGACGTAATCAATGGGCATGTTGGGCTCATCGGTCAAATCGACGGACCCCAGGTAATAATCGTCATCACGCGGGTCATCCGCCTGGACATAAAAGTCGCCGGAAACGATAAGTTTCTCCGGCGTGCAACCGACAAGAACGGTGGCCGACAGGGCCAGCAAAGCAACCAGAAACAGTGATACCTTACGCATGGGCTTAACTCCTTTTGTTTTCCCGCCTTGGCGGTACGAATTTGCCCTAAGATTTGGGGGCGACGCTATTGCCGCTTGCCCGTTTGTCCGAGTTAGCGGTACACAGCACCGCCTCCTCCTTCTAAACTTAAATTTTTAACGTTCTTACATCAGTCGAGACCGTCTCGACTTGATATATTAGTATAGCAAACAGTAGAAAAAAAGTCAATAGCCAATATAAAGTAGCTAAATTTACTTGCTTTTTATTTTGCCATCGTCCGGATTTTCAGCCGTGGCCGTAGTTACGTCAATTATGATTTTTTCTACTTTTTCTCCCGTAAATGAGTCAGTAGCGGTTAATTTGATATTGTCAATTAAGATTCCGGTTTGGCCCGCTTGATTAGGCCAAGGCGTGATTTCCACTTCCAGCGAAGCGCCAACGACCGGATAAAAATCCGTTGGAGCGGCGACACGATCAAGCTGCCAAATAATCATTCTGTTGTTAGGATTATAACTGATACCCTCTTCGCTTAAGGCGCTGGAGCGTCCGGTGAAGCGGACGTTATCGGGCAAGTGGCCGGTAACCGTTAAATTTTCAGCGTCATTGTAATTGGTGGCGGCGGCAAAAAAAATCCAATAGCGGGTCGCTGAACCGACCACGGGGGGATTGAGCCCAATACCCAATTGTTCGCCCTCCGCTGATTGATAGCGGCTAAAGGCCTCCAGTCCGATATCGCTTCTGATTTTTTGAATGGACTTATCGCTGACAATGTCCCGCTCTTTCAGGTCATTACCGGAACGGAATAATACTTCAGCGTAAGAAGCGATGACTGGTTGCGTTTGATCGGCTGTTTGCTGAACAAAATTTTTGTTCAACGTAAAAGTGTAAGTCACTTCTTGTTCGGCGTTAGGTTTCAGTTCCGCCAAAGCCGGGGCCTGTTCTGAAGTGAAAATAAGCTTTTTTCCGCCGGAGTAAAGTTCGCTGTCAATATACAGATTGATGGCAATGTCTTGAGCCGCGGCGCGTCCGACATTTTTGATTTTAACGCGGTAAGTCAGCTGATCGCCCGGATTGACGATGCTATTGCCGGTTTTTAGGACGACTGCCAGTTTCGGCTGATAAAAATTGGCGGTTAACAGCGAGGAAATGTCATTAGTGTATTGAGGCGGATTAAGCCAGATATAAACATTAAAAACAGTGGTAAGGATAATCGCTAATGCCAACAAGCCGTCTACGATAATATGCCATAGCCAGTTGTTGTTTTTTTGCGGGTGATAAAATCTATGGAATCTTTTTTTGGCCGGCACCAAGAAAATATTAAGCGTGCCGATAGCGATTCGGGCTACGGGCCGGGATTTTTTTTCGACCGGTTTTGATTCAACTTTGATTATTTCTTCTGACATATTATTTATTAGACATGAATACGTTAGTGGTTAGGGCAATAACTTCGTCCCGGCCGTCGCCGTCAACATCGCCGCTGGTTACATTAACGCCGGTGCGCTTGTTAGAATCAAAGCCGAACCATTGGCTGATGATTTTGTTATTTTGATTCCAAACCCTGATGTGCGGTCCGCCGGTTTGGCCGGCGCCGGTGATGATCTCGCTTTGGCCGTCGCCGTCAACATCGCCGCTGGCTACATTGACACCGCCGCGAAAATTATTGCCATAAGCGAAGAATTCCCGCTCCAAGTTGCCGTTTAGATCAAATACCTTGACGTGAGGCCCGCCACCGAATCCGGCGCCGACGATAATCTCGCTTTGGCCGTCGCCGTCAACATTACCGCTGGCCACATTGGCGCCCAAAGAGGGCCAGCGACTGCCATAGGCGTTAAATGATTTGCCGGTGCCGCTTAAATTTTCATCGTAAAATTTGATCAAGTTAGATCCGCCCTTTTCCGGGCCGATTGCCAGCCAATATTTGTTGCCTTCAACTTTAACCGGCGCCAAACTCAACCCTCCGACAAAACGGTCGCCGTAAGGATAAACGGTCGCCACTCCCAAGCCGCGCTTATTGTAAAGAGTGATGGAATTAAGGCCCGCAACCACGGTTTCCCTTTCGCCGTCGTTATTCAAGTCCAATTTGAGAATTTTATTGCTGCCCTTGAAGCTGCCGTCGTAAGAGAAAAAGCCATTGCGTTTGACTTGACCCTGGCCGTCAAAAATTCTGGCGAAGGAGCCGTTGATGTAGGTTGCGTCCATAATCGTATTAAGCGGCCGCATCATAATAATTCCGTCGCCGGCGGCTAAAGTCAGACGATTGATGATGGCGCCATCATTGACTGTTTTATCCTGGGTGCCGCGCAGTTTTTCGTATTCGCCGTCAAAAGAAATCGTTTGCGGTTTGTCCGTGGAATTGACGACTACTGTACCGAATTCAAAATCCCTCTGCCAGACGCCGGCTTTCCAGACCCGGGAATTCTTGTCTGACAAGTTATACGGCTCGGAAACGGGCTGGCCGATTTGGGCGTCATATTCGTCATACCACCACAGTTGTTCGCGCAGGTTGGTGCCGTAACCGAAAGCGTAGTAGCCGTCAAACATTAAGGATGAGGCCAAACCATAACGCAGGGACTGGTAGTCGTAGCGATTGCCGGTGTTTGCTGTGTTGGATTCAATGATGTTCAAACGAGGCGCGTAGCCGTTGTCATTGGCTTCATTGTAGCTTTTAAGCGATCCGGACCAGCCGCCTTGCCAGTAGTCAGGAAAGGACTCAAACATCCGGCCGTTGATCAGCTGATGATAAGCGCCGTCGCCGTTACCGATAATCAAATATTGCGAACCGAACCGGTCGCGTAATTTTTGAAAAAAATCGCGATAATAGTTTTGCCATTGCCAATCAATTTCCGTTGTCGGCCGTTGTCGGCCGTTGTTGTCAATGTCAATATTTTTATTGAACCAAGTTACGTTCTGCCAGACGTTATCAAAGAATAATCCGTCCCATAAACCCGTGGACAAAATTTTGTCCTGATAGAAGTCGGTCAGATAGCCGGCATAGGTTTGCCCGTTTTCATCTTTGACGCCTAAATTCATCATGACATTGCCCGGCCAGAAAACCAAGCTGTTTCCGTCAATGGTTTTCAGCCGCCAAACCGCTTTGTCGCCTTTAGCCAGTTCATGCCACAAGCCCGAACCGGACGGCTCTACCTGGCTTAAACGTTCCACCGGCATTTCATTGGCCGTGGTGTAAGCCAGAATAACCGCTTTGGGATTGAGCCGTTTGATTTCTTTAATGGCTGAAGCGCTGTTGGTTTGCGTTTGCATATCCAGAACAATCACATCCCACTTGGCCAATTCCTTGGCGTCTCCCATGGTAATGGGGTTTTTCCAATATAAATTAGCCAAACGGGGATAATCATGCTGAGGCGTAATAAAAGCGCGGCTGCGATTGACATCAATATAATAAATCGGCCAAATGATAAGCAGGGCGCAAACAGCTAAAATAACGGAGAGCGCGATTTTTCTGATTTTGCGTTTGGCGACGCTGCCCGGCGCGGCTAATTTGTTATAGATTTCGGCCAGTTGTTTATAATGTTTTTCCGGTGAGTATTCTCGGGCTTTGGCTTGGCCGGCCTGCTCCAGTTTTTGACGCAACTTGTCATCCCTCAAAACCAACGACATTTTTTCTTTCAGTTCGCCAATATCAGCCACGGCAAACAATAAGCCGGTTCGGCCGTCTTCTATTAATTCGGGAATGGCTCCGACCTTGGAAGCGATTACGGCCTTGCCCAGCGCTAACGATTCCAGGACGGTCAGGCCGAAAGTTTCCTGGACGCGGGAAGCAAAGACCACCGCCAAAGAATTGCCGATCAAATCCAGCAGTTCTTGCCCTTGTTTAAAACCTGTCAGCTCAATGCGGTTTTCCATTTTGAATTTTTTGATTAATCGGCGCAGGTTTTTTTCTTCCGGACCGGTGCCGGCGATTTTCAGTTTCAAGCCGTTTTCCGGCAAGGCGGCGAAAGCGCGGATGATGTCATCCATACCCTTGCTTTCGTCCAGGCGGCCGAAAGTGAAGAAATATTTTTCTTTATTTTCCTGAACACTAAAAGTGTTCATTTTGATAAAATGAGGGATGACGGCAATCTTATCCGCTTGATAACCCGCTTTGACCAATTCGTTTTTAACGAATTGCGAAGGGGCGATGAAGATGTCAACGCAACGGTCATAAATCCTGATCAGGCGATGAAAGGCGAATTCCAGTTTTAACAGCCAGTCAATAATCAAGGAATCTTTGTGCCGCTTTTTGACGCCGTCGGCGCGCAAGGCATAGCCCGGAGTTACCAACTTGAAATCATGCACGGTCATAACCGTCGGCAGGCCGTATTCTTTGATGCCGGCCAAGATCGACGGCGATAATTGGTGATAAATATTATGGATGTGAACCAATTCCGGCTGTTCATGTTTAATCAGCTTCTTGATTTTGTACCGCGAGAGCGGGGACCAGAATATTCTGAAAATCAGCAAGAGAGCTTTAAAATTGAATCGGCCCAAATCCAGATCGGTAACAAAATATTTTTCCTGATCATTTTTGATATTCTTGGGATTTTTTTGGGAAAAATAAACCACCTTGTGGCCGTTAGCCACCAGCAGGTTGGACAGGGCGAAAAGATATGTCTCTACTCCGCCTTTGGGATATAAGAATTTGTTGACCTGCAGGATTTTCATAAGCTTCATTAAATGATTCCAAGCTGTTAATATTTCTCTTAATATTTCTCAATGGTTTCTCAATAATACAAATGATTAATTCGTATTATTGGCGTTAATTCGCATGTTGGCGTCATTATTTTTATTGATGATCGTCGCCGAACGCAAGAGGCCCAACAGAATCCAAAACCAGATGCCCATAAGATTGGTTTCCAAATACGGTTGAAAACAACTGGCAAACAGAAAAATCAGGGCGGCCGCGGCAATTCCCAGGTAATAAGGGATTAAGTCAAAATTGGCGTAAACCGGACGCCAAGAACAGGCAAAAACCGCCAAGAAAAACAAGATAAAAACAATCAGTCCCGCCAGCCCCATCTGCACCATAATCGCCAGCGGCGAGTTGTGAATATTTCTGATTTCTTCAAAACTTTGGTAATCTCCGGTGTCGATTAAAATAGTGTGGCCGAAACCGATGCCCCAGATTGGGTTGGTTTGCCAAACTTGCTGAGCGTCTTTCCAGAGATCCAGGCGCCAGGAAGCAGAAGTGTCTTCGCTTAAGTTGCCGAGCGACAAAAGGCGTTCACTGACGTTGCGGACGTTGCCGGCGGCGTTTTCCGTTGTCGGATTAAAATAGGCCAGATTGGCCGCCAAGACGGCGACTAAGGCCAGTGATGCCACCAGCAGCCCGGCTTTTATCGCTTGGCGGGAAATGAATTTTTTGTTTTGGTAAGGCATCAAGACGAATAAAGCGGCAAGGCCGATAATCGCGGCCAGCCATAAGTGGCGCATCAAAGAAACAATAATGCCCAAAGACCATAAAGTTAAAATCAATAAGCCCAAGCCCTGATGGCGCAAACGGTTAAAAGCCAAAAGCGATACGCCTATAAGCGCGGCGATTAGCAGATAAAAAGCATGGGTGCCGGCCAGGTAACGGACGCCGGCGGTAGACAAGGGGGTAAACTCGGTCCACAGGCCCGCGCCGCGGGCGAAACCGATCAGCAAAAAAACAATCAAGAAGACGCCGTTGAGCATAATCAGCTGGCTGACTTGTTTTAATCTTTTGGGCGTCTGTACCGTTAAGACGGTAAAAAAATATAACAGGGGATAGAAAAAGTAATTCTTAAACGAACTGAAAGCCACTTCAAATTTGGCGTTGATATCAAACAGCGAGCGGAACAGATAAGCCGCGACTAACAACATAAAGCAAGCCAAAAACGTTTCCGGCCAGCCCCAGAGCAACTGCCGTTTTTTTTGCAAGATGAAATGCTGAACGGCCAAAGCGCCGAAGGATAAAGCCATGATGACATCCAGCAAATAGAACTTGTAAACATCGCGATCAATGACCAGTCCGGTCAAAGTGAAAAAACGCTCAAACAGCATGGTCAGGGTAATCAGCAGACAGAAGCCCAGAAAATAATGATTAGGCAGAATAAAAAGCGCGGCGCTGGCGGCAAACAGCGCGTAGAACAAAGGCGAGGGGCCGTAAACGATAATAGCCGCAATGAGCGCGCCCAAATAAATATACGCCAGAAGGTTGATGGCTGATTTTCTGGTTTGCGAATATTTATCAATTTGATTTTTGATTCTGCTTTTAATCATGGCATTGGCAAAAGGCCGCTTACTCAAAGTAAACGGCCCCGGTATTTAGAATTGATTGTTATTGTAGTAATCCTTCAGCCACTCATTATTCGTAGCCGGAGGAGTAAAAGTATTTTCAGTTCGTTGCGGCAAATCCATTTTTTGTTCCCTGATCGGTTCTCTGGCCGGCGCCGGATTCTCTCTGGAAGCGGCTAACGGCTGGCGGTTGTAAACCGGTTCGCCAGCGGTAGTCGCGGTAAAATATTTTTTCCTAGGCGCGAATTCAAACAAACGATGGTTGGGAAAGATAACAATAAAAGTAAAACCCAACAACAAGCCGACGATAATCCCCAAGACGGAATCCTCAATAATTTTGGTCAAGGACCAGCTTTCAAAGATGGCCGGTTGATCAATCATTTTGATCGCGGCGCGATCGGCGGAACCGTCGTAATTGCCGTGGTTATTAATGACCGCCGTGGCAATGGCATTGGCTAAAGCGTTGGTTTTTATTTTATCATCGCCGTAGACGTCAATAATCATCATGCCTTTATTGTCCAGGACTTTGGTTTTGACTGTTTTTTTCCATTGGCGCAAACGATTTTCGCTGCCATAACCCAGATCGTCTTTAATGCCCGAAGAAACATAAACGGTGCCGATGAAGGAATCGGAATAAATCACTTCGCTCATGATGCCGGTAATGTAGTTGGCGGTTTTGCTGGCGGTGTAAGTATCAATATTCGCTTGATTAAAAACCGTCAACAGCTTAAAAGTTGATTTGTATTTGGGGGTAGTCCAAACGCTAAAAGAGAAAGCGATTAATCCGGCCAGAATAGCCAGTAAACCGACAGTCAGAATGTTTTTTAACTGGAAAAACTTGTAATTAGACATAATTTTGGCTAAAATTGTGTAATTTTAGGTGGTTAAATTTGGTTAATATCTAATTATATCACTTAGTCAATGATTTGTCAATACTTAGCGGTTTTTTCCGATTGACAACGACAGATTATTTATGTTTTGGCAATATGGACTTAAGGCGTTATAATCGCTATAATTAAATTAGCACTTATTGGGGATAATTTACATACCTTGATATTTTTTGAGATGAATATCATTTTTTTGAAATTACGGCAATTAATCGAAGAAAGCCCAGCCAAAAGAGATCGCCTGGTTTCCGGCGCGCTCATTGCGGCTGCGGTTTTTGATTTGCTGTCACTGCTAGCGGTACTTTTATATTTTTGGCGTTTTAAAGAATTTGTAGTTCTGCAATATAATATTTATTTTGGCATTTCCTCTTTCGGTCCCTGGCAATACTTGTTGCTTCTGCCGCTTTTGGGCTGGTTGATCTGCGTGGCGAATTTTCTGCTGGCGCTTAAAGTTTATTTGCGCGATAAGAACTTAAGTTACTTTTTATCTTTCACCGCCTTGGCCGCGGCTTTGATTATCGCCGCGCAAATCGGTTTGCTGGTGTATATGAATTTGTAAAATAGTGCTACTCAATATTCATTCGTCATTCCTGAATTTTTGCGTTAAGACCGTAAGCGGGCGAAGCAAAAATGTCAGGAATCCATAATTTTTATATAAATAATATTTTATAAGTTATGAGTTTTGATTTTATCGTCATTAAGATTTTTTCCCTAACCTTCATCTCCTTTGCTTTGGCTATGGCTTGGACGCCGCTTTTGACTCATTTTTTATACAAATTAAAATTAGGCAAACAGATCCGCGATAATGCCAAGTCGCCGATTTTTTCCGCTCTGCACCAAAAGAAATCCGGCACGCCAACCATGGGCGGCATTCTTGTTTGGGTTACGGTGCTGGCTTTATCACTGATTATTTTTTATCTGTCGCTGTGGTTTGACAGCTTTTTTTCTTTCTTGAATTTTTTGACCCGCCCGCAGACGCTTCTGCCTTTGGGCTGTCTGGTGGCCGCGGCTTTAGTCGGATTGCTGGATGATTATTTGAATGTCAGAAAAATCGGCCCGTACGGCGGCGGCCTGTCAGTCAAACATCGCCTGGTGGTTTATACCTTGATCGCTTTAGCGGCCGCTTTCTGGTTTTATTTCCGTCTGGATTGGGATTTGATCCGCGTGCCTTTTATGGGCAACTTTAATTTGGGCTGGTGGTTTATTCCCTTCGTAGTTTTTGTCATTGTGGGCACGGCTTTCTCGGTCAATGAGATTGACGGCCTGGACGGTCTGGCTGGCGGCACGCTACTGATCGCTTACACCGCTTTCGGCGCTATTGCTTTTGCCCAAGGCAAGTATGACTTAGCCGCTTTCTGCGGCGTCATTGTCGGCGCCTTGACCGCCTTCTTGTGGTTCAATATCACGCCCGCCAGATTTTTTATGGGCGATACGGGCGCCATGTCGCTGGGCGTAACCCTGGCCGTGATTTCTATTCTGACCAAGTCGGTTTTGCTTTTGCCGATTATTGGCTTTTTGTTTGTGGTTGAATCGTTGTCAGTCATCATTCAGCTGTTATCCAAAAAAATCCGCGGCAAGAAGATATTTTTGTCCACGCCCATTCATCATCATTTTGAAGCCAAGGGTTGGCCTGAGGCCAAAGTAGTCATGAGGTTCTGGGTGATCTCCGGCGTTTTCGCCGTTGTCGGCTTAGTGGTGTTTTTGTTGGATAAAGGAGCGTGGCACTAACTGTCATTCCCGCGAAGGCGGGAATCCAGGTTATTTCTCACCTTTATGAAAGGGGGATTAAGAGGGTTTTAATTTTCACGATACCCCTTCGTCATTCCCGCAGCCCCTTCGTCATTCCCGCAGCCCCTTCGTCATTCCCGCAGCCCCTTCGTCATTCCCGCAGCCCCTTCGTCATTCCCGCGCAGGCGGGAATCCATGTTACCATTTTTTATGGTACCTTTCTCTAAGAGAAAGGTACCTCCAAAGAGTCGCGACCGCTGAAAATCATGGCTACATTTTTCATTCCGCTCGTGAAAATTATCTGACGCTCTGCTT
>JBAYFY010000007.1:0-57379 GCA_041666945.1 Candidatus Buchananbacteria bacterium | reverse complement strand
CGTAAAACAAGCCGAAATTATCGCTTTGCAAGAAAATCCCGAACAGGGTCGGGATTTTCTAAAAAAGATTGGTTCGAACTTCCGTTTGAGCGGGCAGAAATTGTTTTTGGATTTCAAAAATCCATTCAAAATCCTTGCCGAAGCCGAGCCCCGCCTCTGGCGGGGCGAGGCAACAATCGCCCAAAATCCGAATTTTGAAAATTGGCGGAGAGAGGGGGATTCGAACCCCCGAGGGCTTTGACACCCTACTCGCTTTCCAAGCGAGCGCACTCGACCACTATGCGATCTCTCCAGATAAAAGGATGCTTCATAAAGCATCCTGTTTTACTAACGCCGCTTCAGCCATTTCTTAACGGAAACAAACCACGACCCAATAGAACTGATTCCTATTGTAATGGGATAATCGGGCTGAACCACATCGCCTTGTTTCCATTGCTGAACCTTATGGCTATGGCAATAGGGGCATCTGCTGACGAAAAGTTCAAAAGATTTAAAAAAATTACCGCAATTATGGCAACAGAATTGTTTTCTTTTCAAAAATCCCCTGCTCACGCCGATAGACAGAAGCGAACCGGCCAAAACTGATAAACAAACAATGACTACTAACGCAGAAATCATGGATTACCTCCGTCGCCGCAAATTTCGCGGATTATTGGGTTGGCGTCTCCCCTTCTGTCTGATTATAACATCATCGCTTTTACGGCAATAAGGACAAACAGCATCTTGTCGGTTATCAATTCTGAAACGCATATCACAAGCCCAACAATAGACATCGCGCTTATGATCCGAATCTTTTTTCTTCACGGCTTTACCCATGATTTCCTCCTTGGCCCGATAGGCCCTGTGGTTTTAAAAGGTGCCAAAAGCGTAAGTGTATTATACGGTAAAAAGGCGAAAATGTCCAGAGTAAAACAAAAACCGCCCCGATTTTCGGAGCGGCTTATTTAGTAAATTATTTCAAAGCATTGATTGCGGCATTAAGTTCGGCGGCTTCCTTGGTTAAATCATTCTGCGCTTCATAACCGTTGCCAACGCGGAAATATTTGCAACCCATGACAAAAGTCGGGATGGATCCTTCAGGATTGAATTCCTGATAAACGGCCAGGGCGGCGGCCGGCACTTCTTTTTCTACGGCCGCGGTCAAAGTGTTGTCGCCTGTGTCCACTTCCCAATGATAGGCCTTGATTTTTCCGGCTTTGACAGCGTCTGACACGACCTTATCAAAGGTATCCTTAACCCAAGTGCAATGCGGGCACCAAGTGGTGGTAAATAAATACACTACGGGCTTGCCGCCTTCTTTGCAGACAACGGCGTCTTTTTTTTCCAAGAAAGTTGAGATGCCGGAAGCGGTCGGCGCGATTGATTCCGGAGCGGTTCCGGCGGTCTGGGCCGTTTGAGCCGTCTGATCTGTGGTGTCAACGGTTTTGTCCGACTTATCGCTTTTATCGGCAATCATCACTGCCACCATGACAATCATGCCAATAACGGCGATAACGGCGATGCCGGCAAAAAGCCCCAATAGAAACTGCTGGTCTTTTAACAAACTTTTGTTTTCCCCTTCCATACGATTAAAATTATTTTTAGATAATGATATTATAGCTTTTTCTCGGCCGTAAAGCAACTATTTTATCTCCGGTTTCTGCCGGTGCCAATCCGTAGCCGACTGATACTGATGGCCGACGCGCAAAACAGTTTTTTCATCAAAGCGCTTGCCTAACAATTGGATGCCGACCGGCAAATTATCAGTAAAACCGGCGGGAATGGTCAGACCGCAAATGCCCGCGAGCGAGGCCGGGATAGTAAAGACATCGGCCAGATACATCTTTAGCGGATCATTGATATTCTCCCCGATTTTGAAAGCGGGCGTCGGCGCCACGGGAGTCAAAATCACATCAACTTGTTCAAAAGCGGAATCAAAATCCTCGCGCACCAAAGTGCGGATTTGCATGGCCTTCTTGTAATAGGCGTCGTAATAACCGGCGGATAAAGCGTAAGTGCCGATCATAATGCGGCGCTTGGCCTCGGCGCCAAAGCCCTCGGCGCGGGTGTTGGTATAAATATCCAACAAGTCGCCGGATTGCTTGGACAAGCCGTAGCGGATACCGTCGTAGCGCGCCATATTGGATGAGACCTCTGACGGACAGATAATATAATAAGCGGCTACGGCCAAATCCGTATGGGGCAAGGAAATATCAATGACTTCGGCTCCCAATTCCTCCAATTTCTTCGCCGCCTCCAAAACGCGATCACGCACGCCCGCGTCCATGCCTTCCACAAAGTATTCCTTGGGCAAACCGATTCTCAATCCTTTAATATCTTTTTTGATTTCTTCCGGGTAATTGTCCACGCTGATATTGGGCGTGGTTGAATCTTTTTCATCGCGGCCGGCCAGATATTTCATAATCAACGCGATATCTTCAACCGTCTTGCCGAACGGACCGATGGTGTCCAAGCTGGAAGTCATAGCCATCGCGCCATAGCGGGAAACGCGGCCATAAGTTACTTTTAGGCCGGACACGCCGCAAAAGGACGCTGGTTCGCGAATAGAGCCGCCGGTGTCCGAGCCCAAGGCGTAAAAACACATGTCAGCAGAAACAGCTGCGGCCGAACCGCCGGATGAACCGCCGGGCACGCGATCTAAATCCCAAGGGTTATGCGTGGGGAAGAATCCCGAATTCTCGGTGGATCCGCCCATGGCAAACTCGTCCAAATTGGTTTTGCCCAAAATTACCGCACCTTCATCACGCAGTTTCTTGACGGCCGTAGCATCAAACGGCGGCACATAATTTTCCAAAATCTTGGAAGCGGCCGTGCTGCGCAGACCTTTAGTGCAAAAAATATCTTTAATGGCCACAGGAATGCCAAGAAGCGGCGAAACACTGTCCCCTGCTTGCAATAATTTATCAGCGGCATCGGCTTGAGCCAACGCTTCTTCTTCGTTTAAAGTCAAAAAGGCCTTGATCTTGTCATCCTGCTTTTTAATTTGCTCAAAACAAGCCAGGGTTAATTCCCGACTGGTGAATTTCTTTTCTCTTAAGCCGGCAAAGGCCTCAAGCAGTGTCAGTTTATTTAAATCCATAATTACTTATTCTCAAACACCTTGGGTATCACAACATAACCGTCGCGGTTGACCGGCGCTCCAGCCACTAATTCTTCGCTGATGCCAGATTCAATCACGCGATCTTCGCGGCTGATGTTGGTTAGCCCCGTCACTTGGGATGTCGGTTCCACCTTAGCCGTATCCACCGCCTGCAAAGCATCAACATATTCAAGAATTCCGGACAATTGTTCGGCATATTTGGCCTTTTCCTGGGCGCTCAAATTAAGCCGCGCCAGCTTGGCGATATGCTCCACTTGTTCTATGGTTAGTTTCATAATCGTCTGTCATTCCCGCGTACCTTGCCTACCGGCAGGCAGGGGCGGGAATCCAGGTTATAATCTATAATTTGACTTTTATTATAAACAAAATATTACCACCGAAGCGGAAATAAATCAAGGTTGGAAGAGTATATTTAAATTTTTATTTCTTTCCGCTCACCGGCTTTTCAGCCGCTTTGATCCTGACCGTAAAAGTCGTGCCCTGCCCTTCCTGGCTGTCAAAAACCACGGAACCGCCATCATGGGCTTCCACAATGCGCTTGACGATGAATAACCCCAAACCCGAGCCGTCAGCATACATATCCACGGCGTTTTTGGCGCGGGAAAATTTGTCAAACATCTTCTTCTTGTCCGCTTCCGGTATGCCAATGCCCGTGTCCGCCACCTGCACCGCCAGGTTTTCGCCGTCCCGTTTTAATGACAGCGTAACCGAGCCCTTGGCCGTGTATTTGATGGCATTATCCACCAAATTATACAGGGCCTGCTCCAAAAAGTCGGCATTAGTCATAATCGGCGCTAACTTTTTGGACGGCAACACTAAATTCAATTTCAATCCCCGACTTTCGGCCAGCTCGTGCAGGTCTCCATAAATTGATTTCAAGATGTCCTCCAACTGCACCGGTTGAGCCGTCAAAGGATCTATTTTGAATTCTTCCGTGTCCACCTCGGAGGCGCGCAGAATGTCGCCGATAATGACATTGAGTTTTTCCGCTTTGTGATAGATATTATCAAAAAACTTTTTCTTTTCCGCCTCGGGCAGCTTGTCCATGGAACCGTCGCGGAACATGGAAATCGTGCCCTTAATCACCGAGACCGGCGTCTTGAGCTGATGGCTGGCAATATCCAAGAATTCCGAACGCATCTCTAAAAGCTTCTGCAAATGTTCGGCGCGCTGCCGCAGTTCCTTGGTCTGCTCATCCACTTTTTTCTGCAACACCTTGTTGAAATTTTTCGCCTCCTGATACAACCTGGCGTTATCAATGGCAATCGCCGCCTGATTGGACAAGGTGGTAAGCAGATTTAAATCCTCTTGAGTGTAAGGGTCGCCGGAATTTTTCGCTCCCAAAACGATGATACCGCGCAGTTCGCTGCCGAATAAAAGCGGCAAGCAGAGCGAGGCCTCAATGTGAGCCATTTCCTTTTCCAAATTCAAAAAAGATTTTCTTTCCGTTGAGCTGATAGAATTCTCGACAATAAGAGATATCTCCTCCCGTACCAATGGTTTGGCGGCTTTCTTTAAATATTTAGTTAAAAAATTGTCTTCAGTCAAAGAAATCCCGTCGTTAATATTGAAACCGACCACCTTGACTGCTTTATAATGAATCTCGCTGCCGGTTTTATCAACCAATAAAACTCCGGTACGACTTAACCCCATGGTCTTTTTAATTGTCTCTACTATTAGGTCGACAATTTTATTAAGATCATTATAGGAATTAAGCTTAGCCGTCAAATCGGCAATGGTCTTTCTAAAATCATAAAGGGAATAGAAAAAATATTTATCAACAAGGCGAGTAATAAAATTACTGAACCAAAACATTAATATTACAAAAAACGGCGCCACAATTATGCCAGTCAAAAGAGCATAAGTATTGTATATATCGCCAAAAACAATCGGGTAAATCACGATTATTAACGAATAGAAAGCATAAACAAAAATTGCGTCCAGGGCATAAATCAAAAAAGTCCTACCGACAACTCTCATATCCATCAAGCGGTACTTTAAAATAGAATAAGCCATGAAAACAACATAAACTGAAACGAAAATATTTCCTAATGGCGGAATGTTAACATGATACCACAAGAAGTAATTGCTGGAGCCCCCTATAAAACCTATCAGCATGCCGACAAATACGTATAATATCTGATAACGAATAGATCCCTTAGAGCGCCGATAAGTATAAAAAAGCAAATAAGTAGAATAAATCACCAAAACAAACCAGGACAACAAAAATATGCTATACAAGCTGCCGGCAATCGGCCAAAATTTAAAAAAGCTAAGCGGCTCCAATTTTGAAATAAACGAATCGGAATTGATGAATAAAGCAAACAATGAAAAATAAAAATAACTAAAAATTACCAGCAACTTGTTTCTTTTCCATAAGCCAGTCAACAAAACGACAAAATTAAAATAGGTTACGGGGATAAAAATCGCCCCCAACATTAAAAACTTACACCAAAACAATGCTGTCTGATAATCCGGGGAGACCTGCCAAAAATAGTAGCCCAAACTCCAAAAAGCTATTGAAAAACAAAATAAAGAAAAAACCAAATTAATCGGATTCTTCCTGTTTTTAGAAAAAACCAAAAAACCAAAGATGGCGCTGGTGATTAAATTGACTAAAGCTGAAAAGGCGAAAAAAAACATAAAATAAAAAGCTCGGATATACTATATTATAGCATTTCCGAGCTGACTCAAGCAAATGTACGTGTTTCTTATTTCGCTATCGCGATATTTTGGATGCCATGCGGCTCACCGATGATTTCTACTTTTTCAAAACCAGCGGTTTGCAGTATGGCCTTAAGTTGCCAGGCCGGGCGATAAATCATATTCCAACCAATTACTCGACGCAAGAAGCCCGCCTCCAGGTTGTTTACGGTATTGGAGGTTATAAGCACGCCTCCGGCAAGCACGCCATGAACAGCAGCCAACAAATTTATGGCTTTGTCATGAGGCACGTACTCCAACAGTCCGATAATGTGGACGATGTGGGGGGAGAATTTCTTCGCCTCTGGCCAAACCGTCACAATATCCGCCTGTAAGGTGGTAATCTCATCGGCCACCCCGCACTCTTCGGCGTATTTCTGCGCCGCCTTAAGGGCTTCAGGATTAATATCCACCAATAAAGCATTGACTGCAATGCCCGCGGATTGTTTGGCTTCGAGTATTGATTCAATTACATCTCGGGCAGAACCGCAGGCCAAAGACAAAATTTTTATCGGCGATTTAGAAGCGCACTCGGCGCGATCGCCAATCAACATTGAAAGCTGACTTTTCACCTCCAACCGGCGATTTCTAACCGCTTGCGCATTACGCATGCCAATCCAAAATTTATCAAAGATGTTCGTGCCGACAAGATGGTAATCATAGATAATGTCCATGGCTCTAAAACACTTAGCATTCGCTCGAATGCCGGCATTTCGCTGGCCGAGACCGTCAAACCAAATAGTGTTGACATGGGGCTCACCCAAACCGAACAAACCGTAAACGAAATGCTTGCTTCTGACATACCAAGCCAATAACCACATTATTGGCAGAAACAATACATACTTCCAGTAATTACTCTCAAATTCAAATTTTGTCTTCACGGTGAAATCTCCTTATGTTTGAATTAAAATTTAACTTTTCCAGTAATTGAAACTGTCCAAACATCAGCAGTTATCTCTTTGCCGTAGCTGTTATTTTTACCCCAGCCGCGGCTCAAGGCGATGGTCAGATCAAAATCATTGTAAGAATACTTGATCCGGCCAGCCATTGAAAACCCGGCGACATCCGGCGTCATAAAATCGGCTGTCTTATCAATCGCCTTACCCATATAACCGACGCCGCCGCCGATTGTCCAATGGTTGATTACTCGACTGGCACCGAGATAGAGAGCATAATTATCCTGCCAGTTCAATTGTACCGATTTGGTAATGGGTAATTTATCAAACAATACCGTTTCCTGATGCAAACTGTTTTTGCTGTAGCCGAACCAACTCGCCTGACCGACAACCAACCAATCTCTCGCCGGCTGATAACCAGCGGAAAGATCAAGGCGATCAGCAAACTGGAATTTTGATTCTACCTTATCCTTCAGATGAATCGGCCCGAGATTAATTCGGCAATCGCCATTAAGATCGACTGTAACCGGCGACACATAATTGACACCAAACGCCAAACGGTCAGTCAGCCGATACATTGCGCCGACTTGCCAGCCGACTCCAAACCCCATGGCCTGCAAATCAACCCTGATCGGCAACGGGGTACGCCGAAAATCAAAAGGTCCGGTCCAAGTTTCCATACCCATCACTATGACTGGCCCCGCGCCGACGGATAAACGGTCAGTCAATCCAAAGGACAAGTAGGGTTTAATGTAGGTTCCGGAAACCAATGTCCGGGAATCCATATCATAAGCGATTTTCTTAAAACTCGCCCCATTGCCTTTGTCAGTAGAAATATCCACGCCCCAAACCATATCTTCATTGATTCTTTCGGCAAATGACAAATACGGCAAGGTGTGAGCGACATTTTTCGATTTAAACTCGCGACCGCGCCAATCTTTGTAAGTGAATTTGGGAATCATGACTTCGACTCCGGCCTCCAGCTCATGAAAATTGCGCAATTGGATTTTACTGCCTAAGTTGTGTGGAAACCACGGACCGCGAGGATCAGAGCCATTGCCGATATCGGTTCCTATGGCCGCCACTCGATCAAAACCGCCATACGCTGTTTGCGGTATAGCCAAAAACAACAAAATAGAAATTAAAATGTAATGAGCTGTCTTTATCATGTTGACATCCTTTTTACCCTAAATTAGGGCTTTTTGTTCAATTTCAAACAAACTCTTCAGATATGTTATTATATCACTCTTAGTAAATATTGTCAAGTAACTTATCCACAACCTCAAATCGCCTGATAAATACTAATTCATAAAAAATATTGATTCCATCAGCTCCAAAACCCGCTTTTTAGCTATTTTTTTAAACTTACCGCCTTTAATATTGGCGACTACGATACTTTCCATAGATCCGCCATCACACTTAACTGTCAGTCCGCAATCAATCCCCCGTTGCCATAACCGATTGAATTCATCAACCGCGCTGAAATAATCAGGTTCAATAAAAAGCGGCGACGTTCCCTTATTCTCCGACAAACATTGATCAGCCGAAAATCTTTCTTTAGCTGTCTTATAATCAGCGAAAACAAAAACAAAAAAATCCGGAATAATAATACTTTTTTGTTCTAATAACTCGCTAAAGGCAGCTAAATGATTTTTGCGCCAATCCACCCGGCCAATTTTATATAAAGCATAGATATGGGCCGCCAATGAAACAAAACTGCGGTCCAAAAGATTAATCTCTGAACTTAAATCTTTTTGCCTTAGGGAGTCGGCTAAGAGATAGCTGTAATGCTCACGAAACTCGACGGGACAAGCTGGGATATTTTTCACTTTGCTAATATAACAAGGATACTCCGGCACGACCGCATATCGTCCAGTTTGCGTTATTTTTTTTATTAGAGTTGTTTTACCGGTAAAAACATTACCGTCAAAAGCAATATTCATAAAGCCAATTTACATTTTTTACAGATTTCCGGAACCGCCTTGCCGCCGCCATGAATCGCCTTCCTGACTGTCTGAAATTTTTTTGAATTCCAAACTTGTTTTATCGTCTGCTTGGATAAATCACCCAAAACATATTGCTGTCGCCAATCCATGCAACACAACACCACCCGCCCATCAAACAGAATATGCAATCGCTCCAATGTCCTATTTTGCTCACAGCCGCTGATCTTTTCTCGAAAAATATGATTGCTATACTTATTAACATTCCCTCCCCGATCCATAAAACCCCAGAGTTCGAATTTTAAGGAATTATCACGGCAATATTTTTTAGCCAGATCAACGTCTCGTCTGGTCAACCCGGGATAATCAATCATAATCAAGCTGATTTGGCCAATCCCCATCCTTAATTTTTTATTCTCGCATAATAAATCCAAATTTCTCTTGGTAATTTTCCAATTCAATCCCGGCATGATTTGTTCATAGGTTTTTTTAGTAAAACCAAAAACACTTAAACGCAGGTCGTCTATAGAACAACCGATTAATTCTTTTTGTTTCACCGATCCCAGCAGAGAAAGGTTAGTGGACACTTCCACTTCGCAATTCGGACAAGTTTCATTAATATATTTTAACCGCCGGATAAATTGCGGATCTAAAAACGGTTCATTATTAAAATAAGGTATGATTCTAATGCCGCGGCCGCCCTCTCGGCTGATCTGGCCGATTATGTTTTTGAATAATTCATCAGTCATCACTCCTTGAGCTAATTGAGGCGCCACTTCGGCATAAGGGCAAATCTTGCATAAGCCATTGCAATACGAGCCGGTCTGAATTTCAAAAAATTTAGGATATTTGTTGGGTTTTTTCTTCATAAAAATTACACCCTTTCTAAGCCATGATAAAGGCAATTAACAACGCGCTCGCCTCCTTGATTTTTTATTTCACGGCATAAAACAGCATAATGGACTTGCAAAACCAAAAATTCGCGCCTGAAGTCGGTAATAAATTTCTGCCGCCGCTTCTGCATAAATAGCTTTTTATTTTTATCTAGCGCCGCAGTCCGGCTTAATTGCAGCAAAAAATCAAGCAATAAATCCATAATTTTATCTCGCTGTTTATAAAACTGGGAAAAAACATCGTCTAACTGATGATAAACCCGGTGATCCCACCTCCGGCATAAAACCCGTAAAATATCGCCGGTGGTGCAATAATATTCAAATTCGTAGGCCTCGGGATTAAGCTCCATTAAAAACAGCTTTTTTATTTCTGCGACAAATCGGCCAACGGCCGGATACTTATATTTATAACCATAGGTCAACTTATCATAACTTAATTCGGACGCGATCAATCCGTCCTTCAATAATTGACGGTGCAATCCGGATTGCGGCACAACCCTAACCGTCTCCAAAATAACTCCCAAACGGAATAATTTGCCGATTTTTCTTAAATATTTCAAATTATTATTAATGTCGTCTAAAGAGGAATAGGGCTCGGCCACGATGTAACCGATATGAATATTGATACCATAACGGTCAAATTGTTTTTTAATTTCTTCATAGGCAGTCAGAGGGATTTTTTTGTTAAAAACCTTCTGGCTTTTATTAGAAATATTCTCAATGCCCAAAAATACCCTGACTAACCCGGCTTCAGACAAAGCAGCCAAAATCTTATCAGGCAACCTGGGATAGCACTTTAAATAAATATAAAATTTTAACGGCAATTTTAGCTTCTTCAACTCTCGGCAAAATTCTAAAATCCTTTCATTGTCGCCGTCGTTGCGCCAAAAACAGCTATCATTAAAAATAAACAATTCCTTGCCCAAGGTTTTATAAAGCCGGGCCATTTCCTTAACTACCAATTTCGGCTGGCGGTAATCAATGGCTGAACAGCCGGTCAAATTAGAAATCAGGGGTATATGACAAAAACTGCATTGGCCGACGCAACCGCGGGAAGCTTCCAGATTAACATATAAACCGCGTTCTGTTTTTTCCACATCGCGCCGCGGAAACGGCAGTTCATTTAACTTTAAACGATGCGATCTCAATTGGTAAGAGGAAACCCTTCCCCCCGTCGCTTTTCGCCAGATACCGCCTGCGCATTTTTTTATTGGCTTTTTTTGGCTGATTAAACTAAGCAGTTCCAACGCGGTTTCTTCCGGCTGGCCAATGATGATCCCATCAAGCCAAGGCAGGTCAGCCATTATGCTGTTGGCGTTAATGCTGGCGAAAGGACCGCAAAAAAATACCTTAGCAGTCGCTTTTTGTTTTTTTAATTCAGCCAAGAGCGGGATCATTAACTTAAAATCCTTGAAATTGGGTTTGGCTATCACGATATTGATCTTATTCCGCCCGGTTGTTATTTTTTCGGCATTATGAAGACCATCCCTTTCCCATAAACAAAGAGAAACACAAAAATTATGCTGTTCTAAAAATGCCGCCAAGGAGCCCATGGTGACTGAAGCGGCCGACTGAGAGAATAGGGTCCGATAAAATACCAGTTTTATTTCGATATCAGCCATAACTTTACTTATAACGATAATTATATTACTATGAAATTAGCGCTTTTTTATTAAATAATCAATATTTTATGGACAAAGGATTAATAATTCATTCTGTTGTTCTGGCTCAAAATAAAATTCTTATCCTGAAAAGATCCAAGCAGAATGACGTCTTAAGCGGTTACTGGGATATACCCGGCGGGACCCTGGAAAACGGCGAAGATCCGGTTGCTGGCGCCATTAGAGAAGCCCAAGAAGAATCGGGATTATCTTTGGATAACTTAGGATTATTTTACTACACCTCCAATGTAGATCAGAGCAAGAACAAGCAATTCGTCCGATTGATTTTCTTAGCCACTACAAATGACAATCTCGACAAGGTGACGGTAAATCCTGAAGAGCACAGTGAGTTCCGATGGGTTGATTTCAATGAAATCGGATCATATCAAGTTGTCGATTATTTAATCCCCTGCATTGATTATTTAAAAAACAAAAAACATCCTTTATTCCAGCTTACTTAAATATCACTTAGACATCGCTGTCTTTTCCTTTTTAATATCCAAATTAAAAAAGTTTGCGGCTAAAATAAGCATGATCGCCCTATAAGCCGACAATCCATGCAGCAGATAGCCGGGGATTGATCCGACCAACAGCCCGCCGATAATTTTCTTAGATTGGATATTTTTTTGTCGGCTAATAATCCTGTACGCGAAATAGTTAGGCAAGGCCAAAAACAATAATGCCACCGCATAGTCCGCTAAAAACCATTTAAAATCCATAAACAATAAGGGCACCAGTAATGAGATAAAAACCAAAGTTGGTCCGACCACCCAATATACGGCATGCAAGAATAGTTTAACCGATAGCGCGCCTAACTTAAGCTTACTGTCGGTTGCAGTCAGGTGTTTATGCCGTTTGATATACCGATAATAAGCAAAGGCCTGCGCCGGGCCGAAATACCAACTGGATTTTTGCTTATACAGGCCGCCAAGGGAATCCGGGACATCGGCTTCATCAAAAAATGGGATCGGCTTTATCAATTGACGGTTAAAACTGGCTTCCAATCCCCAAATAGCATCTTCATTGTGCATTGCTTCATTAAAACCGCCCAATTCAACGAAGATGTCGGGAGTGAAAAACAAACCGTGGCCGATACAATAATTCAAAGGGTAGAAATACGAATCCCGCCGATTGATATAACGGAACTGCGCTAAGGCGTGAGGGAGTTCAAACCCCAAACTCCAGCGGTTTTGCCACAGGGCGGCGGCCCGTAAAATATTCCTCCCCGGACCGGTAAGACCATCAAAGTTTTTTAAATAATCGCCGTATTGTTGGAAAATCTGGCCTTGACCCGACTGGCAATTGTCATTTACCCAATCAAATGTTTCTTTTGCCGGCCGGGAATCGGCATTATAAACGGCAAAAATAATTTCTTGCTTATCTGGATTTGATTTATTTATCTCTTTAATGGCATAGTTCAACTGATGCGACATCTTACCGTCAGTTTGAGGATAATGATAAGATAAAATATTGCCGTATTTATTTTTTAGATCGGCCACTACTTTGATAGTATCTATTTCCTTGTCTCTACCAATAAGGACGAATTCTTTTTCCGTAGTGATTAACACCAACTTAATATTATCGCTTTCACCGATAATGCCCTGAAAATATTCAACTGTGGGTATGATACGATTTTCTTCCCGCAAAAGAGGAATTAAAACAAAAAAAACAATCGGCCTCTTTCTACCGGTTGTTTTTTGATTGGCCGCCAACCAATTGGCGGAATGAGATATTTTGATCAGCCAAAATACAGTTAGAACACAAAATATAAAATTTATTAAAGATATTGAATAAAACATATTTTTTGAAAAAGCGGCAAAATAACATTTCACCGCCTGGCAATACCCGGTTTTTTCAATCAGGAAAAATCAATGAAGATTCCCTGACAGTGTCAGCGACTGAATCGGAACAGTGCAAAAGATTAATCAACCGCGGTTTTATATCAACTTCATGACAAAACGTCTGTCGGACGCATCTCTTAACTTCCATGGATTTTTCTATAGCGTCTTCTCCGGCCAGCAAAAAAGCCAACGAGGGCCCGGAGGTCAAATAATCAATTAAATCCTTTTCCCAGTCAAAGGAAAAAAAGTAAGGATAAAACCTATAAATCAACGGCGCGGTAAAAGTGATTTTTTTTTGTTGCTTAACGCTTAGATTGGCAGCCATAAACCACCCGATAATCTCTTCATCCAACCGGCGTTGCAAAGCATCCGGCTTTAATATGACCAAACAAGCGTCAATAAAATCATCAAAATCAATTGCCGCAACTGCGGGATCAATAATACCCCGCCAGTATCTTTTTTCACCATCAACAATTACAAATTCCCCTTCTTCATCTTTTTCAATCTCCGCCCCGTCGGCATCCTTGCCCTTGTATATTCTTCGGCCGAGTTCATCATCCAGATTGATTATCGGTCGTCCCGACTCATCAATAGTGGCACGCATAAGCGGTTACTCCTTATTCTTTTCATAACCTACGATTTGTCAAATTTAAAGTGCTTTTAATAGATAACCCTACAATATACGATGATTTTTGTCAATGTATTTATCCACAGCTCCCCAATCAGAACTAATAACATAAAATTAACCCCGAAAATGCTAAGTAGGGTTAATTTTTGATTGGCGGAAAATATCAATCAGAACAGCAAAGCATCTTTGAGTTTGGGAATAATCTTTTCGGTCTCCCTGGCGCCGATTTCAATAATCTGCGGTCCGGAGTTGCCGAAAAAATATTTGGTCCAACTGCCATACTGGCTCAAATCCGGCCTGACGATGAAGTCAGCTTCGCGCAAGCAATACTCGGCTAAGTATTGGCGCATGATATCCATGGTTCTAATGCTGACTTCCGAAAATTTAGGATTAACTTTGGCAAATTCGTAGTCGCCGAAAAAATCCAAATTAACGGCGACCACCACGTCAGAGCCCATTTGCTTGGCTACGTCATCGGGAACGGGATTGCTGATTCCGCCGTCAACCAGCAGATACTTGTTGAATTTCACCGGTTTAAAAATCCCCGGCACCGCCATGCTGGCGCGGGAAGCAAAAGCCAGATTGCCGTGGTCAAAAACGATTGCTTGGCCGGTGATCAAATCAGTCGCGACAATCCGCAAGGGAATTTTCAAATCCTTAAAGCTGGCTCCGCCCAGCCAATCGTTAAGCATTTTCTCCGACCGATCGCCTCTGATGATTCCACCTTTGAAAGACGGCTCTAAAAAACTGAACAATTTTTCCTGGCGCTTGCCGGCGGTGAACTCTTCCAACTTTTCAATATCTTCGTATAGGGCGTAATGAGCGCCGACCCAAGAGCCGATGCTGGAACCGGACAAATAATCAATGGGGATATTGTGCTTTAAAAGCGTCTTAATGACGCCGATATGAGCCAGACCGCGGGGGCCACCGCTGCCCAAGGCCAAGCCAAGAGTTTTTTTGTATCTGCGTGCCATAAATTTCTTTTATATTCTTATTATAGCTCAACCGACAGCAAAAAACACCATTACTGGTGTTTTTTGGCCTTCAAGTCGCTTTGTAAAGAATTTGTTAACGCACGGGGTGAAGGAAGCTCTCTCGTTCGGCGCCGAATGGCGCCTCACTCACTCGTCCTGGGTTGGCGCCAATCATTCACTGGATGATTGGCGGCACTCGACTATATTTTTCGCCTGCCGGCTCAAAATTTGTCTCGCTTCCAACCTGTTCAATTCCTTCGTATCTCATCTATAATAAAAAGACAGGCCGTTGGCCTGTCTTTTTATTATGCACGGGGTGAAGGAATTGAACCCTCATAAGCGGATTTGGAGGCCGCCGTAATACCGTTATACGAACCCCGCAAAAAAACCAATATTATTTGGTTTCTTTATGCATCGTATGCTTGCGGCAATGCTTGCAATACTTATTCATTTCCAACCTGCCCTTGAGCAGTTTTTTATTTTTGCTGGAAAAATAATTTATCTTCTTGCATTCGGTGCACTCAAATTTGATCATGTTGTCTTGAGACATAAAAATTTACATTAATTTTACTTAGCCAGCTGTCGGATTCGAACCGACGACCTACGGTTTACAAAACCGTTGCTCTACCAGCTGAGCTAAGCTGGCCCAATTGCTAAAAGGCCTTAAATATTAAAATTGCCATTTTATCTTAACATATTTTTACCAAAAAAGCAAGCCAAGGCGATTTCGGCCAAAATCAACCGGAAACCTTCTCCCCGGCTAAAGAAAAACTTCTAACCGAGGTTATTTTAACCTTAACCGCCTGTCCAATCAGCTTCTTAGGCCCGCTAAATGCCACTATCTTGCCCGAGGAAGAGCGTCCGTAGCATTTGCCCGCTTTATAGCCATCCACGAGTACCGCCTCTGTACGGCCCAAATATAGCCGGTTATTGGCCAAAGCCGTCTGTTTAAGAATATCGTTCAATTCTTCTTCGCGCCTTTTCTTTTCCGCTTTGGGCACGTCGTCTTTGATTTTGGCGGCGGCGGTTTGCGGCCGCGGCGAATACTGCGCCAGATAAGCCATATCAAACCGGCACTGACGCATCAGCTTGGCTGTGTTTAAAAATTGCTTTCTGGTCTCGCCGGGAAAACCGACGATGATATCGGTGGAGATGGCGATGCCAGGCACAGCGCGCCGGACGCGGTTGATTAAAGCCAAAAATTTCTTAGCGGTGTATTTGCGATTCATGGCTTTAAGAATCTCATCGTCGCCGGACTGCAAAGCCAAATGCAGCTGCGGCGCCAGGTGCCGGCCGTTTGCCATGACTTTTATCAGTCCGACGGACAAGTCCTTGGGATGCGAAGTCATGAATTTTAACCGATAATCGCCGGGAATCTTATCAATCTTTTGCAACAAGCGGGCAAAATCAAACGCCGGATTATTGACGGCGCGGGAATGGCGAGCGGGAGAGCGGTAGGAATTGACGTTCTGTCCCAACAAAATAATTTCTTTATAACCTCGCCCGATTAATCCGCGGCATTCTTTAATAATGTCATCAGCCGGCCGATGCTTTTCCCGGCCGCGGGTATAAGGCACGGCGCAATAAGAGCAAAAATTGTTACAGCCATTGCTAATCGGCACCAGAGCGGAAAAGTCGGACGAGTGGAGCGCGGGCAAACACAGGTAATCACTGGCGCCAGACGCTTTAGCGCCGCCCAAAATTTCCGGCAAACGACGGATTTCCGCGATACCCAAAATGCTGTCGAAATATTTCGACAGTTTTTTCTTGTCCTGATCCAAGACGCAACTGGTCAAAACAGCCATAAGCCGGCCGGCCTGGCGCCGTTTTTGCCACAATTGCGCTTTGCCGCGAACCCTGTCTACGGCCGCTTGCCGGACCGCGCAGGCCACGACAACGATCAAATCGGCGGAAATTTCATCCTGGCATCTCTGCCAGCCCGAATCGCCAAGCAGGCGGTTTATGCGTTCGGCATCGGCTTGGTTCATCTGGCAACCCAAAACAAGCAAAAAATATTTTTTAGCGGATTTTTTCATGGAACTTATTATACAAAAAACACGAAAACAAATCAATGCTTCCGTGCGTCTTACAATTAAACTGACGGAAAAATCAACCTGTCGCGATCCAGGCCAGAATAGCGGAAATAGCCGCCGAACCCAAAAGCATCCAAGCGGTCATGGCGGCCACCTTTTTTGTAACGGAAGTTCTAACGGCGGTAGCGGTAAGAGCGGCTGATTGTTTTTTCATAACCAATAAAATTACTTGATGACGATTTTGATTCGGCCGGCGTTAGTAGGAGTGATATTGCGCCAAGAAGGAGAAATGTCAACCCGGATATCTTTAATGACTCCGGTCTTTTGGGCATAATCAATTATCTCATCGGCGGTGCGGCCGGTAAAATTGGATTTTTCCAGCACCGGGCTGTCAGCGGTCAGATAACCTTGCAAAGGATAATTGACTTTGACAGCGATGGTTTCCGGATTGTTGGCATCCACGACGGCAATCTGTATCAGTTGCTGATTGATATCCTCCACGCTTAAGTCGTTAAAATTCATCTTCTGGGCTTTGTTTTTAATCAATTCGGCTAAAGCGTTCATGTCAGCCCGAATGGTTTTAATCCGCACCGTTCCGGTCATGGTAAAAAATCCGGCTTCGTCGCCTAATTTCTTATCAATCTTATAGCTGATTAGTTCGCCTCTGACAATATCGGCGGTGGAGGAAGCTTGAACCGCGGCGACCGCTTGAGCCACCAATTCTTTTTTGGCGCGGTTAATGTCTGATTCACCGATGATTTTTACGGCTCCCGCGGAATTTTGCTGCAAAGGACTGATAATTTCGCCGAAAATCTTGCTCTGCAAGACAGAAGCTAATTTTATGATGGTCAATTTGCCGTCGGTTATCGGCTGGAAGGCAGCGGGGTCTTTGGGAAAAACGCTGACTGTCACACTGCCTCCGGCGGGCACATTGACAGCGTCGTTAGTCCGGACAATGACTCCGTTCTCCCCTTGCAATTGAGTGGTCTTGACCAACTGCTGGCTCTTGCTGTATTGGTTGACTATCTTTACCTGGCCCACCAGATTGGAAGACACGGCTTTGGTGGAAGAGGCCTCAAACATTTTTTCCACGATCTTGGTGGTTACGCTAAGCGTGCCGGCCACCGCCCCTTGCTTGGCGATTTCCGTCGGCGTGGAACTGGTTTTTATTTCCGTATTGAAACTCAAGTTGACCACCTGCACTTCGGGCGTAATTACGATCGTCGCTTGGGAATAAAACAGCAAAAACACCGCCGAGATGACAACCGCGGCGCAAATGACAAAAACAATGGCGATATTGCGGTAGAGCGTGATCCTACCCATAAGTTTAGTTGTTGGTCAGCCACTCCCCCACGACTTCCCTCACGTCTTTATCGGTAACGCGCAACGCTTGTTTGGCAGTGGCTAAATTTTCTATATGAACCCGGCTGCAGGCCTCGTCAATGGCATCAATGGCTTTATCCGGATAAGAACGCCCCTTGATGGCTTTGGTGGCTGTAACCGCCGTTTTAATGGCTGAAGGAGTGATAACAACTTGATGATACTTCTCGTAAATCGTTTTGATGCCCTGAAGTATCCGTTCGGTCTGCGCCGCCGTCGGTTCGGCCACAAACACCGGCTGCAAACGGCGGTCCAAAGTTTTATCTTGCTTGATGAATTCCCGATATTCTTCTTTGGTGGTGGCGCCGACGACCTGCAATTCGCCGCGCGCCAAAAGCGGTTTAAGAATGTCAGCGGCGTTAATTGCTCCTTCCGCCACTCCGGCTTCCGCCAAAATATGTATTTCATCAATAAATAAAATGATAACGCGTTTAGCGGCAATAATTTCGTCGGTAATTTTCTTGAGCCGCTGTTCAAACTCGCCCCGATACTTGGTGCCGGCCAAAATCCCCGTCAAATCCAAAGCCAGAACTTTTTTGCCATACAAAGATCTTGGCACCTGTTTGCTGACGATGCGCAGAGCCAGGCCCTCGGCCACAGCGGTTTTGCCCACGCCGGCGCCGCCGACTAATACGGGATTATTCTTGGTGCGGCGGGATAAAATTTCCACTACGCGGGAAATTTCATGATCGCGGCCGATAACCGGGTCAAGTTTTTTTTCCACAGCCAAACGAGTCAAATCCCTGGAGTATTTGGCTAAAGTAGAACCGGAAGAAAAGCCGGCGCTACCCCCTCTCCAGCCCATTTGACTATAAAAATAATACAAAACAGGCAACAGAATCAAAGCTCCGACAAGCAAAAGGAATTGATCCATAGGAATTCATTAATTTTTAAGATCAATGACTCGCGATACTGAATGAATTATAGCACAATTCGGGCTTAAACCGCAACCACACCCGGTCCCAAAAGCTTTTCCACGGCTTGTTTAAATGACTCGGAATAATTAACTCGGAAATTCGTCCGGATCTTCTCCGCTCCGGTGTCGCCGTTTACCGCCAATTCAATAATATGATTGCCGGGGTAAGCAAAAATAAGCGCTTTAAGCTGTTTGGTTAAATCATAATCCAGGGGCGGCTTGAGATTGAGAGTAACGACTCTCTCTTTGAGCGCCGGCGGAACCGCGGCGGCTGACTGCCGGTTATTGTAACCGTTGCCGTTGCCCCACTGTCCCCGGCCGCGGCTCAACCGTTCCCGGGAGAGAACCAAAAAATTATCCAGGGTTTCTTTGAGGCCTTCCTGATTCAGTACGGCCGCCAAGTCGCACAAGACCTTATGTTCGCCGTCCTTGTCCGATATGGTGCCGCTAACGATAATAATCGCGTCCGGTTGCCACAAATGGGGATTCTGTTCCAAGATTTTAGGAAAGACCAGGAGTTCAATTTCACCGGTTACGTCTTCTATCTTGACAAACAGCATGGCGTCGCCTTTTTTGGTATAAATCTTTTTGATATTGGTAATGACTCCCGCCACTCTGACAGCGGCGCCATCAACGCAATTCCTTAAAGTAGCGCAGGCGGCGGCATAATTAGAAATAACGGCGGTGTAATCGCTCATAGGATGTTCGGAAATATACAGGCCCAGCGATTCCTTTTCCCACAACAATTTGGTTTTCTTATCCAGCGGCGGAGCCGGCTCCAATTTCAGCCGCGGCAGAGCCACTTGGGGCGACAAATCAAACAGCGAGTCCTGCTTCTCGTCGGCGTTTCTGACCGACTCTTGGATAAATTTCAACAGCCGTTCCATGTTTTGCAACAGCAGATTGCGCTCGCTTAAAGAATCGGACGCTCCCGCCTTGATCAGGGCCTCCAGCGACCGCTTATTCAAATCCTTGCTTTTGACGCGGGATAAAAAATCAACCAAATCCAAGAAACGGCCGTTGGCTTTCCGCTCCGCGATTATTTCCTTGACGATATTCTCGCCCAGCCCCTTAACGGCCATTAGTCCGAAACGCACGCGCGGCTTAGCGGTCGCCAAAGTTTGCGCCACTACGCCGAAATCGGCGAATGACTCGTTAATATCGGGAGGCAGAATTTCAATCCCCAATTGGCGGCATTCATCAACCTCAATGGCGATGCGGTCAAGGTTCTGCTGATCGGAGGTTAAAAGCGCGGCCATGAATTCGGCCGGATAGTTGGCTTTCAGATAAGCGGTTTGATAAGCGATCAAGGCGTAACAAGCGGCATGGGAACGGTTAAAGCCATAAGCGGCAAACGGCAGGATAAACTCCCAAATTTTTTCAGCCACGCGACGATCAATGCTATTCTTCACCATGCCGTCTATCATTTTTATTTCCTGTTCGTGCAACAATTCTTTGATTTTTTTGCCCACGGCTTTGCGCAACACATCGGCTTCGCCGTAAGTGAAACCGGCCAAATCGCGGGCAATGCGCAACAGCTGTTCCTGATAAACCGCCACGCCGTAAGTGCCTTTAAGAATCGGCTCAAGTTTAGGGTGCAAATACTGGGGCTTTTTGCGGCCGTGTTTGCCGTTGATGTAATCGGGTATATACTCCATCGGCCCGGGACGGTACAACGCCACCATGGCAATCAAATCCTCCAAATCGGTCGGCGCCAATTGCTTCAAATAACGCTTCATGCCGGCGCTTTCAAATTGGAACACGCCCGTGGTTTTGCCTTCCTGAAAAAGCTTATAACTTTTCTTGTCATCCAGGGGAATATTATCAATGTCAATTTCAATGTTATGAATCTTTTTGATGATGCGCAACGCCTGTTCAATAATCGTCAAGTTGGACAAGCCCAAAAAATCCATCTTCAATAGACCTAAATCCTCTACGGAATGGCCTTCGTACTGGACGACTACGGATTCGCCCGAACCGTACTGGCGCGGCGCGTAATAATCCAACGATTCGGGCGTAATCACCACGCCGCAAGCGTGGGTGGAGGCATGGCGGCAAACGCCTTCCAGACGCTTGGCCGTGGCAATAAGCTTGGCGCCATCGCCGTCGTTTAAGACATCCTTCATTTCGGGCACGGCTTCGCAGGCCTCGTTCAAATCCATGCCCACAGGGATTAATTTAGCCACGCGATCGCAATAGTTATAGGGCAAGCTCATTACCCGGCCCACGTCGCGGATGGCGTTGCGGGCGGCCATCGTACCGAAAGTGATAATTTGCGCCACATGATCGCGGCCATATTTGTCAGCCACGTAACTTAACACCTCGTCGCGGCGGCTGTCGGCGAAATCCGTATCAATATCGGGCATGGAAATGCGTTCGGGGTTAAGAAAACGTTCAAACACCAAATCGTATTTGATCGGATCAATATTGGTGATTTGCGTCAAATAAGACACCAGGGAACCGGCAGCGGAACCGCGGCCGGGGCCGACGATGATACTATTGTTTTTCGCCCAATTGATAAAATCCGACACGATCAAGAAATAACCGGCATAACCGGTTTTGGCGATAACTGAAAGTTCATAAACCAAACGCTCTTTGATTTCCGAGGTAACCTGTTCGGGCTTAAATCTGTCCCGCAAACCATTTTCGCACAACTCGCGCAAATAATCATCGGCGGTTCGGCCCTCGGGCAAAGGAAAGTTGGGCAAAATATTAGCGCCCAATTGCAATTCCAAATTACACCTTTCCGCCACCTTCAGCGTGTTAGCCACAACCTCCGGATGATCGGCGAAATCGGCAATCATCCGTTCCGGCGACTTAAACGACAAATCAAAGCCGATATAGCTCATGCGGTCGGGATCGCTTAAGGTTTTTTTGGTTTGAATGCACAAAAGAGCGTCTTGGGCGTAATCGTCTTCCTGCCGCGGATAATGGACATCGTTAGTCGCCACGACGGCGGCGCCGGTTTCCTCGGCCAAACGGAATATCTGTTCGTTCAATTGATTTTGTTTGTCAAAATTGGGATGATACTGCACCTCCAAAAAGAAATTCTCCCGGCCCAGCAAATTCTGATAGCGACTGATCATTTCGCGCGCCGCGCTCAAATCATTATTCAACAGATAACCCGGCAGCTCTCCGGCGACGCAAGCGGTCAAAGCGATTAATCCTTCATGATGCTTTTGGAGCAATTCCCAATCAATGCGGGGTTTGTAATAAAATCCTTGCAAATGGGCAATGGTCGTTAATTTGACCAAATTATGATAACCGACTTTATCTTTAGCCAATAAAATCAAATGCCACGGACGTTCATCAATCTTGGGCCGCTTATTTAAATGGCCATTCCTGGCCACATACGCTTCCACGCCGATAATCGGTTTGATCCCGGCTTTTTTGGCCTTTTTATAAAATTCCACCGCGCCATACATAACGCCATGATCAGTCAGGGCCAGAGCGGGCATTTCGTATTGCTTGGCAATTTTTATCAGTTCATCAATCTGCCCCAAGCCGTCAAGCAAGGAGTAATGGGAGTGGACATGGAGATGGACAAAGGAAGACATAAGGTAATAAACGGCTTATAAAGACGCCGAAATCAACGAGAACTATCGGGATTAAAGATAAAAACTCCCCGGTCAAAGAGAGTTTTGTTTAGTTAGAAAAAACCTTATCTCAAGTTTTATTATACAAAAAAATGAAGTTTAAACAAAATTTCCGGCTGCTTATTTTAAGGCGGTAACAACCGTTACGTCTTGCCCGTTGCGCGATAAAACAATTTCTACCTTATCTCCCATTTTAAAATCATTGATCACATCCGCCAAACCCTGATAAACGTTAAGTTCGGAATCATTGATTTTCTTGATAATATCGCCCTTCTGAACCAGATCAAAAGCGGCAGTACCGCGCGCCGGTTCGCTAATCACATAAGCGCCTTTATCGCCCCAATTAATTAAGCCGTCGGTTTGGGCCAAATCAATATAATCTACACCCAGAGACGCCCGGACAATTTTCTTATTATTCAATAAGCCGCTAACCAACTGGGAAAAATAATCAACGGGGATAGCTGAACCGCCATCAATCACGCCGATAACTTCACCCTTAAGATTAACCAGCAAGCCGCCGTTATAACTATCGGCCAACAACCGATCCAAATGAATTCTTTTTTGCGGATAATCGGATTTAAGTTTCAAATCATTGGCAACAGAGAAAACATAACCGATTCTGGCGATGTGAGCCAACTCTAATTGATTGTGGCCGGAAACAACCACCACTGTCTGGCCCAGTGATAAACTGCTGGAATCGCCAAGTTTAGCGACCGGCAGATTGTTGGCCGGCATTTTGCCGAAAACCACGCCCGTAGCTTGATCCTCAACAAAATCAGACAGAGAGTACTGTTTATTCTGGTAACCCACGACCGCATAAGTACCCTTAAGATTGCTGATAACAGACCGGGAACTTACCACCCAGCCATCGGCGGTCAAAACAAAGCCGTGACCCAAAACTTCATTGCCGGTAAAGGCGGCGTTAAGCGGTTCAATGGCTTTTTTGCTGTGATAAATATTAACCACGGCGGGCAATAGGTCGTTCTCTATCTGTTTCATCTGCGTGTCCTGCTCAACTACCACGCTGCGCGGCTGCTGAATGACAATTTTATCGTTTAAGGTCGCCGACGACAAATTCAGCTGGCTCAAAATCGGAATACTGAATGAGGAAGCGCTGATAATGATAAAACCCAAAAAACCCGATAATAAGCCGAAACAAATAGACAGGATAATGACTAAGAATGTTTGTGATGGTTTGAACATAAAATATGATTAAAGCCAAATAGCGCTGATAAGAGTTAAAATAACGACTAAAACGAAAATAATTATCGTCCTTAAGACGGCATTCCTTTTGTTGCCGTCTTGGATATGGGACAAGGTTAATGACAGCATCAGATAATAAATCGCGGCCGCCAAAATAGCGATGACATAAAAACTGACCGGCCAAATCAATAAAAGAAACAATAATTCCGTTAGCACTATAGCTTGGATTAAAGCATAAATCAAGGCCTGGCGCCGCTCGGGCAAATGTTTGAGATAAAGCCAATAATAAAGAAAAAAATAAACCAAGCCCAAAAGACAGACAATTGCCACCATCGACCAATTCAAAAAAATGGAAAAATTGACTAAGCTGGCGGTCAAAAAGAAAACAATCAGGATATTAAAATACAAAGACAGATTATTTAGGTTAACAATATGAACTTTATCGGTTTCATAAAAATCATGGAATACCGCTTCCAAATAAAGCCCGAATAAAAACGACCAGATCAAAAGGAAAAAGTTAATAACGTAAATATTTTCCAAAATCAACAAAAAAGCAAAACCGGCGACGGTAAAAAGCAAACTATAAAGATAAGTGGCGATTACCGGTTTCGTTTTGCGCTTAATCCTGATTAAAGAAAAATAAACGCCGGGAAGCAACAATAGAGCGATAAAAAACCACAGCCAATAATCGGGCCAATAAAAAACTGTTTTGCCCAGAATAAAAAAAATAATGGCTGCCAAATAAGGAAAAAGACGCAGGATAAGCAAAACCATAAGCTGGGTTTATTGATTGATTACGCTTTTCAACTCTGTCAACTTTTTATTGGCGGTTGTCTGATTGCCTGATTCCGCCAATTGGCCGATTTCTCCCAAAAGCAAAATTACTGACAGATGCTTGGCTTTGTATTCCGTCGGAACCTTAAGCGCCAATAACTTGTCCTGGGCGGAACGGGCCAAAACGGCTAAATCATTGCTGACTGCCGTCTGATTCAAAAAATCCTTGGTGATGCTGGAAAAATCACTAACATATTCGGCATTAAGCTTGGCCAAATCCGCCGGCTGAACAACCCGATCCAGATGTCCCGCCGCCTCCTCAATCCGGCCGGCCGGCAAGCCGTTTTTATCGGCATTACCGGTAGCGGCTCCATAAAATTTGTAAAAAGCTAAAACCAAGCCGCCCAAGACGACCAACAAGACAACCAATCCGACTAAAAGACCGATCAGCGCTTGCTGATTTATTTTTAACTTCAAACCGTTTTCCATCATATTAAAACTTGATTAAATGGCGCCCAATAAGGCCAGACAGATAAAAATAATAGCGAAGATAACAAACATCGTAGCGACCGTAGAAATAAACGCCGTTAAAGATTCTTTGTAGCGCTTATCCATAAAATAACGAACCGGCCAGATAAAAACAATAACGCCGGATACGGCGACTGACAAGACCAGCAACGCCAAGAAAGCCACGATGGTGAAAACCGCCGTCCAGGGTTGCGGCGTGGAAAAAAATGTCTGCGTGCCAACCATGAATATCGCCACCAAAGCGATATAACATACTTCCATAATGCCGGCCACCAGACCTTGACCAGCCGGAGTGGAAAAACGGTCGCGTTTAAAAGGATTGAGTTTGTACATATTGTTGAGATTAATTTACAATTATTTTTTCAAATTAATTTCCAATTATAAAGAAAAATTATCTTTTAAATTTATTTCCGCCCAATCAGCCAAGGACTCGTCCCATTTATAGGCCTTAATGCAATGAGTGAAATCGGTTTCCGAATAAACATATTCCACTTCATGATGGCTGCCGATGCGCCGGCTGCCATGGGTTTGCTTATCCAGCACCACCGGCCGAGAAATGAAATCTAATTTCATTTTACCCAGAGGACCGGTAAAACATAGCGTTTCTCTCTCGCCAACTTCCGGTTCGGCCAATTCTTCCGCGGTTATTCGAACATCGGGAAAACTATCCTGGATCATGCCTTTAATTTGCTGCCATTTTTGCGGAGTCATATAATTATATTTTACCACCTTTCTTGCTATATTCGCAACCGCAATATTTCTGGCGGTAAAAACCGCGGTCTTTGGCAAATTGCCGGGCGGCGGCATAACCCGGACTGGCTTTAAAATCGTCAGCTAAATACTTTAAACCGTATTTTTCAGCTAACATCCGGCCCAGATTGCGGATAATCTTGCCGTCTTTGTACGGCGAAATGCCAAGCGAAGTGACAAAGCAATCAAATCCTTGGCCGACCGCGTACTTGGCGGAATTTTCCAGGCGATGATGATAACAAAGCTGGCAACGTCGGCCGCGCTCCGGTTCCCTTTCCAATCCCCGGATTAACTCCAGCCACTTGCCATGATCCCAGTCAGTCAAAACAAATTTCACCCCTTGGCTGGCGAAGTATTTCTCGGCCTCCTCGGCGCGCTTGCTGAATTCTTCGGCCGGCCAAATATTGGGATTATCAAAATAAACGGTGATGTCATAATCTCCCATCAGTTGTTGCGACAAAAGGCCGCTGCAAGGCGCGCAGCAGACATGGAATAATAATTTTTCTTTAGCCATGTTTTTAGCCCAACTTAAAAACCTCGTCGCCCTCTTTGACGGGCTGGTCGACTTTGAGGCCGACGGCTTGACCCACATTAGCCAAAGGCACTTCCGCGCGATCAATCTGCATTGAGCCGACAGTTTGTTCAAATTCCCGATCCCCTCCTTTGACCTTGATGGTATCGCCGACAGCCAACTGGCCGTCAGAGAGCTCAATCACGCCGACCCCGATTTTACCGAAGTAATGAGTGATTTTTCCGATTTTCTCTTCCATATTTTTATTAATTATAAATTAACAACATTAACGATTTTCCTTGCCGGTGCCGGTTTTAATCAAAACATCGGCTTCAGTCAGGATTTCTTTGGGCTGTTTAAAACGCACTAACTTCTGGGCGGTTGCCAAGTCAAACCAGCCATAGCCGTTATGCTCGCTAGAAATTTTCGGCTCAATGCCATATGGCGCTTCAGCCAAATAAATGACAAAATTCTTTTTGATCAAATCATTGCCGCCATGATGCGTTTCCCGAAACATGAATTCCGTCTGCTCCCTGAAGCCCTCAATAACCTTGATATTTTTTAAACCCGCTTCTTCGTAGAGTTCCCGCAAGCCCGTTTCCAATTCGCTCTCTCCCTCCTCCATTTTGCCTTTGGGGAAATTCCAATAACTGCCGCGGTGATACAAAACCAAATATTGCACCCCTTCCTTGGGATGGCGGCGGAAAATAATAAAGCCGACTGATTTTTGGTTGATCATATCGTATTAATTGTTAATAACTGATTTTAAATATTTCCTGCCTTTCAGCTTTTCCGGAAAATAATCCTGCTCTTCTTGATAATTGAAGTCGGGCGAATACTTATAATTCTTGCCATAACCCAAATCCTTCATTAACTTGGTTGGAGCGTTACGAAGATGAATGGGCACCGGTTCATCCATTGTTGATTTAACATCTTCCTGCACTTTCAAGTAAGCTTCATACAACTCGTTGGATTTCTTGCATTTAGCCAGGTAAACCACGACTTGAGCCAGAATAACATTGCACTCGGGCAAGCCGATAAAATGGCAGGCCTGGTAGCCGGCCACGGCCTGCTCTAAGGCGCGTGAGTTGGCTAACCCCACATCCTCCGAAACGAAACGCACCAAACGTCTGGCGATATACAAAGGATCTTCGCCGCCTGAAAGCATCCGTCCCAACCAGTATAAAGCGGCATCAGCGTCTGAACCGCGCAAGGACTTATGCAAAGCGGAAATAATATTATAATGCTGTTCTCCCGATTTATCGTACAAATGAGCGTTACGCTGCAAGGAATTCTTGATTAACTCTTTGGACAGTTTAATTATACCAGATTTCTGGGGTTTAGTCGCTTTAGCGGCGATTTCTAAAACATTCAGGGCGGTGCGGGCGTCGCCATTGGCGAGCAAGGCCAAATATCTTATTGCCTCTTCGTCCAGTTTGATTTTTTGCCTGCCCAATCCCCGTTCTTTATCCAGCAGGGCGGCTTTAATGATCCCGGCAATGTCTTCTTCGGTCAACTGTTCCAAAACAAAAACCCGCAAACGGGAGAGAAGCGCCGAATTGACTTCAAACGAAGGATTTTCAGTGGTAGCGCCGATTAAAACCACAGTGCCGTCCTCCACGTGCGGCAGAAGCGCGTCTTGCTGGGACTTATTCCAACGATGGATTTCATCAATAAACAGGATAGTCCGGCGATTTTTTAATTTGAGATTATCCTTGGCCTCGGCGATGATTTTTTTCAATTCACTGACGCCGCAGCTTACGGCGGAAAAAGACACAAACAACGCGCCGGTCAGGCCGGCAATAATCCGCGCTAAAGTCGTTTTACCGGTACCCGGCGGACCCCAAAAAATCATTGAGGGTATCTGATCGCCCTCTATCAAACGCCGCAACAGCTTGCCCTCGCCGACAATTTGCTCTTGGCCAAAAAATTCGCCAAAATTCCTGGGACGCAAACGATCAGCCAAAGGCCCTTCTTTGGCTTTAAACTGATCAGTTTTGACCTCAAATAAATCCATAATTACTTGCCTATATCATAGCCGAATCCAACCGGGATTACAAACAAATAAATAAGCAGGCGATAATCGCTTGCTTATTTATTTTCTTGCTTGATTATTATAATAGCTACTTAATTTTCTCCCTGACTTTTTTAACTAAATCTTCCAATTTCCAATCGCTTTTGACCAAGTAGTCATAAACGCCTTTAGCCATGGCTTCAGCCGTCTTATCCGCCTCATTCAAATTGGATAAGATAATAACCGGCACATTCTTGCCCCACTTATCCTGACGTAATTTTTCCAACATAGTCAAACCGTCCATCACCGGCATGACAATATCCAATAAAATCAAATCCGGCTTGTTTTTTAGGGCCGTCACTAAACCTTCTTGGCCGTCCTTAGCCACAACTGCGTCAAACTTTTCTTTGGTTAATTTTTGCCTTAGGGCCTCGGCCAATGACGGTTCATCTTCAATGATAAGAATTTTTTTCATAAATTTTATGTTTCTAAAAATATTTGATCAACTTGGGGTCAATTCTTTGGTTCCGACTTTTTTCTTCATGCCTTTAAGCGGCAAGCTGACATGGAAAGTTGAACCCTTGTTTTCTTCCGATTCAAACCAAACCTTGCCCTTGGCTTCATCAACGATATTCTTAACGATATATAACCCCAAACCAGTGCCTTCAGTTTCTTTGTTTCTGATGTTATCGGCTCGATATAATTTTTCAAAAATTCTGCCTTTGGCCGCTTCCGGTATGCCATAGCCCGTGTCAGCGACGCTGATTTCCACATTGCTGTCATTCTTAGCCAGTGCTACCGAAACCTTACCTCCGGCCGGCGTGTATTTAATGGCGTTAGTCAATAAATTTTGAATTATAATCCTGATCAATTTAGGATCAGCATAAATAAGCGGCAGGGTTTTATTATGAGCAAAATTGAAATTCAATTTCTTTTCCTTAATTTGCGGCTGAACCTCGCCAATAACACTATCAGCTACGGCGACAAAGTCAGTCGGTTGCGGCTCAACGGCAAAGGTGCCAAGCTCAATCCGAGAGACGTTTAGCAGGGCATTGACTAACATTACCATGCGCTGGTTGCCGCTGTAAATCTCCTTAACATATTTATCTTGTTCGGCATTAAGCTTGCCCGCATCGCCGGCCAGAAGCATTTCCGCATACCAGTTAATGGCGGAAAGCGGTGTGCGCAATTGATGGCTGGCGAGTGACACGAATTCCGTTTTGGCCTTATCGATCTGCTTTTCTTTAGTGATATCGCGTTCCAAAGCCACGAAAAATTCCACCTCTCCTTGCCGGTTTAAAATCGGCGTAATACTGGCAAAAGCCACGTAAGATTCGCCATTTTTTCTCTTATTATTAATCTCTCCGGCAAAGGGTTTTTTTTCCACCTTAATAATCCGCCACATTTTTTCATAAAACGCCTTATCCATTAGGCCGCCCCATAATTTATTATTACCGGCCTTCTTGCCCAATACTTCTTTAGCGGAATAACCAGTAATATTCTCTACGCCCTTATTAGCAAAAAGGATAATTCCCTCACTATCAGTAATAACAATATGATCGGATGCTTCGGCTACGGCCAAACGGAATTTCTCCAGATCCTTGGCCAACGCTTCTGACACTCTCTTTTCCTCCTCCACATCCTCTAAAATATTCAAAACTGATTTCTGGGTTGCCTCTAAAGATTCATTATTTTTCTTTAATTTGGTAAGGGTTTCCGATAGGGTTTTGGTTTTTTCCGCCACTCTTTTCTCCAACTCGCCATAAGTTTCCCGCAATTCATCAGTCATGTCATTGAAGGTTTTAGCCAAAATGCCGATTTCATCATGCGAACTCACTTTTACTTTATTAGTCAAATCACCCCGAGCCACGGCTTCGGCCCCATGAGTCAAAGCCAAAATCGGCCTGATAATAATAAAATAAAAAAACAATAAAACCGATAAAACTGCCAAGCCGGCGGTAATCAAAATAATAAATAATTGAAAGCCGATAACTTTATTAATATTAGAAAAAATATTTTTTGTCGGCGTTTCAATAATTAACTGCCAGCCATTGCCTAAATAATTCAAATAACCGTCGGAATAAGCGCTGGTAGCCAAAACCTCGGTTGCCTTGCCATTAATCAATTCTTCGACATCGGCAATACTATTGTTCGGGCTAAGATCGCTTAATGATGCTGATTGCTTTTGGTTTAAGATGCCAACTGAATCCAACCGATTGCTGCTGCCGATCAGTATTTTATACTTATTATACAAATAAACGCGATCAAAACCGCTGGTAGCCAGAAAATCCAAAACAGCCGGCCAAGCAAAACGTCCTGAAATAACACCGATAATTTTATTTTCATCAATCACTGGCGCGGCAAAAATAATTGTCGGCTTATTGGCTTCGCCAGCCAAAATCAAATCGGAATAATAAACCCCTTCTTCTTGCGCCTTAATAAAAGCCGAATGATCAGCCGGGTAGTCCTTGATATTCTCTCCTAATTTTTCTTCATCGGCCGAATAAACCACCAGGCCATTATTGTCCACCACATCCAAATCATACCACGGACCGGTCAAAAGAAGGAATTCATCTATCCTTTGTTTAATATCGCTTACGGCGACGGACTGGCCAGTCAATAATTTCTTTAACGGCATCGATCCGGAAATCAACTGGATATTCAGATAACGTTCATACAAAATACGATCGATGGCAACCATTAATTGTTTAGTATTAGCGGATTGAATCCCGGCATAGGAATCCTGCAGGATTCCGCCAACCGAAATATAAATAAAAAATACCAACAGGCCGATAGCGATAACGGAAACAGCAGCTAAGATGAAAATTATTTTAAGCAAAAACTTCATAAGAGTTATTTAGTCAAAGCCCGAACAAATTCCGGCCTAATCACTTCGCCAATATCAATATCAGAACTAATAATATCTATTTCCCGCAAGTAGCGATTGGCCAGAGAACCATTGCCGTACAATGATTCATAACCCAAGGAATAAGACATGGATAATAAATTGCCGCGTAAATCAACCCATTCTAATCCGGATAGATAATCGGCAAATTCCTGTTCACTGACATTAAAGTATTTGGCGCCAATGGCATACGACTCCTGGGGATTGTTTTTAATATAATCCAAACCCATAAAATAAGACCGCAAAACGGCTTGGACTTTCTCCGGATTCTGATTGATATAATCATTACGCATGGCTCCAACATCAATAATTAAACCCGGAGTTAAAGCGGTGGAAAATATTTTTACTCCGCCGGCGGCCACGGCCTCGCTTAATCCCGGCTCATAAGTTACTGCGGCGTCAACTTCGCCCCTAATGAACGCTTGGGCCGCTTCCGCTGCTGATAAATCCACTCTCTGTACGTCCCGTAATTCAAGATCATTTTTTTCTAACGCATAGAAAAGCAGCTTCTCATTCAATGATCCCAGTTCTACAGCCACTCTTTTGCCTTTTAAATCAGCAACCTTAGCGATTGATTTCTTAGCTACTATACCGTCACCACCGTTAGAATAATCGGTCACATTTATGACTTGCAGGTTTTCTCCCCGGGAATACGCCTTAAGAGTGTCAACCAACGTTATGTCGCCGGTAAAGTCAATTTGTCCGTCGATTAATTTAGAGACCATCTGGCTATTGGTTTCTATTTTAACCATCTTAACCTTCAAGCCATTGGCTGAAAAAAATCCTTTGTCATTCGCCACTAAATAAGGCAGGACTCCGGGCCATTCGTCCCAACCGTAATTTAATTCCCCTAAATTAGGAACTATTGCCTTATCGGCAACCCTTGGGAATTGATAGATAAAAAAAGCAACGACCAGTAAAATCAAAACTGCCGCTAAAATTATTGCACTGATCAAGTATTTTTTCATATTTTCTTTAAATTTTCTATTTCTTTTTTAAGCTCAATCATTTTAATTTCCCGACCGACCATTAACTTGTTGATCCGCTCTAATTCCTCGCTGCGGGTAGCCAAAGCGTCAGTAATTTTTTTCTTTTCCGTAATGTCACGCATTACGCCTACCGCGTGCCATTTGTCTTTAATCTTAGTCCGCGCCACCGATAATTCCATGGTAATCACCTCGCCGCTTTTATTTTTTACCGCTAATTCCAATAGACGGCCGATTACCGGCGACTCTCCCGTTTTACCGAATTGCAAAATATTATTTTTATTGATCTGTTGTTCCTTTTTAGCGGCAATAATCTTATGGAAATATTTTCCCATCACCTCGGCGCTGGTATAACCCAGAATCCTCTCTGCCGCCTGGTTCCAAAACACCACTTGTCCCTTTTCATCCATCATAATAATAACATCTTGCACCGCCTGTGTAATGGCCTTAAACTTTTCTTCGCTTTCCCGCAAATCCTTGGTTATCACTTCAGCCAGCTCTCTGGCTCTGACCTGGGAATTAACCAAAACATAAATAACGATAGCGACTAAAAAACTGACTAACAAACCAAAAAACAAGAATACCCAGGGCAAAATCATCTCGCCAAAAGTCAAACCGTAATTATCCTGTCCCCAATAACGCAGAATCCAAATGCGGTTAGCCACCTTAAACGGCACTTCTTTGATAAAACCGAATTGCTGCAGATCATTATTCCTGATATCGGAGTCATAATACAAAAACTGGTCATTATAACTGCCGTCTGTAGAGTCATAAACCATCAAATCAAACTGACGCCAATCAAAATTAGAATCGGCCAAACTATCGGAAAAAAAATTATCCGCTAAAAGCGTCACACTGACGATACCTACCGTATTCTCGCGACGACTTGAATCATTATCAATGGCAGCACCGTTTTTATAAATCGGCGCCAGCAACAAAACTCCTGGCAGGTTATCCGGCAAAAGTATAATTTTAGCCGTGGCGGTAATTTGGCCAATGTTTCTGGCCAATTCCGCCGCTTGTTTTCTGGCTTTCTCCGAATAAGTGTTGAAACCCAGAACTTTTACATAATCCTGTTCTGGATAAATATATTTAATGGCAAAAATTTCTTCCGATGTACTGGTGGGATAAACGGTGAAATTCGGATAACCGCCACTATTAATAGTAGTATCCTGACGAACCTGCGCAATAAACTTATCAGTATCGCCTATTTTGACTCTTTCCCAATAATTTACCGTATTGATCCCGGAATAATTATCTTTTAAATTCGACTGGTCAAGATAATAATAAAATTCCTGCCTTTCCACCGACTGGCTGGCTACAAATAATCCCTTCAGTCCGTTAAGCAAATTCATGTCGCGATTTACCTTGGCGGCAATTTTGCTGGTGGTATCTTGAACCTGGGCTTCAAATTTTAGTTGAGCTTGATATTTGAGGTTGTCTAACATGTAAAAAAAGACAACCAAAAACAAAATAAAACCGACGATAAAAATCGCGAGGGGCAAAATATAAACCCTTAAAATTCTATGTTTCATATAATATTTTAACTAAGCCAAGTGGCAGCCGGCAATTTTTACCGACTGATAACCTGCTTTAGTTAGCGACTGACAGAAATAATCACGCTATTTTCTGCACTTGGAGCGCAGATTGTCACGCGGTTAGTAGTGGAATTTCTAAAAATCTAATAACTCGTGCCGTTGGTTGACGTGCTGCTGGGATCAATCGGCATAGATACTAAATATTTGGCAGTAGAAGTGACCAAATATATACTCAAATCAGTCAAACCGGCACAAGTTCCACCAGTTCGGCAAATTTCCTGGGTAGACACGCCACAGGCCGTGCCCGAAGTAATGGAGGCGGGCAAAGCGCCATTACTGTCAATGGCATACTGATAAACCGCATTTAAAACGGTATTAACATCAGCGCGGCGCTGGGCATTCCTGGCATCACCCAATTGTTTGCTGGGATTTAGCGCTAAAATGACAATGCCGGCTAAAATAGCAATGATCGCCACGACCAGCAAAACCTCCAATAAAGTGAAGCCCGATTGTTTTTTGTTCATATTTTTATTATTATGCTAATTTATCGGCTGACGCTGATAGTGATATTATTCTCGGCGATCGGCGCACAGACCGTAATCCTATTATTTGAATTTTTACTGATATAATAACCAATGCCTTCGTTGCTAACATTTTGCGGATCAGACGGCAACGAAACCAAATATTTGGATGTTGTGCTGACCAAATATTGCTTTAGATTTACCTTACCGGAGCAAGTACCGTCCACACTGCATATTTCATTATTAGAGGCGTAGCAAGCCGTGTCAGTCGGAATACTGGCCGGTAAAATGCCATTATTATCAATGGCATACTGGTAAACAGCGCTCAAAATAGTATTGACATCGGCGCGACGCTGGGCATTTCTGGTGTCGCCCAATTGTTTATTAGGATTTAAAGCCAGAATAACGATACCGGCTAAAATAGCAATGATCGCCACGACCAGCAAAACCTCCAATAAAGTGAAGCCCGATTGTTTTTTGTTCATAAATTTTTATTTTATCTGTATTAATTGATATTTAGGGAACTTCTTGCCAAGAAGTATAGGTAATCAGCGGATAAATAGCGCTGATATTGATCGTTAAGCGGCTAAACGTATCATTCTTAATCCCGCTGGCTATTATTTCTCGCGTATTGCCACCGGTGTTTGCTACCGTGTAATCGCAGATACCGCCGTTAAAAGACATATTGCCAGAACCGACAAATAAACTATTTGATCTAATCTGCTGTAGCGCCTCATCGGCACAGGCATTAGCCAGGGCTCTGGCTCCACTGACTTGCTCTACAACTAAAACAGTACGCGAAGCGTCTAAACCCAGAAACAAAAGCGATAGGGTTACTGCCAAACCAACAGCTCCCACTACTAAAATACTCAACAGCAGAATATAACCCCTCGGTTTATCGGCGTTCAGCCGAACTGTAAAATGTTTTCTGATAATCATATTCATTGCGATTACCGGGATTTATATGGCTTAGGATGAACTGCACCCTGATAATATCCTTGGTGCTGGTGCCGGACAAATTGGTAAAACTCAAATTATTTATTATTACGCGATTATTAGTCAAAGCCACAGCCCCGTTCGCGCCCTCAATTATCCTTAATGCTCCGCCGGATGAATCAAAAACCGTGGGGCTTTTTGCCGATACGGGCACCGTCAGAATTAAACTGGAGCCGGCGCTACCAACAATAGGAGCAGTCACGCCGCTAGAGTTCCTAATGATCTTGGTAATGATATGTATTGCCTCTAACCCTTGCTGATCCACTTCGGACACGGTTTGATTCTTGATTCGGCTTTGTAAAATCAACGACAAAAAAACAGATGCTGATAGCAAAATCACCGCGGCAACAGCCAGGTAAAGCAGTAATTCTATCAAAGTAAAGCCGGAATAATTAATCGTTTGGCGTTTCATAAATTAGGGCTGGCAACAGCAGGTTTTATCGGAGCCGATCGTACAATAAACAGCGCCGCTTGTTTCCCTAATTTCCCCATTAGCGATACAAGCGCCATTATTCTTACGACAAGTACCATTGATATAAACCCCCAGCGACTGACAATAAGCAGAACAGCTATTAATAATCCCTGGGGCCTGCCAATCAGTCAGATAAGTGGCCAAGGTAACAGTTGCCCAACGTTGTTGATTCTGTTGCCAAGCCACGGTAGAAGTTACTTGAAAACGATTGGCCTCAATTGCTCCAATGCTGATTTGCCGCTTATAATAGCCGTCAATCGTGTCTGAAGTGCCGGAAAAAGCCCAAGTGTTTCCGACAACGGCCAAACCATGCTGTCCGACAATTAAATTAGAAAAATTAACGTCTCGCAAATTGCGTGTTGCCTCTAATCCTTCCTCGGCCAAAAATACGGCTCGGGATCTTTGTCCGGCCATAGCCGTGCTTTCTTGGCCGTAAAGCCAAGCGCCAACCAAGGCCGTAATCATCAAGCCAAAAACCGCAACGCTTAAAATCGCCTCTACTAAGTTAAAACCGGATTGTCTTCTTTTCGATAGCATATCAATAACTTATCATCCCTTGACTGTTAATACCGATAGTGCTGGTTTCTTTGTTTATGGAAACCAAAAAAATATTTCCCGTGGCAGTGGCGACCGGCTCACCGGTAAACTTATCAAATACGATTTGACTTAAACCGCTTACAGTAATTGTCGTCGGCATCGTGGAACTCTCGTCATACAAGGCATTACGGCTACCATAGGACGAACCGCGAAATAACACGGCGCTACCGCTGGTTACAAACACTCCCCACCCGCTATCTCCAACCATGCTCTGCGATAATATCTGGGCGCGACGCAATGATTGGACCAAGCCATTAGTAGCTACGGCTAAATCATTTTTCGTCTGGAATGACTGATAAATCGGGATACTCATCACAGAAACAACGGCTATAAGGGATAAAGACAACAGCAATTCCACCAAGGTAAATCCGCTTGATCCGGAATATTTGATTTTTACCTCCTTCGGCATATTAATTATTTAAAGAGCCAACCAAGCTGTAAATCGGCAGAATTACCGCCACGGCTACTCCCAATACGCCCAACCAAACAATAAATAAAAGCAACGGTTCCAGAATAATAGCTAAATTCTTAGTGGTTGTTTCTATTTTATCTTCATACATTTCACCGATTTTTATTAAGGCGTTAGACAAGCTACCCGATTGTTCGCCGGCAATCAGAAGCTGCTGCAAGGATTTAGGGAATAACCCGCCCACTGGACGATAAGACAAAAAACAATCTTTAAGCGACGCCCCCTCTTCTAATTTATTTTCCAAATAACGGTAAAATTTGCGATAAGACCTTAGTTCAGTTGACTGGGACAATGACTTCAATGCTTCCAGAACCGGCATGCCCGAAGACAGAAGCGTGCCCAAAACATAACCGAAACGCGCCACCTCTGATTGCTTAATTAATTTGCCAATGCCCGGAGTCCGTAAAGCCAGAAACTGGCCGATAATCTTAGTACCGGGAAAAAAGAACAACAAGTAAAATAAAACAATAAAAACAATAATGGCCGCCGGAACGACCGTATTGCCATAAACTCCGAGAAACTTTCCGAAATCGATCAATATTTGAGTAATAAGCGGCAACTCAATGCTTAATGAAGCGAAGACCGTGGCTAAACGTGGCAGAATAAACCAAGCAATACCCAGACCGACGGCAAAAGTTACGGATAAAACAAAAGCCGGATAAGCCATGGCTGATTTGACCTTAGAAGAAAAGTCGCGCTCTTTCTGCTGTTGCAAAACCAACATTTTCAAAGTTTCATCAAGTTTGCCGGTTTGTTCACCAATTTTAATCAAAGAAACATCTTGAGCGCGAAAAATTTTAGTCCGTTCCAAGGCCTGCCAAAAAGAAAAACCGCTTTCAATATCTTCTTGCAATATTCTAACTAAATAATTTAAGCGCCAAAAACCGCGATCCGGCCGAATCGCCTCTAAAGCGCCCAACAAATCCATACCGGCGTTGAGTAGTAATGCCAGATTTTCCATTAAACCCTCTTTCTGATCGCGCCAACCAAAATCAAAAATCCTAATAAACAACCGGCGCCGATTATTGCCGGTATGTAAGGATTTAGCGACAATAGGCGCTTCTATTATTTTCTTTCTCGGCTTAACCTTATCAACCTTTTCCACTAACACTAAACGAGCGTTAGGCGGATTGGCAGTAAGGTTTTTCTTGCTTTTCTTGGCGGCCATAAAATAATCGTCTTATTGCGGTGGTTCAGCCACTCTAAAAACCTCGTCTATGGTGGTAACGCCATTTCTGACTTTTTCCATCCCATCCTCAAACAGCGGGCGCGATCCTTGACGGCTGGCCAATTGCCAAATTTCTCGAGATGACGGATGCTTCATTACCAACTCTTGTATTTCCGGCGTAATTAAAATCAACTCAAAAATAGCTGTCCGGCCCTTGTAACCGGTATTATTGCAAGCCGGGCAGCCCTTGCCATAATACAAAGTCAAGTTGCGGCGAGGAAAATATTTGGCAACTGACGGATAGCTTTTGGCTAATTGAGCGGGAGAAACCGTATTACTGACACGGCAATGGTCGCAGATTTTCCTGACTAAACGCTGAGCCAAAATCGCTTGCAGAGTGGAAGCGAGCAAAAAGGGCTCTATTTTCATATCTAATAAACGCGGAATACCGGTCGCCGCGTCATTAGAATGAAAGGTGGAAAGCAACAAATGTCCGGTTAGGGCGGCATTAACGGCAATCTCGGCGGTTTCCAAATCACGAATTTCCCCAACTAAAATAATATCCGGATCTTGGCGGACAATAGAGCGCAAACCGCGAGCAAAAGTTAAATTAGATTGCGGATTAACCTGAATTTGATTTATGCCCGGCACTCGATACTCCACCGGGTCTTCAATAGTGGTAATATTGACTTCCGGCTGATTGAGTTGTTTCAAAACCGCATATAAAGTAGTGCTTTTACCTGAGCCGGTCGGACCGACAACCAAAATCATGCCAAACGGCTTTTGCGCCGCCACATTCAAATTGGCCTGATCCCTGGCCGATAGGCCCAGATCACCCAAATCAAAACCCTGAACATAATGAGACAAAAGACGCATGACGATTTTCTCTCCTTCAATGGTCGGCATTACAGACACGCGTATGTCAGTAACCAGTCCATCGCTTGTGTGGCTCATGCTGCCGTCTTGAGCGGCAAAATGCTCATCAATGCGCAAATGGCTCTTGACTTTGATGCGATTGATAATATTGCCATAAAACTCTTTGGGAATACGTCCGGCATCCTGTAAAACCCCGTCAACCCTAAACCGCACCAATACTTCCGTTTCCGTCGGTTCAAAATGAATATCTGAGGCCTTGAAGGTAACGGCATCGGCAAATATTTCATCTACTATTTCCGGAACCACCTGGCGGCTTTTTTTAATAATGGCGGCAAAGCGGGTTTCTAACGTCTTGCGATAATGGACGAAAGCGGCGTCAATATCTTCAGTCAAGGAGTAAGCCAATTTGACTTGCCGATCCGGTATCAGTTTCTTGAACAATTCCGGTAATTTCGGATTGTCCGGCCGGTCCGTCGCCACTACCACGGCTTTATCGTCAGCAGAATAAACCACTAAATGATATTCTTTGGCGATATCTTCAGGCAGAGCCAAAACCTGCTCTTTAGCCGGCACATTGGAATTCAAATCGGCATAAGGCAAACTAAAATATTCGGCCATGGCTTGACCGAATAAATCCTTGTTCAAAATTCCTTCATGCAAAAGATAATCGATTATGTCGATTTCTCCTTTTGCCGCAACGGCTTCGGCCTTTTGCCAATCGCCGGCAGACAAATAATCCCCATCAACCAAGATGGTTTTAAGTTGTTTATTGTCTAAATTCATCTTAAAGCATGGATTAAGATGATAACTAAATTTTAAAGATTTTTGATTTTTTCCACGATCGCTTGGATGGGCGTGTCTGATTTAACAATATAATCAATAGCTCCCAAATCCTTGGCCTTTTTAATATCTTCTTCTTGGGACAAATTAGAAGTAACAATGACTTTTATCTTCAAACCTTTCTTTTTTACACCCTCTAATACGCCAAAACCGTCTAATTTCGGCATCATCAAATCCAATAACATCAAATCGTAACCACCCTCGGTCGCGGCAGCCAAGGCCTGTTCACCGTCATAAACAGCTTTAGTTTCAAAGCCGGATTTGGTTAATTTTAGCTCCAAAGCATTAGCCATGGATTTTTCATCCTCGGCAATAAGGATTTTTTTCTTGGCGGCCATAAAATTCCTATCTCGTTTTTACAGTTAATTACTATTATATTATAACACACTTCACTATTCAAAAACAAGCTAAGCAGCTTACTTTAGGGATAACTAAAATCAACTCAAACAAAAGTTGAGTTGATTAAAAAAAACTACTTCAATCCCAACTTTTTCTTTACCTTGGCTGCCACATCAGCCACATTCCAATCAACCTTGACCAAGTATTCAAAGGTTCCTAAAGCCACCGCTTGAGCCACTTTGGAGGAATCACTCAAATTGCTTAAAATCACCACCTCGGCTTTTTTACCCCACTTATTCTTTCTTAATTTGGCCAGCATCTCCAAGCCGTCCATTTTGGGCATTACTAAATCCAACAAGATTAAATCCGGTTTTTCTTTTTTCGCTGTTTTCCAACCCTCGACGCCGTCTGTGGCGGTCAAGACCTTGATTTGTTTACTATTAAATTGCGCTGACAACGCTTTGAGTACTATTGGTTCGTCGTCAATGATTAGTAATTTCTTCATATTGGTGTTAGATTTAAAAATTATTCAACGGAAAAATTATTCAACGGGACGAAGCGGTAAGGTAAAGTAAAAAGTCGTACCCTTGTTTTCTTTGGAGTCAAACCAAATCCTGCCGCCATGTGCTTCAATTATGCCTCGAGCGATATACAAACCCAATCCCGTGCCTTCCGGCGCCACTCCCCGAATATTATCCGCCCGGAAAAACCTTTCAAAAATGCGGTGTTGCTGGTATTGCGGTATGCCATAACCCTGATCGGTAACGGATAAATGCCAATAATCGTCTTGGCGGCGGCAATCAAAAATTATCTTGGTTTTATTGGGGGAATACTTAAGGGAATTGCTGATTAGGTTATTAAGCATCTGAACAATTTTATCAAAATCAAAAACGCAAATTATTTTTTCCTTAAAACCGCGACCCAAAACAAAACTGATTTTCTTTTTGTCGGCAGCCAAAGTTTGATCTTCTACGGCGCGGCTAAAAGCCAAACGCAAATCTTTTGTTTTCTTATTCAAGACAAATTTGCGTCCCGTCTCAATATGAGAAACATCCAACAAATCATTGACCAAACCGATCATGCGTTCATTGCTGCGATAAATTTGCTCCACAAAATCATGCTGTTCCGGATTCAATTTGCCGATTTTTTCTTTTAACAATAGTTCGCCAAACCACTTAATGCCGGTTAGGGGCGTGCGTAATTGGTGCGACGACATGGAAACGAATTCCGATTTCAAACGATCAATCTCCTTGGCCTTGCTGATATCGCGCAGAATCACCATATCGGCTGGCTGGCCGTCCAAAACAACGACAGAGCTGTTATTTTCTACGGGCACGGCTTTGCCATGTTTATCAATAACAGCAAACTCGTAACGATTGTCCACCTTTTCTCCCTGCATGCGACGCTTGTATCTGTCACCGACTAAATTACGGTATTGCGGGGCAATAAAATTAATCATTGGCTGACCGATGACATCTTGGGAAGCTGTCCGGTAATATCTTTAATGGCCGAATTGACGTATTTAACTACGCCGTTTTGGATCAAAACCACGGCGTCATGGCTATTTTCCACTAAAGTGCTGTATTTCTCTTTCTCTTGGCTAACTTCCTTCTCCCATTCTTTATGCTGGGTGATATCTTCAATAATAGTCAAAAAATGTAACGATTGCGTCTGATTGTCTTTAATTAAAGTAGTGTTAACCCGGCAATAAATAATTTTTTTGTCTTTTCTAATGTAACGTTTATCCACGTTATAAATAGAGGCCTTACCCTTAAGCAGAAGCTTGATCTGGACTGCATCATTTTTAACTTCATCTGGATGAGTTATATCGCCAAGGGTTTTGTTTTTCAATTCCCTTTCGGAATAACCCCATAACTTAATGGCGGCCGGATTAGCACTGATAAATTTATTATCCAAATCAATCAGCACGATGGCAACGGGGCTATTCTCATAAATTGCTCGCATGCGGATTTCGCTGTTGGCCAAAGCCATTTCTGCTCGGTGGCGCGCGGTAATATCGCGGATATTGCATTGGATTACCTTGGAATGGTCAATGGAATAGACATTACTGACGAATTCCACGCTGATTGATGCGCCGGAATTGGTTCTTAAGGGCATATTCTCGTAATGAACATAGCCCTTGCTCTTTAAAATTTCAAAAGATTTTTTGGAAGCGACAACATCCTTTAAAAATCCTATTTCCCATAATTTCTTCCGGAGAAACTCTTGGCGGGAATAGCCCAACATTTTAACCAAATACGGATTAACCTCCCTGATTTCTCCGCTATCGGCGTCAAGAATCAAAATGCCGTCTTTAGCCGCTTCAAACAGTCGGCGGTATTTTTGTTCGGACAAAATTAAAGCATTTTCCACTTTTTTACGTTCGGTTATATCGCGAAAACGCCAAATTCGGCCCATGATATTCCCGTCGATTTTTTGGGGCAAGGACATGCGATCAAAAATCCGGCCGTCTTTAAAATAAATGATATCCGAGCTCTTCTCTTTCGGATGACGATAAAGATAGTTAACTTTTTGCAAAAATTCCCTGGCATTCGACAGCTGGCTGACAACAAAAGACAATAATTTCTTGTCATCTCTTGTCTTTACCAGCTTCTGCGGTATTTTCCACAGTTCCAAAAATTTTTCATTATAAAATACAATCTTGCCTTGGCTGTCTATCACTAAAATTCCATCTTGCGAGGTAACGGTAACGGAATTTAACAAGGAAACGTTGTTTTTTACGGCCATCTCGGTTTTTTTAACTTCAGAGATGTCGCGAGAAAAACCCATAACATTTTCTACTCGCCCTTTTTGATCTTTAATCGGCGTCAATTGCGTACTTAACCAGACCTCGCCGGAAGGAAAAAAGGAAACGTTTTCCTGATAAACCGGCAGGCCGCTGTGAAAGACCTTGTCAATGCTGGCCTTTTGCCGCTTGGCTATAGCCGGAGGAAATAAATCTTTAATATCCTTGCCGACAATGGCATCCGGTTCGGCATTAAATTGCTTCGCCCCGAAAGTATTGACATAAACCACTCTGCCGGCCCTATCAACTAAAAAAATGCTGTCATGGGCCATTTCGGCTAAAATTTTATAGCGCATTTCGCTCTCTTTTTTTTCGGTAATATCGCGGAAAAAGGCAATAAAGCAGTTGCGAGAATTGATCTTTATCTTGCCAAAGCTTGCGGAAACAATCCTTACTTTCTTATTTTTGGTTATTATTTGCAATTCTATGTTCTTATCTAAATTGCTGCCTCGAACCAATTGTCTGAAAATTTGCAATGTTTCTTTAACTCTATCGGCCGGGTGCAATTGTTTTAAGGATAATTTTAAAAAATCTTTCTTGTTATAGCCAAACAGACGGCAAGCGGCCTCATTGACGTCAATGATCTTGGCTGACGAATTGGCAATTAAAATAGCATCGGCCGTATTGTTGAACAGCATCCGATAATTGGACTCATCGCCAACCATGAGTTCATTAAGAGCGGGGTGGGATTTTTTTTTGTTTAACATCGGCTAAACTATTATCTGTTAATTAAAATCGTATTTTAGACGTTAGCTGCCTGCTTTTTTCTGGTTCGGTAGAGCCAGAAAACAGTGGCGACCAGAATAATCAGAGTTACAACCGTCGTTTGCCAATTTAAGTAACGATAGAACATCACTCCAAGATTCCGCTTGATCGTAAAAGTACTGACCGGACTAGGTCGGCTCTTGACTTGCGCCGCCGAATCCAAGGCGACGGCAAAAATCGTATGCTCCCCCGGCGCCAATTCAGTGATATTTTGCGAATGATCAATGCGCCAATTACCCTGGTTATCAGTATGAGTGCGATAAATCAAGGCCTGATCGCTGTGGATATAAACAATTATGTCTTGATTGGGCAAAGAGGTGCCGGAGAAACTCAAAATATCATCTATGGCCGCGGTTTGCACTTTGGTAATTTGCGGTACGGGTACGCCGGCTAATTCCACCGCTTGGGTGTTTATTTCCACTAATTCCGCCGCTGGAATCGGCCCTGCCGGAACCACACCAGTAACAGCTGCTGTCGGCGCAACCGGTGCCGCTATGGCCACGACCTTATTAACCGTTACACTAACCGGAACGCTGATATTGCCTGCTTGGTCGCGGCTAACGGCGCTAATCGTATGCCGGCCATCGACTAAAGCCGAGGCGCTGGGCAATTTAAAATTCCAAGCGCCGGATGAATCAGCCGTTACCGTGAACCCGCTTCGGCCATCCAAAGTAATGATCACTTCATTAAGCGGATCAGCCACGCCCGTAATTGTCGGCGTTATTTCAGTTACAGCGGAATTGTCAGTCGGACTTAAAATTATCGGGGCTGCCGGCGCCACGCCGACAACCACTAAAACAACCGGATCGGAAGTCGGACTGATATTATCAGCTCCATCAATTGCTCTAACCGTCAAAGAATGATTACCCGCCGAAAAACTAAAACCTTGGCTGAATCTGCCGTTGCTGTCAGTGTTATTATTCAGCCGATCAACCAAAACGCCGTTATCAAATAAATCAATGCGCGATCCCGGCTCGGCCAAACCGCCGATAATTACCCTGGTGCTGTTGATGGGTGAGGCCAACGGATTTAATAACGGCTTAACGGGGGGAGTTGTATCAGACAGAGAAATTGCGCCGCCAACCGCTACTGACGGAGTTGCTGGCGGAGTTATTGGCGCATAGACATTAAGATCCGTAACAGTCGCCTCATTACCATAATCATCTATGGCCCAAATCTTAACATAATAATTATCAATGATGTTCAAACCGGTAATCACTGTGGAAACGGTCAAAGGATTGGCCAAGTTAGCGTCATTAACCACGCTCCACTTATCAGCCGTGCCAGTGCGGTTTATCACATCGCTTTCAGTCGCACCGTGCCAGAGCTCATAATGATTGAAATGGGCGTCGGTTGTCGCTTGCCAATTCATGGTGATGGTAGTGGCGGTTTCTGAAAACTTGCTCAAAGAGCTTAAACCCAAGGGTGCGCCCGTATCAACGGAAAAATTAGCCGACTCATAATAAATACTGGTATTGCCGAAACTGTCGGTGCCGCTAAAACGCACTCGCATGCCGGAATTTTCCTGATTCGCGAAATCAGCGCCGGCGTTCCAAGCAACCGTCTTACCTGCGCCGGCCGTAACCGCGCCTAAATCGCCGGTCGCCGTGGTTTTGGTAACTGTCCAAGTTGTTCCGCCGTCGCTCCCGATATCCCAGGTGATGGTGGCGGATTCGCCTAAATTATAATTCACTACAACGCTGTTTGTACCGGCGGTTTGGCTGGCAGAAATACCGGAAATAACCGGGGCCAGGGTATCCAAAGAAAAGTTAGCGGAAGAAGCGTATGATCCTTGATTGCCAAAATAATCTTTGGCTCGGACGAGAACTCTCATAGTCGACAGGTCTTGGCCGGAAAAATCCGTGCCAGCCGCCCAAGTAAACGTCTTGGCTCCCGTGGTTTGACCGGAACCGATTTGGCCGCTTCTGGTAGTTGTAGCCACGGTCCAAGAGCCGCCGCCGTCGCTGGACACGCTGAATTCAACCAGGTTGCCGGCCGGCGTCAAGTCGGACAAAGTGTAATTTATCACCACATTAGTCGTACCGGCTGACTGGCTAACGGAAACTCCGCTTACCACCGGACCCTTGGTGTCTACCGTCAAATTGTCAGAGATAGCGGCTGTGCCGACATTGCCGTAACGATCCGCGCCCTGAAGTTTTATTTTAATAGTAGAATTTTCTTGGTTAGGATAGTCCACTTGCGGATTCCAACTGATGACGCGGCCCGCGCCGGCCGTAACACCGCTGCCCACATCGCCGCTTGCCGTGGTCTTGGCCACGGTGTAAGTCAAACCGCCGTCATCGGAAATCAACAAGTCAACGGTATTATTAGCGCCGGAATTGTCGGTTAAATCGTAAGTGATACTGGCTAAACCGGTGCCCGGCGTTTGGGTCAAATCAATATTAGTGATAACCGGCCCCAAAGTATCGGTATAGAAAGCCGAGGACGCCGCTAAATTGCTGTCAGCAATGGCATCTGATGATTTTAACCGCACATAAACCGTAGAATTTTCCTGATTAGGCAAATCAGACGCCGCGTCCCAGGCAAAAATATAAGCCGTGCCAGCCGAAGCGAAAACTAAACTGGAAGTGCCATTTGAGCCCGCGCCTGATTTTTCGGTCATGGCATGCCAATTGGCGTTATCAGTTGAATACTCGTAAGCGGTTAAGCTGTTAGTATCATTTTGCGCATCCGTACCCGTATAATTGATTAACACGTAGCCGCCGCTTGTCTGTTGAGCCGCGCTGGCAATACTAATGGACGGCGCCGTATTGGCAATGCCGGCGACGACGGATAAGTCGGACTCGGAAGTTGCCGAATGAGCCGCATCATTAGGGTTGCGGGATTTTACTTTGAAGCTGTAACCGGCAACCGGTGAAGACAATCCGCTCACAGTTAGCTTTCCGCTTTCGCCGCTTGCCTCGCCCCACTGGCCGGCGCCCGTGCCCAGCGTTTGCCAGATCGCGCCAGTGCCCAGGGTGCCATTGGCCTGGACATATTTGTCAGTGCTGACTTCATAAATCGCGTAAGGCACATCGCTGGCCTCGCCAAAAGCCGGATTAACGATCAAATCAACTGCCGTGTTTTGGGGATTATTGACCGTGGGCGCAGACGGCGTGTATGGTTTGACGTATTTATAATTAACCGCGGGCGAGACGTTTTCGTTTATTCTGCTGTGGCCGTAATTATCGCTCTCTACAACTTTGACTTTAGTAATATAATCATGGCCGGTTAAAGTTGCGGCGGCAGGCACGGCTTGAGCGGCCGGAGTCGCCGTATTGCTCTGCCCCGTGGTAGTGGCCGAATAAACGCTGCCGCTGAAAGCGACTAAGAACTCATTTGTTACGGGGTTGGCCTCAACAAATGACCCGCTGACGGTCGCGCTGGTATCACCGGCGTGCGGCTGGGCCGTTAAGTCGGCGGCAGTTAAAATCGCCGGCGGCAAAGTATCAACAGCAAAAACATCGGCTAAAACGGCGTAAGCGCTGCTATTGCCGTAAGCGTTGGTACCGCGTATGCGGACCTTCATATTGCCGTTCTCTTGATTGTTGTAATCAACGCCCGGATTCCAAGAAATCGTTTTACCTAAGCCCGGCGTAACACCATAACCGACATGGCCCGAGGCGGTGGTAGTGGCCACGCTCCAAGTGCCGCCGCCGTCATCGGAAATGCCGATGCTGATGACGACATTATCGCTATCATACAGATTGTAAGTTACAGTAACGCTATTTGATCCGACGATTTGCGCCGCAGTTACGCTGTTAATGACCGGGGCCAGGGTGTTAATGGCAAACAAATTAGAAACTACGCCGCCGGTGGCATTAGCATAAGCGTCAACGGCTCTTAGCCGGATCTGCATGTTGCTAATTTGATGGTTGGGGAAATCAGCTCCCGCATCCCAAGTAATGGTCTGATTATTGCCGGTTGTTATGCCTGCGCCAATGGCGCCGGTAACGCTGGAAGAAGCTACGCTCCAAGTACTGCCGCCGTCGGAAGAAATATCCATGGCCACGGTAGCGCTGTTAGCGTCTGTAAAATCGTAGTGGATGGAAACCAAACTGCTGCTGACGACTTGCGCCGCCGTCACATTGGCAAAAATCGGCGCCTTGGTGTCAACGGTAAAATTAATCGAGGAAGCGGAAACGCCTTGATTGCCAAAATTATCCCGGGCAATGATTCGGACTTTAATCGTATTTGATTCCTGGCCGGAATAATCAACACCCGGGTTCCAATTGATAGCTTTGCCGCTGCCCGGTACGACATTGGCGCGGACATCGCCAGTAGCCGTAGAAGTAGCCACGGTCCAAGTCCCGCCGCCATCGGAAGAAACATCAAATTCAATATAAGAATTGGATAAATCAGTTAAATTATAACCCACGGACACATTATTGGAACTCGCGTCTTGGCTGGCTGTAACCGCAGCAGTCGCGGGATTCTTAGTATCAACGATAAAAGCCGAAGAAGCAGCCAGGCCACCGTCGGAAGTTCCATCGTTGGCTTGCAAACGGATATAAACCGTGTCATCTTCCGTATTATTCAAATCAGTGCCAACGTCCCACATAAAATCATGAGCCGTGCCGGGATAAGCGAAAGACAAATTGGTCTTGCCGTCCGAACCCACGCCCGACTTCTCGGTCATGCTATGCCAAGTGGCGTTATCAGCGGAGTATTGGTAAGTAACAAGCGTTGTCGTTTCGCTTTCTAAATCAGAGCCGGTGTAATTGATGGTAACGTATTTGGTACCGTCTGCGGTTTGACTAACGGAATTAATGGCAATGGTCGGCGATTGATTAACCGAGGAAGCGCCGCTGCCCAAGGCGCTCTCGCTCGTTACGGCATGAGAGGCATCGCTGCTGTTGCGCGATTTAACCTGGAACTCATAAAGATAAGAATCGGCGGTTAAACCGCTAACATTGACTTTGCCGGATACGGCAGAATAAAATCCCCACTGGAAGAAAGAAGTGCCTAACGGTTGCCAAACCGGGTTTGCGCCTAAAGTGCCATCGCTTTGCACGTATTTATTCTGCGAGCTTTCATAAATCGCGTACTCCAAACCGTCAATCTCCGCCGGATTTTTATTAATCAAAACATCCACCGTACCGACGCCGGGATTATCCACCGTCGGCGCGGCCGGCGTATAGGGTTTGACGTATTTGTAAGCCGTATCGGGCGAATTGTTTTCATTGGTGACGGACTGGCCGTATTTGTCAGTATGGACGATCTTAACTTGAGAAACATAATCATTGCCGTCTAAGGTTGCTCCCACGGCAGTCAATTTGTCAGCCGGCGAAGCGGTATTAGCGGCACCGGCTGTAGCCGCGCCATAAGCGCCGCCATCAATCGCCACATAAAAATCGTTGGAATTAGGGTGGGCCTCGGTAAAAGATCCGCCGATAAGCGTCGTGGTTGCTCCGGCCAGCGGCTGGGCCTTCAAATCCGCTGTCACACTAATCGTCGGCGGCAAAGTGTCCAAATCAAAATCGGCTGAAGCGACATTGGCTGATTGATTGGCAAAAATATCAAGCGCTCTGATGCGCACTTGCATGGCAGATAAATTCTGATTGGGGAAATCCCCGGCCGCGTTCCAAGTAATTATCTTGCCCGCGCCCGGGGTTTTATCGGCGCCGATTTCGCCACCTAAGGTTGTGGTGGCCACTGTCCACGTTGACCCGCTATTGTTAGAAATATCTAACATTACCAAAGAATTGTTCTGATCGGCCAAATCATAAGTAATGGTCACGCCGGTGCCGCCGAGCGGCTGGGTGGCGGACACATTGGTCACCCGCGGGGCTTTGGTATCTAAAGAAAAATCACCCGACGCCAAAGTGCCATTATTGCTAAAACTGTCAGTCGCCGTCAAACGTAATTGCATCGCGGTCTTTTCTTGATCATTATAATCAGCGCCGGCATTCCAGGTGATGGTCTTAGCTGTGCCGGTTGCGACTCCCGCGCCAAAGGCGCCAGAAGCGGAAGAAGTGGCGACCGCCCAACTTGAGCCGCCGTCGGAAGAAATCGCTAAAAGAACGTTAACGTCGCCCGCATCTTCGGACACGTCATAATGAAAAGTGAAAGTATTGGCATTGCTGTCTTGGTTGGCGGAAAGGTTTGACAGCACCGGCGCGTGAGTATCCACGGTAAACGCTGCCGAGGAAACATAAGCGCCCTGGTTGCCAAAAGTGTCTCGCGCCCGGACGCGAACCATGACATTAGTATTGTATTGATTGTTGTAATCAGTGCCTGCGTTCCAAGTAACGCTCTTGCCCGCGCCGGGCGTTACGCCCGATCCGACAGCGCCGGTCAGAGTTGAGGTGGCCACAGTCCAAGTCAAACCGCCATCGCTGGACACATCTATTTGTACGGTTGAATTATTGCCGTCGGTCAAGGCATAGCCGATGGCCACGGTTCGGGCGCCGGCATTCTGACTGGCGGTAACCGCCGACACAACCGGAATCTTGTTGTCAATGGCAAAATTCGCTGAAGTGCTCAAACTGCCATCGGCTAAAGTATCATTGCCGCGCAAACGCACTTTAGCCGTAGTTGTTTCCATATTAGGCAAGTCCGCGCCTGAATTCCAGACAAAACTATAAACGCTGCCCGTGGGCAAGAAAACCAAATTAGCCGTGCCGTTTGATCCCGCGCCTGATTTTTCGGTCATGGTTTGCCAAGTGGAACCGTCAACCGAATACTCATAAGCGCTTAAAGAAGTGATATCGCCTTGGCCGTCCGTACCCGCATAAGCAATAGCGCTGTATTGCGTGCCGTCAGTGGTTTGGGCATAGCTGTTTAAGACAATACTGGGAGCGGTGTTAGGAATCTGCGCTGTGGCCGAAAAAGCCGATTCCGAGGAGGCGGCATGATCCGCATCGCTCGGATTGCGGGATTTAACCTGAAATACATAATTGGCCACGGGCGAGGATAAGCCGGTAATTCTAACCGTGCCCGATGAACCGGTGTTATTGCCCCACTGTCCGGAACCGGTGCCTGTGATTTGCCAAACCGGATTAACACCCAAGGTGCCGTCGCTTTGCACGTATTTGCCGGTAGTGGTTTCAAACAGGGCATATTGCACGTCATTGGCTTCACCGGCATGGGCATTGACAGTCAGATCCAAACGCGTCGTCACCGGATTGCTTAAAATCGGCGCTTGCGGCGTATAGGGTTTGACGTATTTGTAGGTAGGAGACGGGGTTAAGTTTTCATTCGTTCCCGCATTAGAATAATCATCGGTATGGATAATTTTAACTTTGGCAATATAATCATTGCCATCCAAAGTGGCGCCGACAGCGGTTAATTGGTTGGCTGGAGTAGCCGTGTCAGCATTGCCAGCCGTAGAGGAGCTGTAGGCATCACTATTAATCGCCACATAAAAATCATTAGTGCCGGGATTGGTTTCAGTAAACGACCCGCCGATTAAAACCGTAGTGTCGCCAGCATTGGGCTGGGCCATCAGATTGGCCGCAGTGAGGGTTGCTGCCGGCAAAGTATCTAAGGAAAAATTAGCGGAGGAAGCGTAAACGCCTTGATTCTGCCACTTGTCTTTGGCGCGAACGCGCACTCGCATATTGCTCTTTTGCTGATTGGGATAATCCGCTCCGGCGTTCCAATAAATCGTTTTGCCATTGCCGGAAGCGACGCCGCCGCCGATATCTCCGCTCACGCTGGTTGCCGGTACCGTCCAAGTGTCTCCGCCATCTCCTGATATTTGCATTTCCACCAAAATATTGTCAGCCGTATCATCAAACAAATCATAATTGACGGTTACGGTTGTTGTGCCCAAAGGTTGGGAAGAAAAAATATTGGAAACGGTGGAAGAAACATAATCAATCGTAAAAACGGAGGAGGTGGCGTAATTACCGTCGCCAATGCCGTCATTGGGACGCAAGCGGACATAAGTCATAGTCACTACGTTGCCCAATTGCGACCTGGCATCCCAGACAAAAATATGAGGCGTGCCGCCGGCTGATGCGGCCAAACTTGATACGCCGCTATGAGCCGGGTCAGTGGTGGAAGCGGTCATGGTTACCGCATCGGTAAACGTACCGGATAAGGAATATTCGTAGGCCGTTAAACTGGAGGGATCGTTTTCCGTGTCCTGCAAATTGTAGTCAACGTGGACATAGCCGTAAGCCGTGTTCTGCGCCGGCGTCAGGGCTTGCACTTGCGGCCGTTGATTCTGGGTATAAGTAATTCTAATATTATCCAATATCACTTGCTGACTGCCATTGCTGGCCAAATAAGCGCGCCATTTTATCTGATTGGTGGAGGTAGTAAAACTGCCAATATTAGTATTAACCACGCTGGCCGCATTATAATCGGTTGTCAAAGTCGTCGTCGCCCAAGTCGAACCGTTATAATACCACCAATTAGTGCCGTTATCAGCGGACAATTGATAGTAAATTTCACCACCGTTTTTGGTCGCCGTTTCCTCAAAAGAGTTCCAACTGATGGTCTTAGTCATAGTTAAAGAACTCACCGGAGTCGTAGTCGGCTTGTCGGAAGCATAACTGACTGTGGTTTTTGACCAATTAACAATCACATTGTCAAAACCGGCGGTGGCATTGCAGTCGACGGAAGTTTGGCAATTGACATAAGCGGCGATCTTCAAGTAATAAGTGCCGGCCGCCGTTACTTTAGATTTTATATCAATGGGAGTTGTGGTGGCGAAAGAAGTTGCGCCGGATATATTGCCGCTGGACCAAACTTGAGTAGCCCCGCCGATTGTCGGGTTGCCGCTGCCGGTATCTATAAAAGCATAAAGCACGTATGAAACCGGAGATCCGGTGATTGAAACCGCCTTCCAATCTAAACTCAAAATAGCAGTGTCCGGAGAACTAACGGTAGTAGCAAAATCTTGATACCAATAACCAGCCGAATCATTATTCTTTTTTCCGTCTAAATAAATATTGACGTAGCCGCCGGGATTACCGCCGGATGATTGCCATGAAGCGGTATTGGTCTTACCGGGAGCATTGTCCCAGCCAGGAACGGCAGTCCAACCGCTGGCATCAGCGTTAAACCCGGAATTAACCGTACTGCCGGAAACTGTGCCGCCTAAATTTTTCAACCGCGCTACGCCGCCGGTAACTTCAATCTTGCCTGAATCATATGTATAATCGCCGGGGGTATCAAAAGTCCAATCTTGCGTATCAGCCAAAATTTGAATAGCACCAAGAAAAATAAAAGACAAGGCGCCAACAACTAAAACTTTCAAAACAAAAAGGCCTCCCGCTCCGGACACGGTGGCCAAACTGATTTTTCTTCTGACGGTATAAGCGCGCAACGGCTTGACGGCTTTTTGTCGACTGGGAAAAATCGTTCCTTCTTCCTGCAACCTGTCAGGCGGAACCAGCAAATACATGGGCAGAGAAACAATGGCAAAAATCACTTCAACCGCCAATAGCTCCACGGCTAAGGGCAAGATAACATACCAATTATTGGTTCTGACGACTTTTTGGCGCAAACCGAAGACATAGCCGGAATAAGACAAAAATAAATTCAGCCAGCGCTTGGACATAGCTAAAGAGTTAAAATGGTTAAAAAGATACCCAGCAGAATAATGATAATCACCGACCAATTAGCCAGGGAATCAACATTTTTGGTAATCAGATCAAACCAGGTGGTAACCACCTTAAAGTACTGCGCGGGCGCGGCCTCGCTTCTTATCCCCTGTTTTTTATCGTAATTAAAGACCAAAACGGAATGGTTTCCTTCACTTAAGCGGAAACTGCTTTGCGACTGTTCTATCTGCCACAAGCCCCGATCATCAGTATCGGCGGTATAAATGGCGGTCTGTTTGTCTGACAATAATAAAACAACCGTGGAGCGCGGTTGTCCAATGCCGGAGAAAACATAATCGCCTCCCTGGATTTTTTTGACTTGCTGCAATTCCGGCCGAGCCATCGCGCTTACTACGCGAGCCGTTTGGATGCCGGTATCAGCCGCAACCAAATCTTTTTGAGTAATGTCGGCCGGTTGTAAGTTAGTCACGGTATAAAGCTGCAAGGGACCCAGGACGGCCGGCGTCAAAACAATAATCAATAGCTTTATCAGCCAAACCAAAGCGATAACGCCGACGCCGGTAACAGTCAGAATGCGACGCAGATTGTAATCAAAATTCACCTGGGCGTAAGCGCCTCGTTCGGTAAAATAAGCCGTAACATCCCGCGATCTTAAAGTCAGATACAACGGAAAAGAAACCGCAGCTAAAAATATCTCCCAGAGAAAAAGTAGGAAAATATTATAAACTGCCTCCAAACCAGTTTGTCCTACAATAAGTTGTTTGCGATTATAGATGCGATTGGTTAACAGTAAAACTAAATTTAACCATTTGTTCTTCATCTATTATGATTAAACGTTTAAAATCTTTTTGACTTTGTCCTTTAGGGCCGACAAATCGGTATCGGCTTTAATGAAATAATCGGCGGCGCCCAAATCCTTGGCCTTCTTGATGCTGTCGTCATCGCCCAAATTGGATAAAACGATTACCGGTATGGCGCGCAGAGCGGGGTTGGCTTTGATGTTCTTGAGGAAATCAAAACCGTTCATTTTGGGCAACAGCAAATCCAATAAAATAACATCCGGCTTGGTTCTTTCCGCCATGCGCAAAGCAGTTTCACCGTCAGTGGCCGTGGCAAGAGTAAAACCGCCTTCATGAAAAATCAAATACAGCGCCCGAAGCAGCACTTCGTCGTCTTCGACCATGAGAATAATTTTTTTTTCCTCTTTGGCCATAACGTCTTAATTTTGGCTTAATTAAATTTTCAACAGTTTTTTAATATAATCAATGATTCTTTTCATTTCCGTATTAGCTTTAATAAAATATTCCTCGGCGCCCAGGGCCTTAACCGATTTGACGTCGCCGATCTCATCAAGGTTGGATAAAACGATAACGGGAATGGCTTTTGTCTTGTCATCGCCCTTCAATTCTTTAAGCACCGCAAAACCATCGATGCCGGGGATGACTAAATCCAATAAAACCAATTGGGGCGAAAATTTAGCGGCTACGGCCATGACATCATTGCCATTATCAACCACCATCACCTCAAAACCCTCGTTTTTCAAGCTTTCCGCCAGCACTTTAGACAATAAGGAATCATCCTCTACGACTAAAATTTTCTTGGGTTGATTCTTCAATTGGCTTTTACCTCCAAAGCCGAAAATTGTTTTTAGCATAACTTAGATAAATTATCCCCTAACAGTTAAATATAGTATACCATATTATTATACCACAATCAAAATAAAATATATACGATCCGGTTGGTTGACGGGCAATTCTAAAATAATAAAAGCCGCAAGTGGCGCGGCTTTAATTCAAACGATCCTTCGCTGGGGCGGCCAGAATTTGGTTTTTAATCTTAAAAACTTCTTCGTGGCGGCGTTTTCCTCGGCCAAGTGATTAAGGAATAAGGTCCTGATAAATTTCCGGGAAACCTGGCCGGATAAATATTGATAATAAACCCGATCCGCCAGGCCGTAACCTTGCTGGCTGGCATAAAACTCGCATAAATCTTCAAAACAAGTGATGAGATCGGGGCAACCGTCAATAAAATCATCCCAACTCTCCCACGGCAGATACGCCAAATCCGGAACAATCTCAAAGTTATTTTTCTCGTGTGATCCAAGCATCCTGGCGCCTAAAAGTCCCAGCATTTCAGCTATGACCCTCAAACAGATTGCTTCCCGTAACGGCTTTTTGCCACTGAATTTTACTCCGGAAACGGTAAAATGGACAAAATGCGATGCCTCCTCCAGAAGCGCTTCAAGATTACAACCGGAATTAATTAAAATGGTATTGGGAGGCAAAAAGTAGCTCTCCTTATGAGATCTCTTCCATTCAAAAGACAGCCGCCTTGTCTTGGGCAATCCGGTATCTTCAAATTCCAATGTTCGGCCGATCCAAAACACGGCCGGATAAAAAGGAACATTAACACCCAATTGCTCGGACAGTTCGTTTATGGCATCATAAACCAACTCTTCAATTTGGTTTTGCCGGTCCTGCCAGCGCATGGCTCGGCCCTCCTTTCTTGTTTTCAAAGTGCAAAAACCGTCAGATCTTATCAATCCGCCGGCGGTCTAATATTCCCGCTTTGGCCGGCTAATATTTGATGTCGTTTTCAGCCACCGGATAATACCCCGTTTGGTTGGCCTGGAATTTAATGGCAGTATAACCCTGGGAACGCGGTATGGTCAAGCCGGAAACATTAAGATAAAAACCGTTTTCCCCCTTAATCGGCTTCACTTCCAGATTGCCGCCTTGCGCCGTAAAAACTATTTTGTTGTTCTTGATAATATCCAAACCGCGCGGCGGAGCGTTGCATGCCGGGCAGGTGTAAGAGACAATGGTTTCATTCTTTTGATCATTATCAATGTCCAACAGCTCAACATCAACCACATAATTTTGCGGCAGATAATACCCGGCGAATGCCGGAAATTGCTTATAATTCTCTAAGGCCCGGGCATCATTCAATTTGGCGATTTCCGCCGAGCTTTTCGGACCGCATAGTTTCCTGTCAAGGTTGGCGAAGCCGCTGGTAAACGAGAGATCGTCAAAAACCATGTCAGCGGCCGCGCGACTGTCGCTTTTGGCTTTTTCCACTACCGTGGCGTCGCCCGTTGCGTCGGTTGCGGCGTTTTTAACCGCCGAGCAACCGGAGAGCAACAAAACAGCAGCCAGGACCAAGAGTATTTTTTTCATATTAGTGATGATTATTTACATTATAATTATATCCGTAACCCGAGGATTAAGCAATTCAAGATCGCGTCGTTTACAAAAAAAACCGCCTATTAGCGGTTTTAATAATGTCGAATGTGTTAAATGAAGCTCGAACCTATTTTTAAAAAAAACCTAAGTTTTTTCTAAATTTAATCCGCCAGCTGGCGGATTAAATTGAAGTTTTAAGGCCGTGTCGGGCGGGCAAAAGCAGTTAACTTCTTTTAATTTAAAAAGCCCGCCGTAGAGACGATCCTACGAGGGCTTAAACTATAACTATCCAAAAGGATTATTTGTTTCTTTTCATGTACCGCCTTGCTCTTGCTTGGTAATTCTTGTCTAATGGATTCCCAACCTTCCTTCCACAACAAGGACAACCTGAATATTTGCTGGCAAAGTGTGCCTGTGGTTGAGGGTCAATTCCACCAAGCTGACCTCCGCACACAGTACAAATCTGCTGTAATTCTTGGGTTTGTGCCAGCCGTTGCGTCAAATGTAGCATAGTACACCTCCTTCTTTTTGGGTTAAAGTACTCTTCATCATGATTCTAATCAATAAAACATCATATCAAAATATATAATAAATGTCAAAGATTAAATCAAATGGCTATTTAACCTCTGTTACGTAACATGCTACGTAGCAAAATTAATTACCCTCATCAATAATCTCATCTATGAGAGGCGGGGGTTTTTTAAGAAATAATGTCGGGGTAGCGGGACAAATACCTCTCTCGACCGCCGCCAAACAGCGGCGGTCTCACTCGTCCTGGGTAGCCGCCAATCGCTCCCAGGGTTGCGATTGTCGTCGCTCGATTATTCGGCTCGCCTTCCGGCTTGCCTCATATCTCGCTTGCTACCTGTTCAAGTCCATCGATTACCCTCAAAAATAAAATAATGACGCCAAAAATGGCGTCATTATTTTATTATCGAAGCTCCTAAAAGAAGCTCGAACCTATTTCCAAGAAAAAACTTAAGTTTTTTCTAAATTTTAAAAAACCAAAATCTAAAATGCCCAAGGCCGTGGCGGATTAAACAGGCAAAAAGGAAGG
>JBAYFY010000006.1:0-58550 GCA_041666945.1 Candidatus Buchananbacteria bacterium | reverse complement strand
TAATTTCTAATTTCTCAATTTCTAATTTCTTTCATCTAAGCGGCGAAAGGGATTCGAACCCTCGACCTCTTCCTTGGCAAGGAAGCGTTCTAGCCAACTGAACTACCGCCGCACGCTTAGATATTTTTCAATTTTAACTTTACTATTTGCTGCTCGCGACATAAATGTCGCGAGGGAAGCGTTCTGCCCAGGGTAGCCAACAAAAGCTGCGCTCGCTCGCTTTTGTTGCCGTCTCGCCTGCGCGCTTTGCGCTTGGCTCACTTGCTACCTTTCTCGGCTACGCCTCGAACCAACTGAACTACCGCCGCACGCTTAGATAATAAAACGAACATCAGTATTTTAGCAAAAAATATCATCCGAGTCAAGAGCGCCTTTACGGCCTACAAATACAAGTTGCTTTCCATTACTTCCTTGGTGATTACCCCTTGTTTATAAAGATTATTAAGCGAATTATCCATGGTTACCATGCCTTCTTTAGCGCTGGTCTGGATAACCGTCTTCAACTGGGAAATCTTGTTCTCGCGAATCAGATTGCTGACCGCCGGTGTATTAATCAAAATTTCTCGCGCCGCTACGCGACCGCCGCCGGCCGCCGGAATCAACCGTTGGGAAATAATGCCCTTCAAGGTAATGGAGATCTGCATCCGCACCTGGTTTTGCTGGTGCGGCGGGAAAATATCAATGATACGGTCAATGGTCTGGGCGGCATTATAAGTATGCAGAGTGGCAAAAACCAAATGCCCGGTTTCCGCCAGAGTTATAGTAGTGGCAATGGTTTCCAGATTGCGCATTTCTCCCACCATGACCACATTAGGGTCTTGGCGCAAAACGTGCACTAAGCCGTCCTGGAATGACAGCATGTCAGTGCCCAACTGCCGCTGGCGGATAATGCTCTTATCATGCTGGAAAATAAACTCCATCGGATCTTCCAAAGTGATGATATTCTCGTTACGGCTCTTATTGATATATTCAATCATGGAAGCGAGCGAGGTGGATTTGCCGCAACCGGTCGGGCCGGTTACTAAAATCAATCCTCTGTCCAGATTGCACAAGTCATAAACGACCTTGGGCATACTGATATCTTCCATGGTGGGAATGACGTTGGGAATGGTTCGGGCGGAAAGAGAAATGGCGTTTTTTTCAAATTGCAAATTAACCCTGAAACGGAAACCGTCTCCGTCATCATAGGCGAAATCAAGATTCTTTTCTACTAAAAACTTCTTAAAGCGGCTTTCTTCCACCATGTCGCTAACCATGGTTTCTATTTCTTTGGCGTTAAGCGGCTTGCCGTCTAAGGGTTTCAACTCGCCGTCGACGCGCAAGTAAGGAGGCAATCCCGCGACCAAATGCAAATCCGAAGCGTTGGCCGCAACGACTTGCTTGAACACGCTTTCTAAAGTCATATGAGTATGTTATTTACTTATCCCACTTTTTAACGGCCAAAGCCGCTTTGGCCGCGGCAATCTGCGCTTCCTGCTTGCTGGAACCGTCGCCCGAAGTGATTAATTCCTTATCCAAATAAACGCCGACCTTAAAAACCTTGGCGTGGTCGGGACCGAAAGAAGAAATGACTTTGTAAGTGGGAGTAATGCCTAATTTTTCCTGCGCCTTCTCTTGAAAATGGCTTTTGGGGTCAATGTAGAGTTTTTTCTCCAAAATGTCTTTCAGTTTGGAAATAATATTATCAATGACAAACTTACTGGCCGTCTTGAAGCCGTGTTCCAAATAAATCGCGCCGATAACCGCTTCCATGGCGTTAGCCAAAATATATTGGCGCGCTTTGGAATTCTTATCCTTGCTCTCGCCTTTAGACATTAATAAATATTCTTCCAAACCCAGCGTCGCGGCCACTTCAGCCAGCGAATCGCCGTTAACCAACGAAGCGCGCCAATTAGTCAGCTCGCCTTCGGGATTGGAAAAATTGTCATACAAATATTCGGTTACCGCCAATTCCAAAACCGCATCGCCTAAGAACTCCAAACGCTCGTTATGATCAAGTTTGAAGTCGGGGTGTTCATTAATGTAGGAACGATGAACCAGGGCGGAAACCAACAGATCGTGATCTTTGAATTTTACGCCTAATTTTTTTTCCAATTTGGTTATTTCGGACATGTCACCTCAAAGAATTGAAAAATGATTATTGAATATTGAAACGACCGCCGCTCAATATCCAATTATCATCATTCAATTATTAATTATTAGGTTGCGGAGGGGTAGCGGCCTGCTCTTTGGCTCTTTTTTCCGCCGAACGCTTGTCTATTTCTTTTTCGCCCATATCTTTGTAAACGGCGCCCAAAACGCCATTGACAAACTTTCCGGAGGACTCGCCGCCGAACGCTTTGGCCAACTCAATGGATTCATTAATCGCCACTTTGGCCGGAACGTTTTCGTCATAACGCAATTCGTAAGTGCCTAATCGCAAAACATTGCGATCCACAATGGTAATTTGATCCAGCGGCCATTCCGGAGCGAATTTGGTAATCAAAGCGTCAATTTCAGTAATATGATCCATGACGCCTTGGACTAACTGCTTCATAAATCCCCCATCAGAAAAATCCGGCGCGAAGGCCTCTTTGTTTTGTTCCAAAATTTCCAACGGATCGCCTTGACGGTCGTTGAAATCCCATTGGTACAGAGTTTGAATCGCGATAGTGCGCGATAAATGGCGGTTGGACATACGATTAAAGTGCTTAAAAGTGCTTTAAAATAAAATTACTTTTTTTTGGTCTTGGCTTTGGCTTTGGACTTGATTTTTATTTTAACCGCAGTCCGGCCTTTGTAATTGCCGCAGGCGCCGCAAGCGTGATGGGGCAGGACCGGTTTGCCGCACTGGCTGCATTTGGCCAAGTCCCGGGGCTTTAAAGCGAAATGAGACGCTCGTTCTTTTTTGGATGTCTTTGTTCTTCGTTTGCTAGGTAAACCCATAAATTTGATTTAGGCATTATTCCCGACCCCGATCATTAAAGACAGGGGCTTAATCAGGAATCCAGAAGTTATTTATTATTTTTCTTACATTTACCATAACATAATAACTGAAAAAAAGCAAATAAAAAACCGCCTGCGCAAACAGGCGGTTAAAGGTGCTTAAGAAAAAACGCCATGTTCCAGCCGCAACTCTTCCAGATTCTTGACTTTAAACGGCTCCCGGTCAAAATTGAATTCCAACTGATTAAAAACAAAGCGGGTGCCGAAATTGCCGGTGGGCCGGGATAATTCGTTTACGCCTTCAATAATAAAAGTATTGGATAGCCCCGGGACAATCAAGGTTTTAATATCGCTGGCCGCTATTACCCGGGCTGTTTGCATCTTGGTCAACATACCATTTAAGCCGTGGCCGGCAGAACTGCCTCCTTGAGCCGTCTCGGCCAGTTGCAAGAAATTGCCTTCGTTTATAACTGACACGCGACAGAACTCATCATCCAAAACGCCATCCTGGTCAAAACCGATAATTGCCATTTGCGGTTGAAGCGCCAGACACAAATTCATGAACAAAATATCATTGTCGGCGCAAAGCTCCAACTGTTTCAATTCTGTCCAGTCCACAGTATCATTGGCGTTGATTATCGGCACAACCATATCCTTCATGGCACTCTCCAATAAGCCGATCAAACTGCCGCGGCAACGCTGATGCAAGTCGTTATCGGTAAAAAGCATTTGCGCGGCCTCAATACCAAAGACATTAAAATATTCAATATAGCGGCCAATCAGCCGGCCCATGCCGATTGCCGCCCGCAGATTTTTGGGGCGACTTTTTTGGGGATCGCTGATAACTGCGCCGGAAGTCACCAGAAAAACCTGATGTCTCTCTCTGATTAACGCCGCTATCTGCTGACAAATATTCAAAATTCTTTCCGAACTCAAGCCGTCATTATGATCCGTCAAAAGCGAAGAGCCGACCTTGATTCCGATACGCATAAACAGTTCCTCCCGGTATTTGTAAGTTTGATTATTTAATTTTTAAAGTCCAAGATTACTCATCTTAGCAAAAATACCTTTTTTGTCAACTATTAAAAACTTGCGCGGTAAACACGTATAACTCTGTCGCCGGATCCTCATAGGCGTTCGGTTCCAGCCCGGCTTTGTCGGCGCACAAATGCTCCAAAAATTCTTCCCGCGTCCAGCCGGTTTCCTCGGCCACCTGCGGTAGGAAGACCCCGCTTCGGCCGTCGCGTTTGACGATAACGCCGTGCCTCCCCAATTCTATTTGGCGCCAATCCGAGATTTTTTCCGGCCGGGATAAAACGCTTATTTCATATTCAAGTTCCGGCAACTCCTCCGCTTCAAGCGGCGTAAAACGCCAATCACGCGTGGCCGCTTCCGCGGCCATTTCTTCGATTGTCTGCCATAACGGCTTAACCGCTTCAATCATGCCGATGCAGCCGCGCAATTCGCCGCTCCGCCTTAAGGTGACAAACGCCCCTTCCGGTTCCGCCAAACGCGGATCAATATTGTCATACCCCTTAAATCCGATTCTGCCGACCCGCTTCTCCACCGCCGACTTGGCAATGCCCAATAAAATTTTTTGTTGCTGTTCGTTAAGCGGAATCATACGTAAATATTTTTTAAACCGGCTAAAACGCCGAGGTTTTTGGCTTTAGCAATGGCCTCTTGAGCCGTAGCGGGCAATTGTTTCAGCTTCCATGCCGCCTCCGGAGAAAACCTAAGCAGGTGCCAAGGCGTTTCCGCTCCCAATTCTTGAACAATGAACCCGGCTAAATCTTTAAGCATCCTTTCTTCATCAGACAAAGTCGGCACGATGAGCGTAGTGATTTCCAAATGCACACCGGCGGCCTTGACGGCCTGCAAATTTTCCAACACCGGCTCCAGTTTGGCCTGACAAACTTTCAAATAAAATTCCGGATCAAAGGATTTCAAATCAATATTAGCCGCATCCAGGTAGGGTACGATTTCCCGCCGACATTCCGGCGACATGAAACCGTTGGACACCCAAATATTTTTCAGCCCTCGCTCCCGCGCTAACTTCATAATGTCTAAGGCGTATTCGGCAAAAATCGTCGGCTCCGAATAAGTATAAGAAATTGACGGGCAATTATTTTCTATCGCTTGCGTCACAATCTGTTCCGGCGCAATCAACGGCGGAACCAGAAGCGTTTCTTCTGCGCCGCCGACTTGACTGATGTCATAATTCTGGCAATTGGCGCAATGAAAGTTACAGCCGAAAGTTCCCAGCGAATAAGTCATGGTGCCGGGCAGAAACTGCCTCAATGGTTTTTTTTCAATCGGATCAATATTTACAGCCACAGGCCGACCGTAAGTGTAAGTATATAATCGGCCGTCAATGTTCCGGCGCACTCCGCAGTGGCCGAATCGGTCAGGAGCAATAATGCAGTAATGGCAACACAGCCGGCATTTTACCCGGCCGGCGTCTAAAATTTCATAAAATTGGGCTTCCTTAAGCGGCATACGGATTATTGTTTATGATTTTATTATACGATATTCCGACCATTTTTGGTAATCACAATTTTAACAGCTACAATCATGGCCGACATCTTTAAATTTATAATAAATATCTAAATTTAAACAAAAATTATAAAAAACAAACCAAAAAAACACTAAACTTGACATTTGCGGCCGTTATGTGCTAAGGTGTCGGGTTAGCTCATTACAATTTAACAATAAATAAACAATGGAAAAGGAGAACAAACATGCCTGATTTGGAAGTTGCGGCAGGATCAATTATCGGTCGAGACCATTTAGGTTCCGGCAATGTATTATTAGGTAAAAACAATCAAGACGCCTTTCATATCTGTTCTGATAAAAAAAGAGTAGTGGCAGTGATCTGTGACGGCTGCGGTTCCCAAGCTCATTCGGAAGTGGGCGCCAACGAAGCCGCCAGGTTTATTAGTGAAAAACTCTACCGACTACTGACCGATCAGCAAACCGTCAACCCATCAGTCAATGCATCACTCTATGTACCAGCTTTTTTGGAATTTTTGCGTCAAGAAATGTTGACGGATATAAACCAACGAGTCAAACGGCTATCGCCTAACGGTGGCAGAACCAAGACAATCAATGATTTTTACTTGTTTACGGTTATCGGCGCGGTGGTTGATGATGACGGCTGCAAAATTTTTACCTTGGGCGACGGTTGCTTTGCCCTTAACGGCCGTTTTCAACAACTGGGACCATTCACTGACAATGAACCGCCTTACCTGGCTTACGGCCTAACCGGCACAAAAAGCAAAGCGCCGGATTCGCGCGACTGGATGTTTAAGATAGAGTCGAATTGCCCGCTAGATTCTTTTAGCCATGTCTTAATCGGCAGTGATGGCGTAGTTAAATTGGAGGCCAGCGCCGAGAAAAAAGTCCCCGGTTTGAAACAGCCGGTCGGACCGCTATCGCAATTCTGGGAAAACGACAAATACTTTGGCAATCCGGATGAAATTCGACGCTATTTAGCCCTAATCAATCGGCAATATGTTACGTTGGGATCACCGATCCGTGAAATCGTTCGCGAACCCGGATTACTGCCTGACGACACAACCTTGGTGGTCATTCGCAAAAAAACTAATCAAGGAGCAGAAGCATGAAGGAGCAAAAGCATGGACGTAATAGTCAATGGTAGAAAAATTCGTTTAGATTATCAAGATGCCCTTAATAAGGGCGGCGAAGCTGACATTTTTGTCGTCAGTGGCAGGGCCATAAAAACTTGGAAAAGCCCGGATCATCCGGATTTAATCGGCTTTCCGGAATTGCAAAAACAAGCGAGTGATCGGATTGCCATGCACCAGACCAAAATGCCTAACTTTCCTTCAGGACTGCCTGCGGCGGTGGTAAAACCGCTTTCGCTGGTTACTGACGCTAAGGGCAAAATCATCGGTTATGAAATGCCGCTGATTTCCGACGCCGAAGTGCTCTATAAATACACTGACATTGATTGGCGGCAAATCAGCGGTATTGAAGACAACGACGTCTTAAGCATATTTGCTGATTTGCATCCGACGGTCTGCGGTATTCATCAAGCCGCAATAATTTCCGATTTCAACGACCTAAATGTGCTGGTCAAGGGCAAAAAAGCTTTTATTATTGACGCTGACAGCATGAGTTTCGGCCGTTGGCTATCGCCGATGTTCACCGCCCGTTTCGTGGATCCGCTTTTGTGCGACCCGAGAAAAACTTCGCCGCAACTGATTAAGCCGCATAATAAAAACAGCGATTGGTACGCTTTCTGCATTATGTTGATGCAAGTACTGCTTTTCACCGGACCCTATGACGGCGTCTACCGCCCCAAGGATCCGGCCAAACGCTTGCCGCACGATCAGAGGCCGCTTAAGGGTATTACGGTTTTCCATCCGGAAGTCCGTTATCCCAAAAATGCCCGGCCTTATAATACTTTGCCGGATGAACTGCTTCATTATTTCTCCCAAGTATTTGAAAAAAACACGCGCGGCTCTTTCCCGATCAATCTGATTACCAACGCTCGTTTTACCACTTGCGCTTCTTGCGGCCATATCCACATGCGCAATATCTGCCCTAACTGCCAACACACGGCTCCGGCCGCAGTCATCACCAAGATGACGGTCAAAGGCCAGGTTACGGCTACGCAGATTTTCCGCACTTCCGGCACTATCGTTTGTTCGTCCGTGTTCAATAAAAAATTATTTTATCTTTATCATGAGGCCGGAAAATTTCGGCGGGAAGACGGTTCGGAAATCATCGCCGCTCCCCTGGACACGCAAACGCGCTATCGCCTTTCACCGGAATTGACTTTGTTCGGCAAGGGCGGGATAATCAGAACGTTTAAAAACGGTTTGGAACAGGAGATTCTGGGCGTTGATTGCTTCAATGGCGTTTTGCCGGTTTTTGATGCAACAGAAAATGGCCGTTACTGGACTTACGGCGGAGAACTCTGGCGCGACGGCCAATACGCGCCGGAACTGATCGGCCAAACTTTGAAGAATCAAACTTTGCTTTGGGCCGGAAAAAAATTCGGTTTTGGTTTTTATCGCGCGGCGCAAGGCCTGGTGCATTTTGTTTTTGACGCTAAGCGTCCCGCCATTAACGACCAAATCATCCTGCCTAAACTGCCCGGGCAATTATTGGACACGACTTGCGTTTTCAGCGATGATTTTTGTTGGTTTTTCACGACTGTGCAAATAGCCGGAAAAATAATAAATACCGTATCACTGATAAATTCAAACGGCGTCGTATTGGCGCATCAAGAGGAGGAAGCTAATGCCAGTGGTTGGTTAAGTTCCATTCGCGGTAAATTTCCTATCGGTCCGATGTTACTGGCGGCGACTGATGAAGGCGTCGCGCAACTCAAAGAGAGCGGCGGCCGGATTCAAATCGCCAAAACTTTTCCGGATACGGAGCCCTTTGTTGACAGTAAAATTAAACTTTTTGGTTTGACCGACGGCCTGTATGCCGTTGGCAGAAACGTCATCACTAAACTGGTAATCAAATAACAACCACAAGGAGAACCATCATGTCTTTCAAACAACTCCCCCTGCCTCCTCATTACGACGAAGGACAAAATTTTGATGAAAATTACTACCCTAACACCGCGCAGTTATTGCAACAGGTGGAGGAATGGCGCAAAAAACATGACGTCAAACCGGCCGCCGGCGATAAGCGACGCTTTTCGGTTCTGGATATTGACAGCCAGAATGATTTCACCTGGCTCAGCGGCGCTTTGCCGGTATTGGGCCGGTCGGGCAAGGGTTCCATGGAAGCGCAACAACGCAAAGTGGAATGGGGCTACAAATACTTGCCCTATATCACCGGTTGGACCAATACTATGGATTTCCATCCACTCTTTCAGGTGTCGTCGGTTACCGGCCACGTTCGCAAAGATGACGGCTCGCATCCTGTCGCCAATGTGCCGATTACCTTGGATGATTACCGGAAAAATTACCGCCCCAATCCGGCCATGTGCAAAATGCTGGGGGTGGATCCGCTTTGGCTGGAACGGCAATTCCTGTTCTATATCGCCGAATTGCAAAAAAACGGCAAACCCCTGGAACCCTGGGGCCTACACTGCCTGGCCGGCGACCGCGGCGCGGCATTGACCGGAGTAGTTGAAGCGCTCCGCCTGTTCCACGCTTTCGTGCGTGGCGCTCATAACACCGTAGAAGTCAAGGGCACCAGTCCTTTGACGGAACACTATTCCATCTTTCGTCCGCTGGTGATGCGTTTGTTTGATGGCCGACCGATTCCCGGCGTACAAAAGAACACGCGCTTAATCGACAACCTGACCGGCAGCGACGCAGTGGCAATTATGGGCTTGGCTTCCAGCCATTGCGTTACAGAGAGCATCAAAGATTTCTTGACTGAAATCATGACAATTGATCAAAACTTAGTGAAAAAAGTTTATATCGTACGTGACTGCACGGCAGCCGTAGTTGTCCCGGGGATTATTGATTACACCGATGATGCCGAGAAGGCCTTTAGTGAATTTGAAGCGGCCGGCATGCACGTGGTGGAAAGCACCACGCCGCTTGAAGATTGGCCCGATATCAACTTATAAAATCTTTTTGATCTTTTTTTGCGAAATATAAATTGCCATGCGGAGGCGGCTAAAGCAAGCCGCCTCCGCTCAACCCACACAAGGAGAAAAGTATCATGAGTCAATCAGCTAACGCCGGCGCTCTTTTAACCAGTGCGGCTAATGACGGGGTGATAAGCGGTCTGTCCTTGCAAGCATTGAATTTGGTGGATATTGGCGGCGCCATTAATGCCGGCCTCGGCACCACAGTTAATCTTAAAACACCGGAAGTTCTTCTGGCCGGAATACTGATCGACGATTCCGGTTCAATTCGTTTTACCGCCGGCAACACCGAAGCGGTGCGCCAGGGACACAACACAGTCATAGAAGCTTTGAGCGCCTCCAAGCAGAAAGACAGCGTTTCCGTTGCCTGCCGTTATCTTAATGGTGGCTGGCTCTACCAGTTTTCGACGTTAGAGCAGGCGATTCGGATGGATGCCTCCAATTTCAACCCCAGAGGCGGCACTCCCTTCTATGATGAATCAATGGTAATATTGGGCGCCGTGTTGGCGGAGCAACAACACTACGCCGAGATCGGCCAGGTAGCGCGTACAGCCACCCTACTCGTTTCCGACGGCAATGACGAGCATTCCCTGCGCGCTCAAGCCAAGGATGTCGCCAAAGTGGTGCGAGATATGCTGCGAGCCGAAACCAACATTGTCGCGGCCATGGGCATTGATGACGGCTCAACCGACTTTCGCAAGGTCTTCGGCGAGATGGGCATTCCTGACGAATGGATCCTAACGCCGAAAAATACGCCCAGCGAAATCCGCAAGGCCTTCCAGGTCTTCTCGCAATCCGCGGTTCGCGCCAGCCAAGGCGGCGCCTCATTCAGCCAAGTGGCGGCCGGCGGTTTTGGCGCCTGATACCAAGCGCCTTAAACATAAAATACGCACCTTTATTAACATACGCACCTTAATTTCACCAAGAGAGCTTCGGCTCTCTTTTTTTATACATAAAAACGACTTCACTGTCATTAAAATCTTTTATCTGAAACTAAAATGCCGGTTATTGCGCCGGCGGCATGGTCAAAAAGCTCGGATTTATGGTAAAATATCTCCAACCGCTGACGCCTAACTTTGCTTTTCCATGCCTGGTTATAAGCCAATCAAATTCCCCCAAGACGATTTGCCCTATCATAATAAGCTGTCAGCGAGGTAAAAAAGCCGGATATGGCTTTATGGAATTAGTCGGCTATCCCGGCCGTTTCAGCCACATTCATTATTATCAACGCAAAACCAAACGACAATTGCAAAAAGAAATGAAAAATTTTTTCAAGCATTAAATATAAATTTATGTCTGACAGCACTAAAAACTGGGCTAATCGCTTGCTGGAACCCACGGGCATTGTCTTGGACGGCCCCAACCCTTGGGATCCGCAAATCAAAAATCCTCGGCTCTATGACCGCATCAAAGCGCAGGGTTCCCTCGGCTTGGGCGAAGCGTACATGGACGGCTGGTGGGAGTGCGATAAATTAGACGACTTCTTCTGCCGTCTGCTCTCCAGCGATATTTATAGCCGACTGGGTTTATCTTTGCCTGTTATTTTAGGTTTTGTCAAAGCCAAAATCTTCAATCTCCAGGCAGTCGGCCGCGCTTTCCAAATCGGAGAAAAACATTATGACACGGGCAATGATTTGTTTGTGGCCATGCTTGGCCCCAGCATGACTTACAGCTGCGGTTATTTTAAGAATACGGATAATTTGGATCAAGCCGAAGAAGCCAAACTGGATTTGATCTGCCGCAAGCTTAACCTGCAACCGGGCCAACGCGTTTTGGACATCGGTTGCGGCTGGGGCAGTTTCGCCCGGCACGCCGCCAAAAACTACGGCGCCAAAGTCGTGGGCATCACCGTTTCCAAAGAACAGAAAAAATTAGCCGAAGAGTTATGCGCCGGACTGGATGTGGAATTTCGTTTGCAGGATTACCGGGAAGTGAACGAAAAATTCGATCACCTGGTTTCTATCGGCATGATTGAACACGTCGGAGTAAAAAATTATCGCACTTACATGGAGGTGGCCAAAAAATGCCTGAAAGACGACGGCTTATTCCTGTTGCACACCATCGGCAGCTTGAAATCCGGCAGCAACACTGATCCGTGGATTGAAAAATATATCTTCCCGAACGGCTCGCTGCCCTCTTTAAAACAATTGACGACTGCGGTGGAAGGATTATTCGTAATTGAGGACATCCACAATTTCGGCGCCGACTATGACACAACTTTAATGGCTTGGCACGCCAACTTTGAAAACGCTTGGGCGGAATTAAAGAATAATTATAACGAGAGATTCTATCGCATGTGGCGCTATTACTTGCTATGCTGCGCCGGAGTTTTTCGCGCCCGCTCCATCCAACTGTGGCAAATCGCCCTGTCTCCGCGCGGCGTCAAGGGCGGGTATAAATCAATCAGATGAAAATTTAATTTCAAAAAATACTCCCGTTCAGGGAGTATTTTTATTTTTAGTTGATGAAAGTCAGGGCCTTGCCGGTTTGGTCGGCGCGGCCGGTACGGCCGATGCGATGGACATAATCATCATAAGTCGCCGGAACGTCAAAATTAATGACATGGCTGACATTGGGAATATCCAAGCCCCTGGCCGCCACATCGGTAGCCACCAGGATCTGGGTTTTGTTTTCTTTGAAAGATTTCAAAGCCAACTGGCGTTTATTTTGATTTTTATTGCCATGGATGGCATCGGCCTTAAAACCGCTTCTGGCCAAGGCGATGGATAATTTTTCTACGCCGAATTTGGTGCGGCCGAAAATCAACACCTTGGAAAATTCCGGCTTAGCCAGTATTTCCTGCAGGATCGGCAATTTCTCTCCATCATGCCTGACCCTGATAACGTCTTGCTCGACGTTTTGGGAAGTATTGCCGGTTTTGACCGAAATAGTAACGGGGCGAGTCAGAAACTCACCGATTAATTTATCAACTTCGCGATTGACCGTGGCGGAGAAAAACAAGGTCTGCCGGCTTGACGGCATCAGACCCATGACAAATCTCATATCATTGACAAAGCCCATGTCCAACATGCGATCCGCTTCATCCAAAACAATGGTGGCGAATCTGGCCGGATTAATCAGGCGGCGCTCAATCAAGTCCTTCAATCGGCCGGGTGTGCCGATGACAAAATTATGCTGGCGGCGCAAATCGGAAATCTGGCGGCCGATAGCCGTCCCGCCGACACAGCAAACGGAAAAAATTCTTAACCGGCCGCGAAAATCAATCAACTCCTGATTGATTTGTCCGGCCAACTCGCGAGTTGGCACGATGATTAAAATATTTTCTTTGGGATTCAAAATGACTTTATGAAGCAAGGGCAAAAGGAAAGCGGCGGTCTTGCCGGTGCCGGTATTGGCGATACCGACCACATCCAAACCTTCTAAAACCGCGGGGATAGCTTCGTCCTGGATAGGCGTCGGCGTAACATAACCCTTGGCTTTGATATTACTTTTCAAATTTTCATCAATGGCAAAATCGGCAAAAGCGTTTTTAGGTTGATACGGCTTAGCTTTGATAATGGGCTCGGCTTTGGAAACAAACAGAGCGGGATTGATATTTTGATCACGGAAACGATTGTTGCTGCGACGGGAGACCGGTCGGCCACTAATAGATCCATGACTGGGACCGCCGGGCGCTCGGCGCCTGCGGCCCGAAGATTTGCCAAAGCGAGAGCTTCGGCCGAAACTTCTGGTAGACATAATTTAGGTTTAATTTTTTAGCTTTAAAGCAGATAAGGCCGACTCGCCGCTGGGCGGCTGGGCCTGCTCGCCTACAGGCAAGCGTTCATAAATTTCCATCAAAGCTAAAAATTAAGCCCTAGAGTTAAGAAATGTCTAAATTGAATTTCTTAAAATGGAATTAAATGAGGTGAGACATTAATCGTCTCTATATACTTTAAGACATAAGTATATCACAAAAAAAATATCTTGTCAACTGAAAAATTATAAAAACAGTAAATTTAGACAAAATAACTCTAAATATCAGTATTGCAAGCCACCCAATAATTCGGCAATTTTTGTTTAAATTTGAATAATCAGACAGTAACAGCCGGGAGTAATATTAAAAACATTTGACAAATTACGGTTATTTTGATAATATCTTCTATTCTTTGACTCATCAAAAGATTCAAAGGTCAACCATTTATCGGTCGCTTGGAATAGCAAAAAAACGGCTTTCTTCCTTAGCAATAAAAACTAATCAAATCAGTAATCGGAATTGGATTTAATTTTTATTGCCGAGGCAAAAAGTCTCAACTTTCCAAAAATATCGCAAATTCAGAAAGGAAAGTCCATGAACCTTAACCAACAACCAAGAAAGGGAACAAGAAGCATGTACGGATTGGATCGCGAGAGTTGCGAAGCAGTAGTCAAAAGAGCCGCCACATGGGGTTTTTCCTACTGCAAAAGAAATGGCCTTCATTACCTGATTACTCCGAGTTCCGGCGGCCGTGACAGCGCCATCACCCTGGGCATCAACCAGCGGGTCTGCCAATTGGCGGCTCAAAAAAAATACTCCCTGACTTCGGTCGGGGTAGCCATGCCCTGTCATACTCCAAAAAAAATCACCCGGCTGGGCCAATTGGCCATTAAAACGTTTGGGGCCGAAGAATTGGAACCGGTTGATTTAAGCATTGACTTTGATGAACTGATGGAGTATTTCTTGAACGATGAGCGGTATGGATTGAGCCACGGGATCAAGGAGATTCTGCGCAAGAAAAATGACCGGGCCGGCCTGGCTAATTGGAAAAACAACTCCCAAGTCGCCCAAGGCAACATTAAAGCCCGCCTGCGCATGATTACCGCTTACCACATTGCCAGAATGTTCGGCAGCGGCGTAGTGGTCGGCACCGACAACCTGTCGGAATTCTGGATGGGCTTCTGGACGCTTCACGGCGACGTCGGCGATATCGGATACATCCAGAATATACTAAAAGGATTGGAACTGGAAGCAATCGCCGAATATCTCGGCGTACCCAAAAAGATTTTGGACGAAGAGCCGTCGGACGGATTAGGCGTCAAAAAAGGCGGGGATGCCGCCCAACTCGGAGCGGACTATCCACTGATAGACGCTACTATGGTTGATTTGCTTCAACAAAAGTTTAACCCGGACGGGCACAAAAAACAGTTGTGCAATCTGCCTTCGCCTCGAATCCAGCCGGCCGACCCCAAACTGGCTCTTTCCTTGGCGACCAGGGCGATAGGAAATTCTTTCAAACGGCGCGGACCGGCCTATCCTTCGCGCAAACAGTTGGGCCTGCTTCCCATTGAAGCCATCAAGCTCTAACTAATAAAAAAGTACCTTAATCAAACTAACCCGCATTTTTTGCGGGTTTTATAATTATAAAAAATTAGTGATGATATTGTTTAATTTCACTAATTATTATTTTTTATCTAATTTCAAAAAAAAATCCGATAAAAATTATGCTTTGGATGGGCAATTTTATCGCTCAGTGATATTGCCATTAGAATCGATATGAAGTTTTGTGAGAGCTTTTTCGATCTGAGCAATCTCATACTTAATCCCTTCTTCATAGCTCTTATGTTTTCCGGAACGAACTTCCTCCAATAAATCTTCATAACAGCTTTGAATGAAAATAAGAGATCCTTTTACGGCCTTTTGACTAAATCCACTTGGGGGCATATGATTTTTATTATTTATTAACATTGTCCAATTAGATTATCCCATGATAAATAAATTCGGCCAACAAAAAAGACGCTGTAGCGTCAAAAAATTATAAATAATAAGGCAAATTAATAACTTTTTTGTTGTAAATATTTTTACAACATTTTTATTTAAATGGCTTAGAAAGCTCCCAAAGAGTGTTAAACATTATGCGATATGATTGCGCCAACATATGGCTTTCAATCCAGATAGCCATCTCATCATGAAATGAAACAATCAAAACGGTATTATTAAATACATCGATATTAACTTTTAAGGGAAATTTTTCAATCCATCTGGTCTCTCGTTTATACTGTTTATCATTTTCAATCGTCCTGCGAGCCGCCTCGGAATTATGGACAAGCATGCGGCTTCTTGAATCGTACTTCACAAATTTTCTATTCCATTTATCCCAGTATGACTCCGGCAAGAATTCAAAAATATCGTCAATTGAACCAGCCAGAGATAAAACTTCGGTATTTTTTGATGTTTCCAATTCTTCCTCATAGGCCTCTTTAATCTTTGGTATGCCTTCAAAATATTTAACAATAACTTTGTTTTTCTTTTGGGTAGACAAAACCTCAAGATTGGGCAAGATTGCAGATAATTCTGTTAAAACTTTTTCTGTTTCATTAATCTTTTTCTTTCCGATTTTTATTAATTTACCTGGATTGGCTGGAATATACTTTCTGCCTTGTTTGCGAGTTAAATCATAAATTCCAAACTCAACCAATTCCTCCGCTTCCGAATAAATCTGCTGACGATTGATCTTGGTTAACTTAGACAGTTCTAAAACAGACAACACTCCATGTTTTAAAGAGGTCAAATATAAAGTCGCTTGAATCTTACTCAAACCAAGCCGCGATAATATCTCTAATTGTTCTTTATTAAAAGTGATTGCCATATACACAATAATAACACTTTAATTGATATGGTTCAATTCCCCTTCTCCTTAACAAAAAATACTCAATTTATGAGTATTTTTGTTGTCACATCAATTTTTTCTAGTAATCTAACTAATTATTAATAGTACCGCTTTGAGTCACGACCGTGATTTGCTCATAAAAACCCTAAGCAATCCAGAAGAGATGGACTTGATTAGAAAAAAGCTTGAAAGGATTAGGAATCTACAAATAACTCTTATTAATTCTCTGCAAAACCTCTGTATATAATATAGTTGTAATTATTCTCTCAACCTTAGCCATTCAAACTTCATCAGGTCGACCCATAACGGCATTTTAATCGCCTGCCATTAAAACACACTATTAGGACTACTGCATTTTTCTGATTTTATTCCTCAATATCCCGATATTTTCAATCTCGACGATAACCTCATCGCCATCCCGAAGTGCACATTCATCCGGCACAATTACTGATGAACCAAGAGTGACTACCGTACCATTAGGGATATGCCTGTATTTGCACAATTCATTAATTAATTTCTGCGGTTCTTTTCTGATCAGATCGGTTCTTGAGCCCCTTTCTAAAATTATTTTTTCATCCCGCAGTATTTTGAGGGTTACTTTTAATTCTGGCATATCACCTAAATATTCTTTGGGAATAAAAACGGGGCCCATACTGCAGCATCCGATGTATTCTTTGGCTTCGGGAGTGAAGAGCGAACTTGCCATTTCAATATCATAAGCGGTGATATCATTAAAGATCGTATAACCAAGAATCTTCCCCTGGCTGGATATCACGGCTGCCAATTCCGGCTCTGGCGTAGTTAATTCGGAATCCCCTCTGATATTCAATATTCCTGTCGGTCCGACGCAGTTATGATAATCTCCTTTATAGAACGAAACTAATCGGCCGCTTTTGACGGCATTTTCATGGGCAGCATCCTGAGATCTCTGAACCCGATTGAGTTCGCTTACCTTGTAGGTGATTCCAAGACCATACATCTTATCTGAATATATAGGCGGCAACAATCTGGGATATACCTTTTCATAATCCACGCCGTTCTGCTCATTGAAATTAAGCCCTTTTAAAATCTGCGTGATTTCCTGATTGTTTTCCACGGCATAATCTAAGAATTTCTTCAGCGACGGCCAGCGAGCGCTGACATCATAGACCAGGCCATGCCTTAATAATCCCAGGCCGAAGCCGGAATCTTTTTTGAATTGAAGCATGCAATCCATATTGTTTTGTTAATTATTAATAATATATAAGTATAGCGCATTTGTTTAAATTTGTCAAGTATTGTTCGTCAATTGTTGACAATAACCTGACAACACTCTATAATTAGATTATAAACAAATAATATTATTCATATATGGCAGTGCAAGAAGTTCTTCGCAAAATCGGCCTAAATGATAAAGAAATAAAAATCTATTTATCATTATTAAAGAACGGCAAAGCAACTCCGGCGACTCTGTCGAAGCTGACAAAAATAAACAGAGCCACGGTTTACAATGTAGCGCAAAGCCTCCAATCAAAAGGCATCGTAGCCGAGGATTTAACTGACAAAGTATTATATTTTTCTTCGCTTCCCCCGCAAAATCTGGAACAAATCGTGGAAAGACCCAGACGGGAGCTGAAAGCAAAGGAGCTACTGATAAAAAAGGCCATTGATGATTTGTCGTTAATCACCGCTGACAAAAATTATCCGGTGCCGAAAATCCGCTTTGTCGAAGAAGGCGATTTAGAAAATTTTCTCTACGACAACACTGAAAAATGGCTGGCAGACGTCTTGAAGTCGGACGGTATTTGGTGGGGATTCCAAGACGATAGCCTAGTGAAACAATACAAGGCATGGGTGGATTGGTATTGGAAAACTCCTTTAGGAAAAAAATGCCAGATGAGAATGTTCAGCAATAGTTCGGAGGTTGAGCAGGAAATGAAGAAAAAATATCCGAGTTCGTTAAGGGATATCCACTATGATAACGGATTAAATTTCACTTCATCAGTATGGGTAGGGGGTGATTACTTAATCATGATAGTTACCAGGCAGCACCCGTTCTACTTATTTGAGGTGCATGACGCGACTCTCGCCCATAACATGCGTGAGGTTTTCAAGAAACTTATAGGAAATCAATAATAAAAAATACTCCCATTATAAGGGAGGTATTTTTTAGTTCGAACTCTATTTGGGTCACTCTTGGGAAGCTATCAGAACTATGGCATTAGAAGTTGGCGCGTATTTTGCTGATCCTGCTAATCGAGTGTGATATATTGTTGATCTGAGGCCTTGTTGCAGAGATAAAGAAAATACTGTCCATATTGTCCATGGTGTCCAAATGGAACAAAAAACCCTACATCTTTTCAAAAAAAATGTAGGGAATATGCTTTTAACCCCATGTCCCACCCTGAAGAGTTTCAAAAAACAAACAAAGACTATTAGGTTCTACTTCTGTGGCTTTTATAACATTTCCAGATTTTGCGTATTCGAACTCAAACAGGGCGTGCTGTGTAGGAGATTTATGCCGGATGATGATGTCTACGTAGTGGACAAACCAGCTCCTCTGTGTATTGGGACAATAGTACATACGACACCACGCTTCGAAACGAACGTAGCTTGAACATTTTTCGTCGTCAAAAATTTCTCCTTTGAGATCAGCAACGATGAACCTCTCCTGTGTTTCAGAGCTGAAATGACCAGCTATCACTAGATCGGTAGGACGAATATTGCCCGTTCTTTCATTTCGTCCTGATTCCTTGTAGTAGTAGTTGCTATCGCTAGTCATTGCTAGGTATTTTTTGATTTTACCTCTGAGGCATGCTTCGGATTTTTCCCTACTGAGGGAGACGATAAATTGCCTTTCATCTCCACGCTCGGCAATTTGTCCGCCACGAGTAGTAACCAATTCCTTTACGGCCAAATCAATCGCTCGTCTTGCTTCAGCGCGGTCGTTCTCGTTCATTTTTTCAACGTTCATAACTGGCTCCTGTTGGGTTGTTAATGGTAAATATCGAAATCAACCAAAAAACAGCTACCGATATTTTATGAGTCCTTGTAGTATGATTCGACATCATCAGTTAGAACCAAATTTGCGACCGGTAAAATCCAATCATCACGCCATGGCCGTGTCAGCCGCGCTGTTTTTCCATGGGGGAGTGTAGGATATTTCCCCCTATTTAGAAAAATATCTTTGACAAGCCAGGTACCATAACCCTTAATGTCCGGGGTTTTTCTTCGAGGAGGAATGATATTTACTAGGTCTCCCTCCTCAATAACTTCAGTTTTCTTCTCTCTATCTGCTATCTTCTTTTTCATCTTCAATCTCCTTTGGTTTGGACTGTTATTTTAATGTCAAAGGGCAATGCTCGGATAAGTTGCTCGCACCCGAGTTTCAAAAAATTATAACATCGTCTAATTATATAGTCAATAATTCAAGACAATTTATTATAAATTTACCACATAACAACTAAATATTGACTAAATTTAGTAAATACTATATACTATATTTAGTATTATAATTTACGACAATATATGAATACAGTGAAAATTTTTGAAAAAATAGGCCTAAACAAGAAAGAGACTGCCATTTACTTAGCAACCCTGGAACTTGGGGTTTCTACGGCCAGCCAAATAACTAAAAAAACCGGACTTCATCGGACTTACTTCTATGATCTGGTCAAAGAATTAATACAAAATGGATTTATTAAACAATCCAAAAGCGGTAGCAAAACATACTTTGTCGCCGAATCGCCAGACAAAATATTAATGATGGAGGAGCAAAAGATTGCAGAACTCAAAAAGGCTATTCCAGAATTGAATGCCATAAATAACCAAAAAGAAGAAAAACCGAAAGTTTATTATTATGAGGGCATAAAGGGAATAGATGAGATAAATAATGAGACTCTCAGGATTAAAGATTCAGAATTAGTAGCTTTTACCACGCCTCGTTTTGTTACTACAAAAGAACAAACAGTCAGCGACGACTATATTAAAAGAAGAAAGGTTGCCGGGAAAAAAGTCAGGGTTATTGGAGAAATGAGTAATGAAATATTAGAATTAAAAAAAAGAGATAAAAATGAACTAAGAGAAACCAGAATACTGCCCAGAGACATCTTTCACTCTGAAATAGAAATTGGAGTCGGCGGTGATAAGGTCTATATTGTTAATTACAAAGATGAATTCGGGATGATAATCGAGGATAAAGAGATTGCCAGAGTTCAAAAGCAGATTTTTGAGATAGTTTGGAATAGCGGCAAGATTATTAAGACATAATTTATTATTCCTTTAATACTAAAAAACACCTCAATTTCTTGAAGTGTTTTTTAGTTCTAATAGATTCCCATTGGGTCAGGAGCGTGATTTGCTCATAGAAATACAGCGATCCCTCTTACGCGATGATCCTGCCGGAGAAAATCCATATTCAGGTTGCCTGGCGTTAACTCTCTGGGAGTATTCTATTTTAAATTTTGAGTAACAGCTTCAGTAGTACTACTGACTTTTTTTATGATGTTGCTAAGCGTTTGAATTATTTTTTGCTGGCGGTCCAATTGCGTCTGCAACATTAATTGATTCTGTTCGCTTAAACCGCTGATGTTATCCAATGAATCCAACGCCGCCTGCGAACTGTTAGCCACGCTATCCGCTCCGTTGGCGGTCAAAAACAGCCACCAAGGTTTTTTCAACGTTACCTTTCTCTCGGCCAAATCGGCGTTAATCTGCAAATCATATTTAATCGGAATCAAACCCAGGAGTTTGGCATCCTGCTGATATTTTAATCCGAACTGGTCACTGTTTTTGACGGTAATGCTCTTAATGCCGGGTTCGTTATCCATTACTTGATAAAGTTCCGATTTAATCTCTGTCGGAGCGACAACCTTATCGCCCCGTCCCAGGATACCGCTGATAGCGCTAACAACTGCGCCCGCTCTGGCAATCGTAAAATTCAGGGTGTTCTGACCGGTCAAAAATAAATCATGGTATTTGTAGACCTCCACGCCTATTTGATAATCGGCGCCAGGAATAATTTCAACGTATTTCTTCTGATTCTCATCATAATATTGTTTAAATTGGTCATAATCGTCTTCAGTCGGCTTATTTACATTAACCGTATCCGTCAGCCAATCCAAACCGATTTTCCCCAACTTTTGGCCGCCCTTGTAAAGATACAACTTATAACTAAGTTTGCCATTATCATAAGGATTGAAACCGCTGAAAGCCACTTGCAGGCGATTGTCTTGGCCGATAATAAATTTTTCTCCGGCTTTGGGGATTAACACTTGCGCTGTTGGCGTGCCGGTGTAAGGCGGTCCGGCTTTGAAACTGAAAGGGGCATCGCTTTCATCGCTGATAATTTGCTGCTTATTCTTAAAAAATGTCACTTTGATTTTATAACCGCTGCCGGGATTGACAATTATATTTTCTTTGGCGGCTTCATCGTAGTAAACACCGGAAACAAAACCGAAATATGAAGTGTTTTGCCAAGGATTTTCTGAAAAATCGGTATTATACAACGACCCCAGCAACTTGCCGTTACGCCACAATTCAATTCTGGAAGTATAGGTTCCGCCCAAAGTATTAGTATCCAAGCCGGTATAAACGTAAGAACCTTGGACGATATGCGCGTCCTCAATAAACTCCTCTCCGCCGTTGGGGCTGCTTAATTTCAAACTTAACGGCGGTAAAACGCTTTGACTGGCAATAAAAGAAAATTCGTTAGAGGTGGCGGACATAACGACATTGTTGCCATTTAAAATTCTGACTTTCAAACTAAAATTATCACCCGGCGCCGCTTGAACATCTTTTTTTTGCGTTAAATCCGTATACCAGCCGACCATATAACTCAAACTTTCATAACCCTTGGCAATGTTTAAACTATAGGGATACATGCCGGCTACCGGTCCTAAGGTTTCGCCGTCTTGCAACAGATCAACTTGAAATTTGAGCTGCCCCTCCAAGGCCTTATCCAGACCGAAATACTTAAAATAAATACTGGCGGTTTTACCGTTTATTTCATACTCTTCTCCGCCGGCGGGATTGATAATGACAATGCCGTTGATGACACCGGGTTTCGGCGCGATTAAATTATTAGTGACGGCAGCGGGCGCGCTGGCCGGCGCAACAGCGCCAGCGGCCGCTTCACCATTAACGACAGTTTTTACCCGGGTGTTAATGTCTGAATCGGAAATCATCGCACTATTGATTGAAGATGGAACTGCTACGGGGGCGGTGGGAACGGTGGAGCTGATAGCGAAACTGGCATTGGGCTGACTAATAACGTTGGGAATAGCAACGGTTTGAAACGGCGATAACGCCGCGCAACAAAGGGCTGGAAACAAAAACAAACCGCTGACCAAAATAATTTTTAATTTCATATATTTAAATTATTGCCTAATTTTTAATTGTTCCGACATTTGTTGCATTTTTAATATGATTAGATTATAGCATTTACTAAAAAAAATAAAAATCTCGTAAAACTAATCTAAATGGACATACCCCTGGCGTTTAGTGGGGGTATGTTTATTAACTAAATCCTAACTTCCACGTTTTGGTATCAAAAAACACCCCAATTACGGGGCGTTTTTACCTGGGTGGGTTAGTGGACATGTTCAGAACTCTGGACTGGGAAAAAATTAATGGGGAGATAGACAAATTTAAATATTTATTAATTTAAGATGGCACATATTTGACAAAAATTGTTTTACATGATATTATAATTAATAAAAATTATAAGATTCTATGATGGTTAAACGTTTTGACTCTAATGAAAAAACAGTAAGTAAGTATGTATTCGAGTTTGAGCCTGCAGGCGTAGCTGAATCAGTGCTTTATAAATATCCTGATTTTGAAACTAGAACTGTAATTTGCTGTTCAACTCAAAGCGGCTGTCCTGTCGGCTGTATTTTCTGCGGAACAGGCAGCAATTTCGTCAGATCGCTTACAGCGGAAGAAATTGTTGCGCAACCAGTTTATCTGATGCAGGATCGAAATATTAATGCTAATGAAGTGCAACGCTTGCAAATAATGTTCATGAGTATGGGAGAACCCCTCTTGAACTATGAAGCGCTTGCTGAGGCAATCCGTCAGCTTCACAAATCATATCCTAACGCAGAATTGCTAATAAGCACTTCGGCTCCGCGTATTGATTTTGAACCATTGCGTGTGTTATCAAGCGAAATAACTAAAATTGGTCTGCAATTTTCTGTACATGAAAGCACAGATGAAACTCGCGATAAATTAATACCATTTAAAAATAAATTGACTCTGCGGGAAATTGCAGCAGAAGGCATAAAATGGCACGAAAAAACCGGCAAAACGCCATTTTTTAATTATTGCGTTCACACTAATAACATGTCAGAACAAGATGCCGACCGATTATTAGAACTATTCGATCCATCAATATGGCGAGCAACCCTTTCGGTAATCTGTGAAAAAGACGAATCTGTTGCCAGCGCAACTGCGCGACAATTGGAGATATCCAATAATTTCAGATCTAAATTACAAAAGCGCGGTTTTGATACGCAAGTTTTTAATCCAGCCGGACAGGATGACATTGGCGGCGGCTGCGGGCAACTCTGGTATGTGCAAAAATGGATGAAAGATCATCCAGGATCGATTCATAAAATAATTAGTAAATAAAATTATAAATCATTATACAAAAACAATACTATCAAATTTGATAGTATTGTTTTCATCTGGGTGGATGACCGGATTTGAACCGGCAGCCGCTCGGACCACAACCGAGTGCTCTAACCAATTGAGCTACATCCACCATCTTGGATCTAATGCCCTCGACAGGATTCGAACCTGTATTAAAGGATCCGGAATCCTTCGTTCTATCCATTGAACTACGAGGACGAAAACGAAAACCGACATAAATCATTCCAATGCTCCCGCGAGGAATCGAACCTCGATAACCAGCTTAGAAGGCTGGTGTTCTATCCGTTGAACTACAGGAGCTTGCCAAAACGCGCCAACCCTAAACCGACGACTTATCTAAGATACTATCATAATTTAAGGCAAAAGTCAAGATTTAAAGCCGAACCTGACTCGCGCCGCTTCAATCGCCTTGAGGGCTTCCGATTGGTCGGCAAAATCAAACACTTTGGTCCATTTATCCGATTCGGTTTCTTTGTAATGTTTAAAAAACAGCGCTATTTTTTCCTGCGTCGCCAGATCAATCTCCGCCAAATCGTTCAGACCGGCATAAACTTTTTCCTCGCTTTCAACCGGTACGCACAAAATCTTGCCGTCAACGCCGTGCTCATCCTCCATCTTAAGCATCGCCACCGGCCGGCAAGCCACGACTTGGCCTTTCGTCAGCGTCTCCGCCGACAAAATCATCGCGTCTAACGCATCGCCGTCGTCAGCCAAGGTTTCGGGAATAAAACCGTAATTGAACGGGAATGGCATGGTCGTCGCCAATTCCCTATCCACCTCCAACATTCCTGTCCGCGGATTGAGTTCAAATTTTTTTGTTTCCCCCAAGGGTATCTCCACTAAAACGTTGATTTTTTCCGGCGCCTCGTCGCCGATTTTTATTTTAGTCAAGTTCATAATATAAAAATATTAGCATTTACCGCCGCTTTAAGCAAGAAAAAACCGCTCCTGGGAGCGGTGCAAAGGGCATACTATCGCAAAACGGGATTGTCGTGACTTTGCGCAAAATCCGCTACCGCCCCGATTGCTTTCAACCGATCTTGCGCTTGATTAATATCGGTAATGACTTTAGACGCCGCGGTCATGGCCTCGCGCAGATTATTATTCAAATCTTGCCTTAGGTCGGAAAAATTAGGGCTGGTTGGCGATTTGGCGAACTGATGCAGTTTAAGGCCGGAAAAACGACCGCCCCATTCTTTATACAACCGGTCAATAACCGCTCCGCAACATTCCATCACCACATTCATTCCCAAAAAATGAAAACGGTGGCAATCTTCGCCGTCTTTCCAATAAGTACCGCATAAACCGCAGGTCTCATCACCCTCGCTGGCAAACATTACGCTGACTTCCTGCCAAGGCAGTTTTGACGGGCCTTGCGGCGCATCAAACCAATAGCTTCTGCTCTCTTTTTCCGGCATGATTATTCTCCTTTCCGTTGTTTAAGGTGCTTATTAAATTCATTGCCGTTCTTCCCCGCCTTGGTTCCTTTAAAAATTTATTTCAACTTATCCTATTTTCAAGCTATCCAACAATTGGTCAATCTCGCTGGCGTGCCGGCCGCTGTCGTCATGGCGGAATTCCAGCCGCGGGATGCTGCGCAACACGATTTTTTTGTTCAACTCGCTTTGCAACCGGCGCGCCAACAGATTCAGCTTATGCACGGCGCGTTCCGCCTCGGCGTCAGGCATAACGCTGACATAAACAGTGGAATATTTCAAATCCTTGGAAGTGGTCACGCGGGTAATCGTCACAAAAGTATCGGGCAACTCCACCTCGCGGTTGATAATCTCGCCCAGTTGTTGCAGAATCAATTCATTGATTTTTACCATTCGATCCATAAAATCAGATTTTGGTTAAATAGTTATTAGTTAACAGTTGAATTTCTAACTACCAACTAACAACTACCAACTATCAACTAATCATAAAACTCAATCACGTCTTTATCCTGAATCAGCGGTTTGCCTTCAAAAGTCACGCCGCATTCCTGGCCTTCGTTGACATGCTCCACGGCTTTGCGGAAGCATTCCAGGCGGGTAACCTTGCCCACGGTAATGGCTTCGCCGGCGCGCACCACAATCGCCGTGTCTGTCGCTTTGATTTCGCCTTCCAGCACGCGGCCGCCGACAATCATATTGCCCGCTTCTTTGCGGAACACCCTGATCACTTCCAGCTTGCCCAGCAGTTTTTGTTTCTTTTCCTGCGATTGCAAAATTTTGATTTGATCTTCAATATATTCAATCAAATGATAAATGACTTCGTAGAGCTTGACGTCGACTTTCTTGTCGCGCGCCAAGTTGGCCACGGTCTGCGCCGGTTTGACCTTAAAACCGATAATCTCGGCATTGCCCGCTTCGGCCTTAAGCACGTCGGCCTCGGTGATGATGCCCAGCCCCTTGCCGATAATCTTAACCTTGACTTCGGGCGTTTCTTTTTTGGCCAATGATTCAATAATCGCCTCAAGGGAACCTAAAACGTCGGCTTTGATAATCAAATTGACGGTTTTGACTTTATCGTTGGCTTCTTCGTTTTGCGGTGCGCCCATAACGGAAAAGTCCTTTTGCTGGCTGATGCGGATTTTTCTTAAATCGCGATTGAAATTCTTGGCATCGCCGCAATCCTCCATGATGGAACCGACTTCAGGCGCGAATTTCAACCCGATAATCTTGACCGGCGTGCCCGGTGTCGCTTCCTTGACTTCGTCGCCTTTGTAATCCTTAAGCGATCTGACCTTGCCGCACAAATCATTGCCAATGCACAAGTTTTCGCCGACGCGCAAAGTGCCGGCCTGGACCAGGATAGTCGCGACCGCGCCTTCGCCTTTGCTCATGTGCGATTCAATGATCGTGCCAATAGCCGGACGATTCGGATCAGACATAATGGATTCGCTGTTTAAATCAGCGACCAACAACAAGGTTTCCAACAAGTCATCAATGCCCTTGCCTTCTTTGGCGGAAACCGGAACGCAAACTATGTTGCCGCCCCAATCCTCGGGCAAAAGCCCTAAAGTGGACAGGTCTTTTTTGACTCGTTCAATATCCGCTTCGGATTTGTCTATCTTGTTAATCGCCACCACAAACGGCAATTTGGCGTCTTGGATGATTTTAATCGCTTCCTTGGTCTGCGGTTGGATGCTGTCGTCGGCGGCAATAACCAGAATGGCAATATCGGCCACGCGCGCGCCGCGGCTGCGCATGGCGGTAAAGGCCTCGTGGCCCGGAGTATCAATGAAAGTGATTTTGCGTCCCTTGCGCGTAACTTGATAAGCGCCGATGTGCTGGGTAATGCCGCCGCTTTCAGTGGAGACAACGTCGGTTTTTCTGATGGCGTCCAGAATCTTGGTTTTGCCGTGGTCCACGTGGCCCATAACGACAATAACCGGCGGACGGGTAACTTTATTGACGTCGGCGCCGGTCAAAATTTCTTTGAGTTTGTCCTGCGCTTCAGTCGTAGCCGCGTCTTCGGCCGTGCCTTCCTCGGGCAAAACCTTAAAACCTAACTCTTCGCCGATAATGGAAGCGGTGTCAAAATCAATGCGCTCGTTCATGGATGCCAAAACGCCGTTGCGCATCAAAGAAGTCAAGACCTTGGTGATGGGCAGATTCATTAAAGCGGAAAATTCGCGCACCGTAATAACCGGCGGAACCTTGATTTCTCCGCCTAACAATTCCCCGCTGGCGGCGCTGACTCCTTGCTGGCGTATTTCCGACAGCCAGGCCTGCTCGCGCTCCCGACGCTCCTTGGCTTTCCAGGCCTCCACGATTTTTAAAGCCAACCGATCGTCAACTTTAATGGCGCGCCGGCCGATATCAAAACCCATGCCGGGCAATTTCTCAAAAAGTTCGTTGCTGGTTGTTCTTAGCCGTCTGGCTAATTCGGAGACATTCATTATATTTAAGTTAAAAGTTTATAACGTCTGTAAAGTCGAAAGTCAATAACCTGAATAATCATACAAAACTGCCTTAACCATAACAAAATAAGCCAAAAAAATCAAGCTGATGGAGCGTCCGGTCAAAACTTGACGAAATTGAAAAAAACATTCAAATGATTTATAGTAAACAAAGACCCAGCCGACAAGGCCGGCTGGGCATAGAATGTTCATTGGTTAAAGGCGGATTAGAGCGAGGAAGCGCATTAAGTATGGCTGAAAACCAAAGTGTTCCAACCATCATCAGGAATTTCTCCAGCCCAAAGAAAAGACAAGGATTTTCTTCTATCAAGACAATCACTGACGGCTTTATCGCTCGCTCCGGCCGCCACAGGAAATCCTATGTCATAACCCCAGCGTTTTTTAATGGCATTGCCATCAATCATCAACGCGCGCATATCTCCAGCATACTTGAGAGAAATCTCGTCGCCGTGACGCATAACTGCGGCTAATCCTTCAAACTCATCCTGTTCTTCATGATTGCTGGCAATCAGCGTCAATTGTTTTTCTTCCGGATCATAAATCGCTTTCATGACATTTCCTCCTCGATTCTTATCCTCTTCAACTTGCCTTAAATTTAATTGAAACGAACAATAAACCATTATACCTTAAATAATTAACTTTGTCAACAGTGTGTCCAAACCACAAACAGCCGTTATTCTGGACGGCAAAAAAATCGCTGATGAAATCCTTTTGGAAGTCAGAAAACAAATTATTGAGACCGGACTGCAGCCGGGCTTGGCCGCCATTTTAGTCGGCAATGACCCGGCTTCGGAAATGTATGTCCGACTGAAAGAAAAGGCCTGCCTTAACGTCGGCATCAACTTCCATAAATATTTGGGCGGCAACGAAATTCTGCAGGACTTTGACGAGGCGGAGCTAACCGAATTGATTGAATTCCTCAACCGCGACAAGCAGATTGACGGCATACTGTTGCAATTGCCCCTGCCCGAAGGATTTAATCAAGACAAAATGATCAAGGTGATTGCGCCGGAAAAAGACGCGGACGGTTTCAACGGCGGACCGGTAGTGCCACCGACTGTTGCCGCCATCATTGAACTGCTAAAAGCCACCCACCGTCATGCCGGACTTGATCCGGCATCCAGTATTAAATCAACCTGGATTCCTGGTCAAATTAGGAATGACAAATATTTTGCCGGTAAAAAAACCCTGGTCATCGGCAAAAGCGATATCTTTACCGGCGGAATAGAAAAATATTTAAAACAAGAGTTGGGAATAAAAAAGATAAGCGTCTTACATTCCCTGCCTGACAATTCAGCTGATTTTGACATTATCATTATCGCCTTGGGCCGGGCGCGCGCCTTAAAAAGCTCTCAAGTCAAAACCGGCGCCATCGTTATTGATGTCGGCATAAATAAATATGACGGCCAAACCGTCGGCGATGCCGATCCGTCCGTAGCTAAAGTCGCCGGCTGGCTGTCGCCCGTGCCCGGTGGCGTGGGACCGCTTACCGTCGCCTGCTTGCTAAGAAATGTTCTTGAACTGGCGAAAAAGAACAGAGAAAAATAATTTTTGTTTTATTATTTCCGCATCAGGCCGCGAGGCCGCGCGAAATCTTGTCAGGCCGATATTTATCAAATACGACAAATAAATAAATTAAAGAAAATAAATCGCCGTCCCAACTTGTTACAGTTGGGACGGCTTTATGTGCTGTGGGCTACTTCTTGTTCTTGCCGAAGCCGAGCCGGCGGGCCAAGCGCTTATGCCATGGCAACTTCTTTTCCGGCGGCGACGTCTCAAACGGGGAATCGTAAGCCCCATCCAGAATCTGCTCCACCGCCTCCGGACCAACCACCGCCAACGCCTGGTTGAGGAGAGGGGTGATGCTGTTGGGCGCCAGGTTCTCCGCCGCCAACGCGCGATTCGGATCGGGCTTGAACGATGTGGACTTGCGGCGCCGTCCCGCCGGTTTGGTGGAAACGGGTTTCTTGGAAACCGGCGTCGCCGAGATCGGCCGCTGTGCCAACAGTAAGCACCAGGCCGGCACCGGCAAACCGTTCCGCCGAAAATACCGCCGCGCCGTCCGCCGTTGTTGGGCATTTCCGCCATGATTTTCCGGAACGAGATCTTTCTTCAACATGGTTCTTCTCCTACCGATCGGCTTAGCCGTCGGCTTTTTGCTCCTTATTCAGAAGCTCCATTGTCCCCTTTTTCAGGGGGGATGCGAATCGGTGGGAATTACAGATTCCAACCGAATTGTGAATGATCTGAATTGCCATTACCTCTTATTGCTAATATACCATTATAGCATACCAACAAAATTTTGTCAAGGGGTTTATCCACAATAATAACTCTCACATATCATATATTATCTAAATTTAAACAAGATAAAATACCACTTACCTAAAATAGGCCAAAAAATAATAATAAAATTATTAAATCGCTTGACAGATTTTTTACTCAAAATTTTTCTCCCGACCGATCAACAGAAGAAAAAATCCAAATCCCTGATTTTTAATTTTTTACCTTCATTTATCCAATTTTATCCCCAATTAATTTACTCTAAAATTAGACAAAAAAACGTTGTTTTGAACATCGCGGCTATTGACAAAATAATCTCGATGTGATACAATGGTTAATCCTGAACACGAGGTCACCCAATACAATAGGGTGATTTTTTGTTGGGGCTAACCATTATTTATGAACAAAAACACAATCCACAAAAATTTTCTTGCCCTGGGAGGATTGGTCTTTTTATTCCAAATCTCCCTGGTGCCTGTTGCTCAAGCCGCCGGCCTGTTTGATCAGGGAGAAATCGCCTATGCTACCGCCGCCACTTCGGCTGAACCGATTGTTTATACCCATGACCGGGAAGAAACCGTTTTTATTAAGGTTGTCAAAACCGTTGAGGACACTATTGCCCTGAACAAGGTAATTGACGAACCCGAACCGACCGTGGAACAAATCAAGGAATACGTTTTAAACGAGGCCAAGAAAGCCGGTTTAAACGCCCGCGAAGTTGCGGCGATCATTAATTGTGAATCCCGTTGGGATTACAAGGTGGTCTCTAAGCCCAACTATAACGGCACCAAGGATATGGGCTTGTGGCAGATTAATTCCATCCACAAAAACATTTCCGACGCTGATAAACTGGACTTCAAAGCCGCGACCAAATGGGCTATTGCCAAACGCTTGGACGATGGCAACTGGTCGGCCTGGTCTTGCGCCAAACGCTTGGCGATCAGATAAAATTAGCTATAAACCTTTAACGTCATCCTCAGGATTTTCGCGTTAAGGCCTAATGGCCGAAGCGAAAATGTCTGGGGATCCAAAAAACACCTCGCTATTTGGCGGGGTGTTTTTGTTTTCATTCGGGTTGAAATCCGGCTGATAGTTTGTTATACTGCTTATACGATAATTTATCAAATTCACGCATCCCCGCTCTTCCGCCTGCCGGCGCGGGCAAGGACGCGGGAACAACATATCGGTCTGGTAGCCAAGTGGTAAGGCGACGGTCTGCAAAACCGTTATTCGGGGGTTCGATCCCCCCCCAGACCTTTTTAACTTATCAAGGGAGGGATTAAATCCCAAACCCTTTTTATTTTTCTTAAAGGGGGGATCGAACTGGTTGGCAGTGAGGCAAGCGCGAGATTTTTTAAATTTTTTAGATTTTTTGACTGCTCATTCGCTGGGCAGCTTTTTCTTGACAAAATAAAACGATTATGATAAAATGCTTTGTTAGGTTCTTTGACAATTAAATCGCTGATAATTATTGGCAATGACAAAAACAGGGCTTAGCCCAAGGAGAAAACAATGTTACTGCACCAGTTAAAAAGCGAAGCGGACGGCAAATCCGCTACGATGGGCATCAGATGGTGCCTGTCGCCGGAACAGATTGAACGCTTGAAGGCGGAGGAAAAGGAAGCGAAAATCCTCATTACCGTCCTTCACATCAAGCAACGTGGGATTAAAGATTATTACTACGAAGAAGAAAGCCGGAAGGTTTTACCCATAACCGAGGGAAGCACCTTCATCAGCTTCCGCAATCCCGGACGGCATATCATTTGCGCCGGCATCATTGATGTTGTTTCTTATTCGCCGGAAAGTTACTTAAAAATACAACGACGCTATGCCGGCTTTAATGATTATAATTATCCAATAATAAACACTACTACCGCTTTTATGGGCAAGGGAACGGCTGAAGGTATCGGCATGTATGATCATCGGCTTCTAACGCCGGAGGACTTCGCCTTGCTTGAAGTTGATGTGGACGAAAAGTCCTTTGCTCCGGAACCTCGAGATTACCGGCTGGTGAACTATTGGTTTGACACCAAGCCGATTGATCAATGCCACCACCGGAAACGCCGCTTCCTGGCATACTTTCTTACCATTACCTTATTGCCGATAATGCAGATTCTAAAAGTGTGGGCTTTCGCGATTGGCAACGTCTTTGTCGGCGTAACGCTGATAAACTGGCGCAGTATTTTTAAACCGTTAACCTATGGCGCTTTTTGTGACATATATTACTCCAAAATATTAAACTACATTGGTAAAAACGGAGAAATAAAAACAAAGAAATGGTGGAAGGTCCTATTGAACTGGCGCTTCATTATCGGTTACGCCTGTCTCCTTCCTTTTATTGCCACCCTTATTGCCACCAATTGGTTGCTGCTGTTTGCAACCCTTTGCTGTTTGGGATTTGTCAGCGGTTCAGCGGCGGTTATTGGCCGCCTGATCGACAAATACCAATCGAAACCAAGGTTTGACCGGATACAAAGAAAGATTGAAAAACGCATAAAAAAAGAAAAGTTGCTGGAACAAAAACAAAACGAGGAAGAAGAGCTGCGGAAACAAAAACAAGCAAGGGAATTGGAGAGAATGGCTTGTTCCCTGTTGCCTGAAGAAATCAGCTATGCCACCTTGCCCAAGAAACCCGTTCGTTTGCGTTTTCAACATCTGAAATCCAAGGTCTGCCGTCCCTTCGCCGGCAACTGATCAATATTATTTTCGCACCTTTACCCCCGCATCTTGCAATGCGGGGTTTTTTGTTTATTCGGGTTATGCTATATTAATGGCATATGCCGCTAACCGCGATAGAACAAGCCATCTTGGAAACCTTAATTTATTTTTCCGTCATTGATTATCCTTTGACGCTTTTGGAAATCAGGAAATTTCTGGCCGTACCGGCCGCTCTGCCGGATATTCTTTCGGCTTTAAACGGCGCCAATCTGCGGCCGCTTGTCAGCCGGGATCGCGGCTTGTATCATCCGGCCGCCTGCCAACAATTGCCGGCCCTGCGGCTTAAGCGTTACCGTTTAGCGATTGCTAAAATGAAGCGGGCCAAATTTTGGACGCGCCTGATCGCCCGCCTGCCTTACGTTAAGGCCGTGGCCGTCTACAGTTCGCTGGCATTAAAAAATTCCGAGGCCGGCGGCGATATTGATCTGTTTATCATTGCCCATAGCGGCCGCCTCTGGACCGCCCGGTTTTTCGTCAATTCGTTTTTGAAGATTTTCCGTTTGCGGCCGCAGGGAGAAAATGCCAAAGACAAGTTCTGCGCCAGCTATTTCATCAGCGAAGAAAACCTGTCGCTCTCCCGCGTCAATCAGCCGGAATATTTTTTGCCTTATTGCGAAGGCGCGACTTTCCTCTTTGTCGCCGGCGACAAGATCGCGAGGGAGCAATTCTTCGCCGCTAACAGCTGGCTTAAGGCCAAGCTGCCCAACTGGCAGCCGCCGGCCGCGCCGGCCGGAAAAAATAACCGCGGTTTGTTTATGGGCGCAGGAGAATTCTTGGCGGGGTTGGTTTCTGAAAAACGCTACAAAAAATGGCAATGGCAAATCCTGCCCCAAAAATATTTTGACGTGTGCGACGGCCGCAATGTCATTCTGGAACCGGCTCTTATCAAATTGCACTTGCGGGACAAGCGGCTCGGCCATTATCAAAAATTCCAAGAGAGATTAAATTCGCTTCTTAGCCATGCCTAAACTTTAATCATGCTTAAACCTTAGCTATGCTTAAAAAAATCCTTAACAACCTGTTGCTGTTATATCTTTTCCTGCTGCCCTGGCAAGCGGTTTATATTTTTGCCGAAAGATTTCTGGGCGGCGCCAAGTGGCAATACGGCACGGGGCAAATTTTTTTGACCGAGCCGCTTTTGTGGCTGATAGCGTTGATTTTCGCAATTGACCAAATCAACCGCAAGGGTTTTAAATCGCTCCTGCCTGATTTTAAATTCTCAACAACGGCTGATAAAAAAAGAATGGGGGTAATCGCGGTCGTTTGGCTGTTTATCCTGTGGTCGGGCCTGTCCGTTATTTGGTCGCCGGATCAATCGGCCGCTTATTACCTGTGGCTGCGCGTTTTGGAAGGCGCGGCTCTGATGCTTATAATTCTCAACTCCGATTTGCGTTTAAAAAGCATTCTCTGGGTTTTGGTCGCTTCAACGTGGCCGGTGGCTCTTCTGGCCGTCGGGCAATTTCTGACTCAAAGCAATTTTTCCAGCGTCATCTTAGGGCTCTCGCCGCATTCGGCCGCGGTGTTGGGCGATACGGTTATTGATACGAGTTCCGGCCGCTGGCTTAGGGCCTATGGGCCGTTTTCCCATCCCAACATTTTGGGCGGTTATCTGGCGTTAGCGCTGGGCGCTGTCTTGATTTTGTGGCAAAAAATCGCTTGGCCGGCTTACCCTTCAAAAAAATTAGAGGGCCAAAGAATTTTTCTGCTTAGCACGGCCTGCCTGATTTCCCTCGGACTCTTTTGTTCTTTTTCCCGCTCCGCTTGGCTGGCGGCTTTCGTTACTTTGATCCTCTGCCTCGGCTATTGGCTGAAAACCAAAAGCCCTTGGCCGCGATATATCGCCGTGGTGTTGGCTCCATTTTTAATTTTCGCCGCTTGTTTTGCTATTTTTAATCCGCTGATTATCGCCCGGGCCGATTTGTCCAACCGTTTGGAAAGCAATTCTTTGATGCAACGCGAAACGCAGATTTTCCAAGCGCTTGATTTGATCGCGAGCCGGCCGCTTGGCGGAGCGGGACTGAATAATTACACTTATCTCCTGCACCGGCAGGCGCCGGGTTCGCCGGCTTATCTGTTGCAGCCGGTTCATAATTTTTATCTGCTGGTTTTGGCCGAGCTGGGACTGGTCGGGCTGCTGATCATCCTTGGTCTGCTTTACGCGGCGATTAAAAATCGCAAATCATTCCTCGTTTTGTTGCCGCTGACCGCCTTGCTGATCATCGGGTTGTTTGACCATTATTTATTCACGCAATACGCGGGCCTGATGATTTTTTGGCTGGCCTTGACGCTAGTTATATTTGATGATAAAGTGGAAAACCAGTAGAACCTTGCAAATTTAAAATCTACAGAAAGGAGGGATCATGGTTGAATTCTCTTTGCCGTCGCCGGTGCTGGAAAATCTGTTCCGAAAAAAAATACTGGAAATTTCCGGGGAAATAGACGCGGAGATGAGCGAGTATATCCGAACCGCTTTTTCCCGATTGATCGCCGAAGGCGCGCCGGATATCGTGATTCTTTTCACCTCCACCGGCGGCAGCGTGGAACGCGGCCTGGAAATCTATGACATGCTTAAGGCGTATCCCGGGAAAAAAACGGGCGTGGTCATCGCTTTCGCCCAATCCATGGCCGCCATCATTCTGCAGGCCTGCGACCGCCGGCTGATTCTGCCGCATGCGATTATTTTTGTCCATAATCCCAATCCCGCCGACGATAATAAAAGGATAAGATACCGGATGTTTGGAAACGGCGAGCTTATGGGATCGGTCTACAGCCATCTGAAAGAAAGCAGACAGAAGTTCATTAGCATCATTGCCGGCCGGGCCGTGAAAAAAACCATTAAAGAAATAACGGACTTGCTGGACGCGGAAAGAGATTTATCAGCTAATGAAGCCATTGACTTCGGCTTGGTTGACGACCTGTTGGAAAACTTGAGGGAGCTGACCAATCAGTAGTCAGCAGTAGTTAGTCCGACAAAATTCTTACGACTGAACCTTTTATGCTCCGAGATCGCCATTCTGGCAATCTCGGAGTTTTTATTGGCTAGTGGGCGAGCGAACCAGCGCTTTGAAGCGCTGGATTCCGAGCGAGCGACGCCAATATAGCCAAATACTGCTCGGCTTGCCGAGCTATTTAGTACGCAACCACTATGTAGGGACTATATTTGACTTAATCGTTCCGCTCTGCTAAAATCGCCACATCAACAAGAACTTTAAAATCAATAAGGAGGCAGCAAATGCTTAAAAAACCGCAATTAGCCGGATTCTATATTGATTGGCATGATTTAAGCGAGCGCAATCTGATGTCCCGCATCCTCATCGGCATAGAGAACATCACCACCGTTTCAAAATACAAACTGCAATTTATTGAACAGTTGCCGTCAATAATCCGCGACTTTTGGCAGAACGACCACCACGGCCTCAACCATTCCTTTTTTGTTTTTTCTCGCGCCCTGGAACTGCTGGAGCGATCGCCTTCATTAAAACGGCATTGCCTGAACATGACCTTTGATGAAATGCCGGAGAAAAAAGAGGAAAAAATCAAAGCATTGTTGACTTGGGCGGCGCTATTGCACGATTTTGGCCGGGCTTTGGGATTCTCTTTTGAAGAACATCAGGATTTCGGCGCCAATCTGGCCAGATCGTGCTTTCTGGAAGATGACGATGCGGAAGTGGCGGATATGTCTTGGCGGTTGCGCAATCTGATTATTGACCATGACTATCTCCGGCCGGAAATTGACGGCAAGAAATTTCCGGAAATATTTTTCATTGATCCGCTGGCCGAGGCCTTCCGTTTAGCCGATAAAACTTCAATCACGCCGGCCGCGGAAATGCTGCGCTATTACCAAACCGGCAAGCGGGTGAAGAATGTTTTTTACGATCCGGAAATAACCGACGCGGTCCGGTTTGACTTTTCCCGCCGCAACGGCAAACGCGATATGATCTGTTACGCTTTCAATTTGTTTTTGCTTCAGCCGGAAAACTTCTTTTATCGGGAGACGGCCGACGCTTACGCCCAATGGTCTAAGGGAAAACTTGAGGCCTTCCGCGAATTGATCCGGCAGGCGCGCGAGGCGGAAAACTTGAGCGCCAAACAAATTTTAGAAATCCATGACATCATCAAGCGCGGCCACGAAAAACTGGGTGTCCCCTTCTGTTTTGATTGATTTTAGTTAGCGGCACCTTGACACTCCGACATTGTCGGAGTTTTTTTATTGGAAGTCCTTCGAACTTGCCTGCCGGCAGGCAGGTACTCCGTCCGCTTGGTGGCGGGGTCAACTTCATTGGAGGTTGCTTAATCGACAGAAAAATACTAATATTAAGTTATATCAAACAATTTTATACCTCTTTATCCTCAAATCGGCGCGCATATTTCCGCCGCCGTTAACATCGCTCACGCCCCGTTGCGCGCCCAAAAAGCCGGTTGCGAATGTTTTCAATTTTTCTCCCGGTCGCCCCAGGGCGGACCGGCCAAAGGACTGACCGCCAAAGTTGTCGCCGATTTTAAAACCAGCTGCAAAAAATACAAATTAGAAAGCTATATCCATAGCCCTTATTACATCAACCTGGCTTCAGCCAAAAACAATATCTATTACGGCTCCAGCGGCGTCCTGCGCGAAGAATTGGAACGCGGTTCACTTTTGGGCGTCAAATACCTGATGGCGCATTTGGGCAGCGCCAGGGATCTGGGAGAAAAAGCGGGGCTGGAAAAAACCGTTGCCGGGCTGGAAAAAATCTTGACCGGCTACAAAGGCCAAACCGGCTTTTTGATTGAAATGTCAGCCGGCGCCGGAGCTGTTATCGGCGACACTTTTGAGGAAATTGTCAAAATCATTGACGCGCCTAAATTGAAAAAATTCAACATCGGCATTTGCTTTGACACTTGCCACGCCTTTGCTTCAGGTTATGATTTGCGGACGGAAAAAGCGGTCAAAGAGACCTTTAAAAAATTTGACGGGACTATCGGGTTAAAGCGGCTCAAACTCATCCATGCCAACGACTCGCAAACAGAATTGGGCAGCCACAAGGATAGGCACGCGCATATCGGCCAGGGCCGGATCGGGCTGGAGGGTTTCAAAGCCATCGTCAAATTCGCCAAAAAGCAAAAAATAAATTTGATTCTGGAAACCCCCGACGGTGATGATCGCATCGAAGATATGAAGATACTGAAAAAAACAAGAAATGATTTTTAAAAAATACCGGAGAACACGGGGATATCAAAACATCATATCAATCAAAACTTTTTAATTATATCATCGCCTATGAAAGTCGCCGTCATTTCCGACACCCACGACAACGCCGTCAACACGGAAAAATTCCTATCCTGGGCCAAAAATAACCAAATAGAAAAAATCGTCCACTGCGGCGATATTGCCGCGCCGTCAATGATTAAAGAATTATTCGGCCCGGCCGGAATTGATTTCCACTGCGTTTTCGGCAATGTGGCCGACCGCGAATTGCTGCCGCAAATCTGCGAGAAATTCTCCAACACCAAATGCTACGGCGACAGCGGAGAAATTATTATTGATAATATCAATATGGCTTTTTGCCATCGGCCGGATGACGCCAAAACCCTGGCGGACGCGGGAAAATACCAGATGGTTTTCTACGGCCACAACCACAAACCCTGGATGGAGACGCTGAAAAACGGCTGCCAACTGGTCAACCCCGGCACTTTGGGCGGGTTATTCCAGAAAGCCACCTTTACGGTGTTGGACACGGCGACAAAAAAAATTGAATTGAAAATTTTAGAACTACTTTAAATCTTTTCGTCATCCCCGCATCCTCCCTTCGTCATCCCCGCGTAGGCGGGGATCCAATTCGTCATCCCCGCGTAGGCGGGGATCCAGAATTCATAGCGATTTACTGCTTCGTCATCCCCGCGTAGGAGTGAATCATTTTCGTCATCCCCGCGTAGGCGGGGATCCAGAACTTATAGCAACTTACTGCTTCGTCATCCCCGCGCAGGCGGGGATCCAGAACTTATAGCAACTTACTGCTTCGTCATCCCCGCGTAGGCAGGAATGGATCCAATTCGTCATCCCCGCGTAGGAGTGAATCATTTTCGTCATCCCCGCGCAGGCGGGGATCCAGAACTTATAGCAACTTACTGCTTCGTCATCCCCGCGTAGGCGGGGATCCAAGAAGTTAAAAACCATAAATAATGGATTCCCGCCCCTGCCTGCCGATAGGCAAGGTACGCGGGAATAACGATTATGGTGTTTAATAAATATGCAAATACTCGTTGAAGTAAAACCCAACAGCAAACATGAGGCGGTAGAAAAAATAACCGACTCGGTTTATAAAGTACGCGTCCGCGCTCCGGCTCAAGAAGGCAAGGCCAACGAGGCGGTGATTAGAACTTTGGCCGATTACTTTAAAGTGGCAAAAGGCCTAATTAAGCTAAAAACCGGCAAAACCTCCCGAACCAAGGTAATAACAATCGGTTAAGGCCCTCTCAAGGCCTCCATTTGCCCTTAGGAGCGGCTTGAGGTATAATATTAACAGAGCACCACAAAATTCAGTGGCAAATAAAAAATTAGCTAATTTTAGCTATTTTTTGTTTTAATAAAAAACTTTTCAAACTTGGCTATTGACTTTAGCCGAAATTTTTGATAAAATGGTGTATTGCGCATGTTGAATTTAATGCTGGAATTTCTGCAGGCACGACAAGCATAGGAATTATGCAGAGGATCTTCTCGGCTTTCAGCTCGGAATTTACCTTTGGATACTTTCTTTGTCTGCAGTAACTCCGGCAGTAAATACGGTTCTGCGGGCCAGCCAAGCTTCGCTTGGTGTAAGAACATCTTCAAAATTTGTCACCTTCCATTAAACAAAACTTTGAGAAAGTTTTTATTGCCGCGGCTCTTCTGGAGCGGCGGTTTGCCAGGCGGGCTGTTCCGGCTAGGCACGACAAGCATGGGAATTCCTTATCAGTTTCGTTTGGGTTTCGACTCGAACGATGCTAATAAGAATTTTCTTGCCTAGCCCAATCAGCCCGAGTGGCGCAATCTTCGGCCCGCAGAACCATGTCTATTGCCTTTATTGACGATCAAGCCCTATATAATAGGGGCTTGATTTTTTTTATAATTATGCTAAGCTTATCCATTAAGCACTTTAAAAAGCACTTCAAAATAATATCAAACACGGAGGATGGGGAAATGGAACTTAGGCAGAGACGCTTCTTAAAACAAGGGCATACCAGATTTGTTGTTCTGATTCCTTGCTTGGGCATCGCCATAAAAATTGCCAAAATTAATTTTTTTAAGGGGCTGCATCGCCTTTTCATTGAGCCCTGGGAGATTAAGGGACATGTCTGGTATTGGTTTAAGTGTCAGCTAATCTGGAACTCTCTATATGGCGATTGCTTTCGCCATCATTTGTTTAGGGGAATTAATGCCAACTGGCAAGAATTTTGGTTTTACTTAAGGACTCGGCACCGCCTGTTACAACCGACCTACTTTTCTTTTTTGGGGTTGTTCAATATCCAAAAAATAGCTTCGGCGCCGCTGATTACCAAAAACAGACCTTACTTTCAATTCTACTATTTATCGCCAAAGGCAAATGGAGAACATAACTTTGACAGCCCGGAAAACTTTTGCTTGGAATATAATCATCTGAAAATCCTTGACTACGGCGATATTGATGTGCGAGAAGCCGTTTTGGCGGACGGAGACAAACTCTCTGATTTCGATCCTGATTGGGATTATGAAGAATACAAAAAAAGACGACCGGAACAGTCATCTGCAAGCCGGCAAGCACAAGACGCGTAAGCTTACGCGTCTTTTTTCTTTCTCCAAAAGAGTGGCGCAATCTTCGGCCCGCAGAACCATGTTTATTGCCAATTAAAAAACATCCGATACTATCGGGTGTTTTTTTGTATTTTAGATTTTACTCCATAACAGATCAAACTTTTTTCTTTCCATCTCGGAAATATCGCGGCTTTCCAAAAGCATGCAAGACATTTCCTTACCCGAAGAAAAAAACGCTACTTTATTCTGATAAACAACAGTATTGGCTCTGATCTCATAGCCCGGGGGCAGGAACTTTGTCTGTCTTAATTCCCGGCTGTCTAGGCCTTTTAATTTGCGAGAGAAAACATCATTAACCACTATCTGCCGAAAGCTTATCTTCCTTTTAATCCTTTCGGCAATATATTTTTCCGCATATTTTTCAGATATTACTGTGTTTAAATCATCCGCCGATCCAAAGTAAAGAATCTCGTACGAATATCCGTCCAGAGTATCTTCAAGCACGGACAAATAACCCTCTTTGCCCTTAAAATACTTAACCGACGGCTCATGCAATTCTTTCTTTTGTAAAGCCAATAGTTCCGGCATAGCCGCTACTACATCCTCTTTAAGGGCGTCAGCTTTGGCTGTCAGTAATTTTGGATCCAAGGCGGCATAATGCGTGCCATACTTGGCCTTGTACTGCGCGAATAAGCCCTTGGCTAACAATTTCTCCGCAACAATATAAACCGTCGTTCTTTTAACTTGGGATAATTTGGCTATCTCTGTGGCGGTTGAGGGTCCATTAGCCAAAACCGCAATAAAAACCTCTGTTTCCTTGTCTTCCAAACCAAAGCCCTCCAGGGCCTTTTTTATTGATTTTTTCATACTTGTCGACAATTTTGACGTCTAATATATTATAGCAAACACCATAAATAATGGCAAATTATGCGAGTTTATAAAAATGTTTATATAATAAAGGTCATAAATATTGACATATTACTAACCAGGTGATATAATTGATTGTTACGTTAAATTCACTGCGGATTTAACTTAAGGCACATTACAACTTAACAAAAGGAGAAATAATGATGGATAAGAATGACTTGAGATACTACTATCATGGCGGGGCGATTGAACTGATAGAATTTGACCCCTTCACACGCAAGCCGATAAACCAGCCGGCAAAAATTAAACCCTGTGAAATCTGCGGTTGCTGCTGCCGCTTCCAACATTACACTACTGTTGATGGCGGTATCTGGGGCGCGAATGAGGAAGATATCAAAAAACACCTGGCGATTATTGCTCAAAAAGCGGCTACGGATAAAGTAGAAAAAATCTTTCCAGCATTAGAAACAAGTGTGGTGTTTTTCATGCTTGTTTTCTTTGCTCAAACGGTTGTATTAATTACACTTTTGCTTTATTTTCCTAGTTTGAATAATTGGCTGAATGCGGAAGCAATAGAATTAATCCAAGGGGTAGATCGGGTGTCTAAGCAATTTAATCCCATAATTGGGATTATTATCGGTATGACTTGTATGTTTGGCTCAGTCATTTTTATTCCACTACTAGCATTTCTATTGACTTATCATCTACAAAATAAAAAGAATGGCCGAATTTTAACCAAGAATAATCTAATCAAAGCACCATCTGAAAATTGGCAAGATTACCTATCAGAACTCCCAGTTATGGATTTTCCTCTACCTAAAGAGGAATGAAATCGTACCTTAACTAAAACATCCCGCTTTTACGGGGTGTTTTTTGTATTTTATTTGTTTGCATTCTAAAATGCGACCATTGAAAATATTGTGCTAATTTTTCATGTCCGCCGCAGGCGGACAAAAAGCGAGTGGAAAATTATCGCAAGCAGAGCGTCAGATAATTTTCACGAGCGGAATGAAAAATGTAGCCATGATTTTCAGCGGTCGCGACTCTTTGGAGGTACCTTTCTCTTAGAGAAAGGTACCAGAAATGAATCCTGATTTTTTATAAAAAATAATATAACACCGAATAAAAACAAAATAAAGCTCAATACTTGAGGCCAGCGAAGGCCGTAAATCATGGCTGTGGCGTCAAACCGCAAAAACTCCATGACGAATCTGATCAGGCCGTAACCCATAAAATACAAAGATAGATACTGGCCCGGCCGAAACAGCTTTTTCTTATAAGAAAAAAACAGCAACAAAAACAAAACAAAATTCAACAATGATTCATACAGAAATAACGGCTGAAAATACTGGCTGGACAGATACTGCTCCGGCCGCAAACTTTCCGGTATGGGAATGCCCCAGGGCAGGTCCGTGGGTCGGCCGAATAATTCATTATTAAAATAATTGCCGAAGCGTCCTAACGCCTGGCCCAAGGGCAAAACCACCACGCCCAAATCCAGCCACGGCCAAACCGGTTTCTTCTTCCATAAGCACCATAAAAGCAAAGCGACGATACCGCCAATGATGGCGCCATGAATGGCCATGCCTCCCTGCCAGACAGCGATTATTTCTTGCGGCCGGTGAGAAAAATAAGCCCAGTCAACTATCAGCACATCATACAAACGCGCCCAGACAACCGCCCAGACAACCGCCCAGAAAGTCAGTTCATAAATATCGTCGGTCTTGTCGCCTTGCCGGCGCAACAAAAAAATCGCTGCGGCCAGACACAATAATATGGCTGAAGCGATAATCAGGCCGTACCAATAAATATTAACGGGGCCGAAAGAAAAAGCGATTCTCTGGGGGATAAAATAGTGTATAAACATACCTTCATTATACTACCCGCACCCCTCTATTGACAAAAATATTAAAGTGTGATACAATGGTATATTGATGATTTTCAAGAATGTTCCTTCAAAATGGGCTAAAGCCGGAGAAGATAAAATGGCAAGAAAAAAGCAATTGCGTCTTACCAGACGGCCGGGTAAATTCGCCTTCTGGATTTATCGTAAGGACTGGGAAACCAGGCGAGGCCGGAGGATTCGCCGCAAGGGCGAACCCCTGGTAATTCAAGCGTACAGCGAGAAACAGGCGGTAAGTTTCTATGTGCGGACTTTTCTGCACCAGCACGGGAAAAAAGCCGTGGATACCGCCGAGAATTACTTCGCCCGTCTCGTGAATGGCGGAGCCGTTGGATCGCAAACCGAGTTGCCACATAAGGCACAATTAAAAGGAGAATGAGCTATGGGTAAAATGTGTCCCAATGATCATGGCTATATCGGCATTGATGAGTTTTACTGCAATGATTGTGGCGCTCGAGGGGTGAAACCGCTCAAATGTTTATGCGGCAATAAATTCTATCGTTACCATAACAACGGCTTCTGCCCTTGTTGCGGCCGAAGCATAACGGAGGGGATTAAATTGCGGCAAGAGCTGCAAAAATCCCGCCTGCAAAAACTCATTTGGTGTCTGGTTATTTACCCGATTATTGGCTGGCCCAGCCAGAGGACGACGAACGAATAAGTTCTTTCTTCATCCCCGCGAACACGTTTCGCGGGGATGTTTTATTTTATTCGTATTGTATTTGTATTGTATTTGCGTTGTACCGTATTTGCATTCAAAAATGCGGCCATTAAAAATATTGTGCCAATTTTCAGTGTTTGTCGCAGACGGACCGTGCGGACACGAAAAATTTTCGCAAGCCTGCCTGCCGGCAGGCAGGCGCAGCGTCAGAAAATTTAAGTGGACGCAACTGAAAATTTGGCCATGATTTTTAGCGGCCGCGACTCTTTGGTGATACTTTTCTCTAGAGAAAAGTATCGTGAAAAAAATTATAACCTGGATTCCCGCCTACGCGGGAATGACAAAGGGGGTGCGGGAATGACAAAGGGGGTGCGGGAATGACAAAGAGGGTGCGGGAATGACAAGAAATCTGGATTCCCGCCCCTGCCTGCCGGTAGGCAAGGTACGCGGGAATGACAAGGGGGGGCGGGAATGACAGCTAATATTGACATTTCCTCTTAAATGCTATATAATAAAACCACTAATTATTAAGGCGAATTTCCGGTGCCGGAGGGCCGGCAACCCCGGTTTCTGCCCTGGGCAGAACACATAAGTACTGGGAATTACGCGACATATGAGTTGGCTAAAAAATAACCGACTCATCAGATCAATACATTATGATCGACAAAAAAAAGAAACAGCTGATTATCAAAAAATTCGCTGTTCATGAGAATGACACCGGTTCCTCGGAAGTGCAAATCGCGCTCTTGACCGAGGAGATCAAAAGCTTGACCGAACACTTGAAGACCCACAAAAAGGACTTTTCCTCCCGCCGCGGCTTATTGCGCAAAGTGGCCGAGAGACGTCGCCTGCTCCGCTATCTGGAACGGGAGAATTCCGCCGGTTTTGATGAATTGGTCAAGAAGCTGAAACTGAAAATAGCCAAGCGCAAAGAACTCACTTCCAAACTTTTGGAAGATGAGGTCAAGGAGGAACTGGGCGAGGAAACCAAGATCGAAACCGTAACTGCCGAAGTATAATTATGGTGCGCGGGACGCCGGATTTTCGGCGCCCCGCGTTTTGCACCAAGCCAGATCATTTACAAACTGATTAATAAAATAATAAATGCGAACCGAGGCAAGGCGATTATTTATTTGAAAGAAAAGATTATCCTGTCATTTGAAACGAAACGATGACAAGTGTTTTTTCCTTCAAATAAATCCCTCTCGGTTCCTAAACAAGAAAGGACCGAAACTATGTTTCCCAACAAAAAATTCCAAACCGAATTCGGCGGCAGAACTTTAACCGTGGAACTCGGCAAACTGGCTCACCAATGCAATGGCGCAGCCCTGGTTTCCTATGGCGAAACCGTTATTCTGGCGACTGCCGTCATGGGCAAAGAGCCGCGCCTGGGCATTGACTTTTTCCCCTTGCAAGTGGAGATGGTGGAAAAAATGTACGCCGCCGGCAAAATCAAGGGCTCCAAATTCGTCAAACGCGACGGCCGTCCGACCGATAACGCCATTTTAGACGGCCGCATGATTGATCGCGGCATCCGCCCGCTATTCAACCAAGAAATGCGCCACGAGGTGCAAGTCGCCACCACCGTCTTGTCTTACGACGAGGAAAATTCCATTGACGTCCTGGCAATTACCGCCGGCGCTTTGGCTTTGCATATTTCCGACATCCCCTGGCGCGGCCCCTTGGTCGGCGTCTGCGTCGGCCGCGTTAACGGCGAATTGATTGTTAATCCGACCGAGGATCAACTTAAAGAATCTGATTTTAAACTGGTTTTTTCCGCCGGTTACGACAAAGTGCTGATGATTGACGCCGAGGGCAAAGAAATCGCCGAGGCCGACATGGCCAAGGCCGTTGACTTCGGCTTAAAAGCGATCAAACCGCTGTTGGATTTCATTGAAAGCATCAGAAAAGAAATCGGGCTGGAGAAAAAAGACGAGTCCAAACTGGTAGAAGCCGCCTGGGCCAATATGGAAGTGACTTTGGCCGAGAAAAAAGCGACCTTTGAAGAAGCCAAAAAATTCTTCGCGCCGCAACTGGACAAATATTTATTCAACCAACCCAAGGGCACCAAGCGCGAACGCAAAGCCGTGGCCGAAAAACTTCTGGATTTGTTTATTGAACAGCTGAAAGCCAAAGCCGCGCACGAAGAAATAATTGATTATGTCAAAGCCAACTTTGATTTGTATCTGGAAGACGAGGTAACCAAAGCCATCTTAGACAAGAATCTAAGAATTGACGGACGCGGCGCCGATGATATCCGCCCTCTGTCAGCCAGCGTCGGCATTCTGCCCCGAACTCACGGCACCGGCCTGTTCCAGCGCGGTGAAACCCAAATCTTGTCCGTTGTCACTTTGGGCGCGCCCGGCGATGCCCAGATTCTTGATGAAATGACCCAGGATGACACCAAAAAAACCTACATCCATCATTACAGTTCCGCCCCGTTCGCTTACGGCGAACCGGGCCGCTTCGGCTCGCCCGGACGCCGCGAAATCGGCCACGGCGCTTTGGCCGAAAAGGCCTTGATTCCGGTTTTGCCGGACAAGGAAAAATTTCCTTACACGATTTTAGTCGTTTCTGAAGTTATGGGCTCTAACGGCTCATCTTCCATGGCCTCAACTTGCGGTTCTACTCTGGCCCTGATGGATGCCGGCGTGCCCATCAAAAAACCGGTGGCCGGAATCGCCATCGGCCTCGCCTCGGACGGCAAACGGAACAAAGTCATTACCGACTTGCAGGATTTTGAAGACGGCCCCGGCGGCATGGACTTCAAAGTTACCGGCACCGGTGACGGCATTACCGCCGTCCAAATGGACACCAAAACTGAAGGCCTCTCTTTAGACCTGTGCGTGGAGGCCTTAACCCGCGCCAAAGAAGCGCGCCTGAAAATATTAGATGTTATCACTTCCGCCATACCTGAACCGCGTTCCGGCTTATCGCCTTACGCGCCCCGCATCGTCTGCCTGCGCATTGATCCGGAAAAAATCGGCGCGGTCATCGGCGCCGGCGGCAAAGTCATCAATAAGATTATTGAGGAATGCGGCGTCCAGATTGACATTGACGATGACGGCATCGTCGCCATCACCGGCGTCGGCCAAGAAAGCATGGATAAAGCCGTGGCTTGGATTGAAGGACTGGTCAAAGAAGTGGAGCCGGGTGAAATCTATACCGGCAAAGTCGTCCGCTTAATGGACTTCGGCGCTTTCGTGGAAATTCTGCCTGGCCAAGACGGCTTAGTGCATATTTCCGAATTTTCCAACAACCGCGTGGACAAAATAACCGACGTTGCCAACATCGGCGACGAGTTAACTGTTAAGGTTACCGAAATAGACGACAAGGGCCGCATTAATCTGTCGGTCAAGCAAGCCGATCCGAATTACAACCCGGCTGAAGACACGCGCCGGCCGCGCAGCGGCGGCGATCGTCCCGGTTCGCGCGGCGGGTTCTCCCGCGATCGCGACCGCGGCGGATTCGGCGGACGAGGACGGCGCGACAATGATCGCGGCGGATTCAGACGCTAATGCTTTAACTCCGTCTAAACATATCACGCAATGATTGCTTTGCTTATCATCAAGCTGAAACAAATCTCTTACCGATCCCGGCTTCTGGCCGGGATTTCGGTAGGTGTTGTTTTTTCTCTTATCTTAATCAATCTGCTAAACGGCTTAAACAGCAATGATAAACTGGCTAAATTCGCCGGAGCCAACACGACTTTTTACTTATCCGTAAATCTTAGTTCGGCAGAAAAATCTTTAGCCGGCTTGAAAGTGATTGACCGCCTTTTGGCCGATTACCAATTAACCGATTTCAACCGCCACTGGCTCAAATCCAACCTGGGACAGGTTTGCCTGGCCGACAATAATAATCAATCATGTTTTTTATTGTTTGACGCCGCAAAAAGCTCAAAAGTGCGGGATTATTTGGTTCAAAAAAACATTCCTTACCGGCGCTGGGGCGGAATTTTTGCCGTCGCCGATAATCAGGAAAAGTTAAAGTCGCTTAAAACCGTTTGGCTGTTTTCTCCGCTCAAACTTCAGGATAAACTCAATCGTCCGCGGGACATCACCGTTTATCTGCGGCCGCAAACGGGCAATAGCCCCAAAACGCTCAAAATAACTTCTTTGGCCATAACGAAACGCGGCGGTTTGGCTTGGCATGGCAAGTTTTCCGGCTCAACTATCAATTTGACCGGGGATCAACATTCTTTTCCGCTGTGGTCTTGGCCGCTAATCTCTGTCGGGCAACCGCCTCAGACCGATAACGACGCCGACTTCATCTTAATTTTGTCTGAACCGGCAAAATTCTTCAGACAATGGTATAAAACCATCCTGTCTTCTCTGCCCAAGGATTACCGGCTTCAAGAAAAAATCACGGCGCAACTGAAAAAATCTTACGGTTTTGATTTGGCTGACCAATTTTGGTTTCAATTAATCTCCGAACCGCTGACGATTATTGCTAAATCCCGTTCAGCTACTGGCACAGATCTGTTAAACGATTATGACTTGGCTTTATTTCTGTCCGCCAAATCGGACCTATCTGTCGAAAACGCCAAGAAAATTGAAACTATCATGAAAAAATTGGTCTCTCGCCGCCAACCCCAAGTTAAAACGATTTATTTAAGCGATGGCACGCCGGTTACGGAGCTTCTAAGCGGCGGCGAACCGCAAGAATCAAGTTCCACCGACGGAAAACGTGTCTTTGCCAACTCCGACCAGTCGTTTACCCTGTTTTATTCACTGCAAAACGGCCGATTGGAGCTGGGTAACAACCTTTTATGGCGCATTTCTCCGCCTCCTTTCAATAATGATTATTTAAAAATCAACTTACAAACATTTAGAACCTATGTCAGCCCGGTTTTATCTGATTTTAACTGGTTGGAAGCTTGGGGTAACAAAATAAAAATTTATTAAACAACCCCAAAAATAGCAGTTGTTGATAAAGTGTGTATAACTTTATCAACAACTGTTTTTTATTGTGGAAAAAATATTTTTGTTTTTTACAAATATAATTATTTTTAGCTAAATTAAAACATTTTATTTATACTTGTCAAAGTTTTGACCGAGTTGTCAAAAACTGATATAATATCAATAGGAGGCAAAGATAACGCTTCCAACGCACATTAGGGTCATGACAATGACCACAGATATAGAAACCTGGCAATAAAGATAGATTAGCGCAAATGGGCCAAATATCAATCTCTCTTGGCTCTCGCAGCTAAACGTCTCCATAGATTCATATCTTAAAACCAGCTTTCTGCTTTTTATCTGCTTGGCGCCTGATGAAGGGACATAAGTCTTACCTTCGCGCCCGCGAACTTTACAACGCAACAACCCGCTTCCACCTTATTTTCATGATAGTTCGCATTTTCCAGGCGTTCAACAATTCCACAAAGAGCAATTGTGCTCGCCGCTTCGCGGGTAAAAAGCATAGCCATTTGACTTACGGCTAAAACTCCGATCTTCGGATTATTTATTCTCGCCTACTCATCCAGCAGGCGAAAATGAGTACTGAGCACCGGATCTCAGTGGGCGCAAGCCACCTTTAAGTAATATTTACGGGTGCGAATCTTGCGCCCCTTTTTTTATTGTAATTTATTGATTAACTACCCGAAAAAACAACATTAGAAATAACCTATTGACATTATACCGGCAAAATGATATAATGAGATGTTATAAATTAAATGCTGAATCAACGGTATTTAACTTAAACTTTAAACCGCACCTTAACAACCATCCTCCTATGCCAAGGCTTCGGAGGACAAGAAGGAGAAAAACAAGATGGCAACTGCTGAAACAGAAAAACGAACCCTGCTGATGCGCGGAACAGACATCAATGGCAACGGCGTGCGTCACGGACGCGGGGTTGTCGTTACCGGCTATCACGGCTGGACAGCGGATAATCTGGAATAGCTGAAATATTTGAATGAGCGCCTGTCTAACTATCTGCTGGTTATTCCGCAGATTGCCACCGACCCCGGCTATCATTTAATAGTCGGTATGACAAGCAGGAGTGATCCTACCCAATTGAGCGCTGAACACTTTGCTAATGCGGCGGCGGTGATGGAGATGCAATGGCAATCCGGCCCCGGAGACAGTATTTATATCGATCACACAGTAGAGAATGTTGGCGGGAAATGTTTCAAAAAAATTGGCGCCGATCCCGCAATATTTTTTGTGGGAGCGCCATTCAAACGTGATGGGCAGGACAATCCCCTTAACCGTTTGAAGCATTGCGGCGATTACGATCGAGCCATCAAGGTTTGGGACATTGAATGGGAAGTGACGGTCAACATGCAAACCGGAATCGGTGAAATTTATCTGATCGGCGAGGCCATTGTACCAGAATTCACAGCGCCGGAGGTCTCTGGCTGGGGAATGCAGTTACGCGATTGGGCCAATGAAGAAGATGCTCGCGGTGATGCGGAGGGTTACGCCGAATCGCTTTACACCGTGTCCAACTGCACGCCCGATCGAGAAAAAATCCTGGGCTTTGACCCTTACGAAATCGATAAGTCCGGCTTAAGCGACGAAAGCGGCAATCCTATCTCACTCATTCCTCACCTGGAGAAGGTATTGGAATATGCCACTGCTTTGCAAGAATATTTTCCGGAAACCAAGATGGGCGAATGGCTGACCAAGCTGTTGGCTCACCTGAAAGCGCAACGCGATAATCCCGTTGCCGCTCCCGCGACAGTTTAAAACTGAACATTTAAGCTTACGAAATCCGTTTGATACACCTCACGTCAAACGGATTTTTATTTTCATCTGAATTATGCTTTTGTATTCGCATTATAAACTGCGACCATTAAAAATATTGTGCCAATTTTCAGTGTCTGTCGAAGACAGACCAAGCGCTCACGAAAAATTTTTGCAAGCGTAGCGTTAGAAAATTTGAGTGGGCGCAACTGAAAATTTGGCCATGATTTTTAGCGGTCGCGACTCTTTGGTGATACCTTTCTCATAGAGAAAGGTATCGTAAAAAAATCATAACCTGGATTCCCGCCTACGCGGGAATGACGAAGGGAGTGCGGGAATGACGAATGGAGTGCGGGAATGACGAAGGGAGTGCGGGAATGACAAAGTGGTATCGTGAAAATGGAATTATAACCTGGATTCCCGCCTACGCGGGAATGACGAAGGGAGTGCGGGAATGACGAAGGGAGTGCGGGAATGACGAAGGGAGTGCGGGAATGACGAAGGGGTATCGTGAAAATTAAACCCCTCCCAATCCCCCTTTTATAAAGAGAAAAAATAACCTGGATTCCCACCCCTGTCTGCCGGCAGGCAAGGTACGCGGGAATGACGAAAGGAGTGCGGGAATGACGAAAGGAGTGTAGAAATAATACTAAAATAAAAAAATAATATTATAAAAACACCCTCTAACTGGCAGGGTGTTTTTACTTATATCTATTTGCCTAAATGTTCCGCCTCTGACAACTTCAGCGACAACAGCCGGCTGACGCCGTCGCCTTGCATAGTCACGCCGTAAAGCACGTCGGATTCAGACATAATGGCGCGATTATGGGTGATAATGACGAATTGTGTCTTATGCGCCAGCTCCTTGACGATGCCGGAGAACTTGGCCGAGTTGCTTTCATCCAATGCCGCGTCAACCTCGTCAAATAAGATAAATGGCGACGGATTATTGTTGATAATGGCGCAAATCAAAGCCAGGGCTGTCATGGTTTTCTCGCCGCCCGAAAGCATATTAATCGCTTTAATCTTCTTGCCCGGCGGACAGGCCTCAATCTCGATGCCCATATTGGCCAAAAAAGATTTATCCTCGGGATAAACCGGCTTAACCGCTTCCGCCGCGGCTTCCTCAAGCGCTTCGGGCACGCCTTCTTCGGTCATGACGCCGTCGGCCGGCGCCTGATTAATCTGTTCCCTGATTTTTTCCGCCTCGGTTTTTTCTTCTTCCTTATGCACCAATGTCAGCTTAGCCGCCCCGCCCTCAAACAACTGTTTAAAGTAACGCGAAAAATCCTTGTTAATCCTTTCAAATTCTTCCTCAAATTGTATTTTGATTAATTTATCCAATTCTTCCACCACCTTCACCAAGTCGCCTATGGCTTTTTCCAAATCCAGCGACTGTTCGGACAAAAATTCAAAACGCGTCTTCACTTCCTCGTATTCCTTTTCCACTTCCGGATCAATGCCGCCGATAAGCTCCAACTGGCGTTTTAAACGGTCAATTTTATCCTTGTCTTCCGTTAAATCAACATCTGAATAATCTTCTTTGTTCTTGAATTGCCAATCCGAACCGAGATTTTCTCTGATAGCGGACAGCGTGTCTTCCCGCCGCGTCTCCACCTTAGCCAATTCCACTTTGACTAAGGATAACCGTTCATTAACGCCGTTTAAATCGGTTTGCAAGGCGTATGATTCCTGCTGGAAAGAAAAAATTTCTTGTTTCTTGCGTTCTTCCCGCAAATTGAAGCCGTCAATCTTTTCGCGCAATCCGGAAATCACCTCTTCAATTCCCTGCAATTCGCGTTCTTTGCTTTCGCGTCCGGCCAGCACTTCGGACTGGAACAGCTTGCGTTCCTGCGGCGTCAATTGCGTTTCCTCAATATCCGCTTTGACCTTAACCAACTCCTTTTCCTGCCCGTCAATCTCCAGAGCCAGCGATCTGACCTTGTCTGCGTCCACCTGCGCCTGGACTTTCAAATCGCCGATTTGTAAAAACAGATTCTCCCGCTCGCGGCGCTGGTCTTCAATCTTGGCTTTCAAGCTGGCGATCTCTTTGATTTTGGCTTCGGAAGAATATTTTTCATCCGGCGCGCGCCACTGCAAACTTTCCGCCTTCTTGAAACCGCCGCGCATCATGCCGGATTTTTCCAGCACATCGCCGTCCAGAGTTACCATGCGTTCACGATTGACGCCGATGGCCTTAGCGCTCTCTAAATCGCTCACTATGACCGTGCTGCCGAAAACTTGCTCAAAAACCCGCTGGTATTTGCGATCATACGACAACAAGTCGGAAGCCAAACCGACAACTCCGCTTTCCGCTAAAACGTCTTCCGTGTCCTTGGACAAATAAAACTCTTTCAAACGATTCAACGGGAAAAAAGTTACCGGCGGCAAACGGTTTTTTTTCAGCCAATCAATACACTCAATGGCTACGGCTTCGCTTTCCACCACGATGGCCGACAAACGATTGCCGGCGGCGGCCACTAAAGCGAATTCGTGCTTGCCGTTTTTCACTCGGCCCAACTCGCTGACCGTGCCGCAAATGCCGGCGATCCTGTCTTTCAAACCCAAAACCGCTCTGACCGCTTCCTGGTTATGATTAACGCGGCCGCCGGAGCGGAGGCGATAAAACTCATCCTGCATGATATCCAGATTGTTTTGCCACACCAGCAACTCGTCCGACAGCACTTTCACTTGCCGCTCTTTTTCCGCCAGCTTGCCCGAACTGCCTTCTTGCCGGAGTTTGGCGCTTCTAATCTCTGATTGCAAATTTTTCACCCGGCTTGCCAATTCGGCGCGGCGATTTTCCAGCCAAGACAAATTCTGCTTGCCGGCTTTGGCATATTCCACTTCCAATTTGCCGCGCAAGACCGCCAATTCGCGCATGGTCTCGTTTTGCCTGGTCAAAGCCGAGTTATATTCTTCCTGCAATTTGTCGTATTCCTCGGCGCGGCTGCTTTGCTTGGACAGTTCCTCCAGTTTATCGCGCAACTCATCAAGCTTGGCGTCCAGACGCAAACGTTGTTTGTCCAAAGTATTGTATTGCAAAGCCAATTCATCGTATTGTTTCATCAAATCCTGCCAGAGCCGGCCGTAATACTTGCTTTGCAACGCCTTCAGTTCGGCTTCCGTCTCCTGACGCTGGCGCAGCTTGTTCACCTGGCGGGTCAGGGACTTTAAATGCGGCTCCAGCTCCACAATCAGCACTTTGGCTTGCTCCAAATTTTCCCGCGATCGCTTAAGTTTTAATACCGATCGCTCGCGCTTGATCTGATATTGTTTGACACCGGTAGCTTCATCAAAAAAATCCTTGCGTTCCTCGTTGCTGTAATTAACAATCTTGTCCACCATGCCTTGGCCGATAATGGAATAAGTATTGTGGCCGAAGTTGGCTTTAGCCAGTAGCATGACAATATCAAATAATCGCACTTCGGTCTTGTTAAGCAGATATTCGGAAGTGCCGTCGCGATATAATTTTCTGGTAATCGCCACCTCGGCATAATCAATCGGCGCGGCGCCGTCCTCATTATTCAAATATAGAGCCACCTCGGCCAAAGACAACTGCGCCTTCTTGGCCGAGCCGGAAAAAATCACATCAGTGGCTTTTTTGCCGCGCAGGAGCTTGAGCGATTGCTCGCCTAACACCCAACGAACCGCGTCTACGACATTGGATTTGCCCGATCCGTTCGGGCCGACGATAGCGGTAATGCCGCAGGTGTTATCCCGCTTGTCGGGACTGGGGAATTCCAAAATCGTCTTATTGGCAAACGATTTAAAACCGTGCAGTTCAATGCGCTGTAAATACATAGGATGAATTACGAATATTTTGAGCACTAATTATATATATTTTATCAAAAAAACCGCAAATCGGCAAAATTAAAGCCCGATTCATGAAGAATCGGGCAAGGTGCGTTTAGCGCCAAACAAGAGATCAAGATTGTACTGCGCTAAGAAGGTTGTACCGCGCTAAGCGTGTATTCGCGCCGCGGCAGGCAAACCGTGGCAAAATATTTATGATCTCTGGCGTCACCGGGGTTAATGAAAGAATAAGCGTCGGTTTCTTGCAAAATTGTGCCGGATACCAAACCGGCGACAATATAATCAATCCTTTTATACTTGCCAAATAATCCGATAAAGGCCTGATGCCGCTGGATTTCGGAAAAATCAGCGTGTTCCGGGCCAATGCCATGTTGGACATAAAATCGATGGCCGCAAATTTCCACTATCGGATAATCAGGGGTGATGAGTTGCCAATTATCCGGTTTGAACGCCGGATCAGTATATTCCGGCAATAAGTAATAATAAACTTGCATGCCAGCCAGTTCCGGCCGGCCGATATCATCGGAACGAAAATTGCCGCAACAAATAACATGAGTAACTCCGCGCTTTAAAAATTCATGCCGCAAACGTTTCCAGAATGTGGAATCCAGTTCATCAACATTGCCCGTGTCAGAAACAATGCCCACCGTTACCGGAGCGGCTTTAGCTTCAGCCGTACTCAACCGACCCAAAACCACTTCTTTGGTGCGGGTGTCAATTACAGAAAATTCGTGCGTTTTATTCATCGCTTCGGCCACGGCGCCGGGATTAACCCAAGTGATCGGGCCGTGGCGAAAAACAAACTGATGATGCATATGGCCGGTCATAGCCAAAGAAACGCCGTCATAAACCTGATTAATCGCCGCAAAAAAGTCGCTGACCTTTTGCGGATTCTTGAAGACATCAAAACTTCTTTCATGGCCGCAATAAGCGACTAATCGTTCGCCGCCGGGCGAAATTATCGGCACTAATCGGGCAAAAATTCTTTGTTCCATGCAAAATTCTTCCAATTCTCTTAAATACGCGCCGGCTTCGGGATCATTGCATTTGCCCATAAAACGCGGCTGATCTTGGGGAAAAGCCGGGCGGACAAAACGCCAGTCCTGCGGAGAGACGGAGAAACGAAAGTCAAAGGCCTGCTGTTTTGTCAAAACGCAAATAGTCGGAAAATGGCCGAACAATTCAGCATTAACGTGTTTAGCAATGATATCGCCGATGTGTACGATTACCTCTACGCCTCGAGGACGAAATTCGTTTTCTACAATTTCCTTGATCAGCGCCTGATCTTCGTCATGGGTATCGCCAAAACAACCGATGATCATAGACACCTCCTCTTTAGTTGTATTAATGTAAGGTTCTTATTATTAACGTTATTACAGCATATCGCCGAACTTGTTTTTAGTCAAGAAAAATCAATAATGATTTTTTGTTTAAATTTAAACAAAATAGACATAAATTTTTCATATCAGTTGACATTTATCAATTAATTTGATACAATATTATGTTAATGAAGCTAAGAAAGCAAAAACAATTAATGTTGAAATCAAAACCTGCCGACACCGAAGCAAGAAAAAGAAGGAGAAACCAAATGGCTAATAATCAGCAAGAGGTAATAACTGTGGTGGGCGTGAATCTCGCTAAAGAAATATCTTGTTGTTCCGTCCCCGGACGCTGCGGGGTGATGGCTAAGGTAACACTTAGCTGTTCCCCGGAAAGAAATTTCATATCGGTTGATGTCGCCTGTCCGCAAGCCCAGCCGGTTGGCGGCCACGGCGCCATGCAATGCCGTCTTAATGGCAAGGGGTGCAAATTTTCTTTCGATTACCCCCATGTGCGAAATACCAGGGGCGATTGGCAGCCGCCGGAAGAAATCGTCCCCTTACTGGAAGCGCTGAAAAAAAATTTCGGCATTGCCTAACAATGCCTATCCGCGGCACCTTAACGACCTTGGTCGCCATCTAAACGGCCGAGGTTTTTTAATTGAATTAAAGCCGAAAAAATACTATAATTAACTCAACTTTCAACCATGATTTATGGCGGCTAAAAAACAAAAACTCCTGATTATTGACTCTAACGCTCTGGTGCATCGGGCTTTTCACGCCCTGCCCCCGACTTTAACCGACGGCCAAGGCCGGCCCACCAACGCGGTTTACGGCTTCACTTCTATTTTTCTTAAAGCGATAAAAGACATCAAGCCAGATTATATCGCGGCTACTTTTGACCGCAGAGAAAAAACCTTCCGCCATGAGCAATATGAGGCGTACAAAGCCACGCGCGTCAAAGCGCCGGATGAACTCTACGAGCAAATCCCTCTGGTCAAGCAAGTATTGGAATCGTTTAGCGTGCCGATTTTTGAATTAGCCGGCTACGAAGCCGATGATTTGATCGGCACCATCGCCAATATGAAAACCATTGACCGCCCCGATATTGAAACTATTATTCTGACCGGCGATCAGGATTGTTTGCAACTGGTGGATTACAACACTAAGGTCTTCTCGCCTCATAAAGGATTATCCGAAACGATTATCTACGGGGAGGCCGAGGTCAAAGAAAAATTCGGGGGTTTGAAACCCGAGCAATTAATTGATTACAAAGGCCTGCGCGGCGACACCTCCGACAATATCCCCGGCGTCAAAGGCATCGGCGAGAAAGGCGCGATTGATTTGTTGAACAATTTCAAAACCATTGAAGGGATTTATGAACATATTGATTCGGATTTGATCAAAGACCGCACGCGGGAACTGCTTAAGGAACAAAAGACGCAAGCGCTGATGTCGCGGGAACTGGCGACCATCAAGAAGAACGCGCCCATAAAATTCAAATTAGCTGATTGCCACTTCACCGGTTTTGATCAGAACAAGGTGGTGGATCTGTTTCAGGAACTGGGTTTTAAAAGAATGATGAGCCAGGTGGCGACGCTCGCCAAAAGCGGCATGATTGTGCCGACCGGCCAAGGCAGTTTGTTTGCCGCGACGATAACTGAACAGAAGACATCAAAAGCAGCCGCTCCCCCCTCTGTCATCCCCGCGCACCCTGCCTACCGGCAGGCAGGGGCGGGAATCCATGTTATTCCTGCTTCCTCCTCCGTCATTCCCGCGCAGGCGGGAATCCATGTTATTCCTGCTTCCTCCTCCGTCATTCCCGCGCAGGCGGGAATCCATGTTATTCCTGCTAATAATAGATTAGGCAAACAAGATTACAAATTAGTGACGGCCGGCGAGCTGAAAAAATTCCTAACCGAACTGAAAAAGCAAGAAGAATTCTGTTTTGACACGGAGACGACCGGTCTGGATCCTTTTACCGATCAACTAGTGGGCATTGCTTTCTGTTGGACCAAGGGCGAGGCCTGGTATTTGTCAGCGGACTTGGCCGACAAGATTAAACCGGAACTGTCGAAAATTTTCGACAGTAAAAAAATCAAAAAAATCGGGCATAATTTGAAGTTTGACGCCGAAGTGCTGAATAAATATTTCGGCCAAGCCATTAGCGGGTTATTCTTTGATACCATGATTGCTTCTTATGTCCTAAATCCCGGTCACCGCCAGCATAATCTGGATACTCTGGCGTTTGTTGAATTCGGCTATCAGATGCAACCAATTGAAGAACTGATTGGGAAAGGTAAGATACAAATAACCATGTCCGAAGTGGAACAAGAAAAAGTCAGCTGGTATGCGGGCGAAGACGCTGATCTGACTTTCCGCTTATACCAAAAATTCCTGCCCGAACTGGAGAAAGCCAATCTCTCGCCGTTATTTGAAAAATTGGAAATGCCTCTGGTGGGGGTGCTGGTGAACATGGAAACCAATGGCATTAAAATAAATAGCAAAGCGCTGAAGAACTTGAGCGCCGTTTTTGCCAAACGGATTAAAGAGATAGAAAAGAAGGCGTGGAAAATGGCGGGCGAGGAATTCAATCTGGCCAGTCCCAAACAACTGAAAGAAGTGTTGTTTGACAAGATGAAAATATCCACGGCCGGCATCGGCAAAACCAAAACCGGCTTGTCCACGGCCGCGGGCGAACTGGAAAAACTCCAAGGCCAGCATAAAATAATTGACTTGATCATAGAATTCCGCGAATTGTCCAAACTGAAAAGCACTTACTTAGACGCTTTGCCCGCTCTGGCCGACAAAGCCGGCCGCGTGCACACCAGTTACAACCAAACCGTCACCGCCACGGGCAGATTGTCTTCTTCTAAACCCAATCTGCAAAATATTCCCATTCGCACCGAG
>JBAYFY010000005.1:0-63038 GCA_041666945.1 Candidatus Buchananbacteria bacterium | reverse complement strand
GGGTAATAGTGGAACTTGCGTACTAACAGCTCGGCAAGCCGAGCAGTATTTGACTATATTGGCGTCGCTCGCTCGGAATCCAGCGCTTTGAAGCGCTGGTTCGCTCGCTCACTAGCCAATAAACGAAAATGCCGCCTTAATTACGGCGGCATTCTGTTGGGGGGGATCGGTCATCACCCAAAATTATTTCAATTTTTTCAATATTTGCGCCAACCCTGCCGGCAACTCGGATTGATAGATTTTTTCGTCGCCTTGCTGATTTTTAAAACTCAAATAGTAAGCGTGCAAAAACACCCGCCCCGGATTAAGTTTCTCTTTCAGGCGATTGTTGCGGTAAAGATTATCGCCGACGATCGGATGGCCTAAAGCAAAAAGATGCACACGGATTTGGTGGGTGCGTCCGGTTAAAATCTCCAGCTCCAACAAAGTGTAATTCTTGAATCTTTGCTTAGCGGCAAACAATGTCTTGGCTTCTTTGCCGGCTGCCGACCCGAAGGGGAAAGCCGCGAATTTGCCTTCGCCGGATTTGCCGCGGCCGAGGCGGAAATTAATTTCGCCCACGTCCTGGCCGACTCGGCCGTAAACCAAAGCCAAATATTTTTTAGTCAGCTGCCTGGTCTTGAACAATTTTTTAAAATAATCAAAAGCGTCTTGGGTTTTCGGTATAACCATCAGTCCCGACACTTCGCGATCCAAACGGTGCACAATGCCGGAGCGCGCCGGATCCTCGCCGATTTTTTTAATCTGCGGATATTGGGCAATCGCCCAGTCCATTAAAGTATTGGTTTCATTCCGTTCGGTCGGATGCGCCAAAAGTCCCGCCGGCTTTTCTATAATCAGATAATTGTCATTGTCATCAATGATTTTTATTTCCGACCACAACTGTTTGCTATTCCGATCGGGGTGTTTCTTCTCCTTGCCATTCTCCTTATTGTTCCGACTGAAGTTTTCTTTCTCCTTGTCATTCCGACTGAAGCGAAGCGAAATGGAGGAATCCCTTTCATCGCCTTCAGATTTCCCCGCCTGCCCCTCGGACTCAACCGATATGGTGATGGCGTCATTCTCTTTTAAGAACCGATGCACGGTCGGCTGTTCGCCATTAACCGCAACCGCTCCGGACTTGATTAGTTTTTGAATCTGCGATCTGGTTCGGCCTAACTCGCCTACCAAAAAGATGTCCAGGCGCAGGCCTTGACTTTCTTTATTAATTGTAATAATATTATCTGACATAAAGATTGTTCGTTAAAAATAGGAAAGGAATAAATCATGCCCGCGCAAACACCGGATTTCGAGGTTGAAATCGGCTGCCACTACTTTCAAACTAATGCCGGCAAACGAACCGGCAATATCCTTTGGGTTACTAACATCAACCAAGCCCGCGGACTTTACATTTGCGATATCCTTAATATCCATGACTGGAAAATCTATACCGACAAAAGCGTTCCCCTGGAAAACATTGATTCCACCGACGTGGTGCCGGAAGCAGTCAAACAAGCGGTGATAAAAGAGATTGAGGGAAAAATTAAGCGCGCCTTGGAACAACGCCTGGCCGGAATAAAAAAATTCTTCGGGCAAAAATAGCTCTTTAAGCAACTCTTTGAGCAACTCGGTTTCGGCCGAGTTTTTTAATTCTTAGGCGTCATCATCGGAATTGGCGCGGTGTAAATTGCGTTTTCTCTCTTCGTCATAAAATTTCACGTCCGGATTAAGCCGTTTTAATTCCTTATCGGGCAACTTCTGCAATTCCTTGGCGCGTTCGGCCAAATAATCATGCTTGTTTTTCTTGGGATCTTCCAGAATATCGCTAAGTAAAGCGTTTAAAATCAAACCGACGCGCGGGCCGGGAGCAATCTCCAACAGTTGCATCAGTTCATCGCCTTTAAGCAGGAGCATTTTGGGCGTAATCGGATCCAATTGCACTTCCTTAAATCTCCGCTCCAATTGGATCAGTTTCCAGGGTTTGGCTTTGGGCCGGCCCATGCCCAGGCGGTCGCAAATGCGCACAGCGATAAAATCATCTATATTGTCTTTGCCCAAGCGCGCCAGCAAGCGGCGCACGCCGGCGTCGGACACGATGTCCAGGGCGTAATAAAACATGTGGTAACGCACCAGATGGGTAACGTAACCGGTAATCTCATTGGAATAATTCAAGCGCCGCAGAATCTTTCCGGCGATTTTGGCGCCGACAATATCATGGTTGTAAAAAGTTGATTTTGGGCCATTGCCCTCTTTGGTTTGCGGCTTGCCGATATCGTGCAGCAAAGCGGCCAAACGGACTTCCAGTTTATAACCGCGATCGGCTCCGGCTTGCAGCGCCCTGACGCTGTGTTCAAACACATCATAAATATGATGCAAATTCTGCGTCACGCCGAAAGCGGCGGATAATTCCGGAATCAAAACCTGAAGCAAACCGATGTCCTGCATCAACCTGATGCCTTTTTCCGGGCCGGCAGACATGATAATCTTGGTGAATTCTTCATTGATCCTCTCGGGCGCGATGGTTTTAATCTTGGCCGCTTTGGCTTTGATGATTTTTCGCGTTGCCGGCTCCAGAACAAAATCAAGTTGGCAGACAAAACGAATGCCGCGCAACATGCGGGTATAATCTTCCTGGAATCTCTGCGCCGGATCACCGATGGCTCGAAGCGTCTTGGCCATTAAATCCTGCAAGCCGCCGAATTCGTCAATTATTTTTTCCGCCGTCACATCCCAGGCCAAAGCGTTAATGGTGAAATCGCGGCGCGACAAGTCCGACTCAATCGGCAAGTCCGGATCGCTCTGGACTTCAAAGTCCTTGTAGCCGCCGCTCATGCCCGCCACTTCGGTGCGGGGCAGAGCAATATCAATCGCTTCAAAATTATCGTCGCCGACATGAAAACCCTCGGGTATGAACTTGAATACGCCGAAGCTTTTGCCCACCAGATTAACTTCGCCCAGCGAGCTGAAAAATTTCTCCATCGTTTCGGCCGGCGCGCCGGCGATGACAAAGTCATAATCTTTGGTAGGCCGTTCCAACAAGATATCGCGCACCGCTCCGCCGACTAAGTAAATTTTCGCTTCCGGGTGCTGCTTGCTGAATTTTTTGATAAACGAAAACTCGGGCTGACCCAAGGACGCCTTTTGCCAATTTTTCATTTTTGCTGTCGCTTTATCCATAATTACATTATACAATACATTGGATAGAAGATAAATTTTAGCTTAATTTTAACAAAAAGTCAATGTTGATGCTTGAAAATCTCTCCAAATTGTGTTAATATCTTACTATAGCCGTTTAATCGGCTGTTTTTGGGCCTGTAGCTCAGTGGTTAGAGCGCTACCCTTATAAGGTAGATGTCGATGGTTCAAATCCATCCAGGCCTACTAAGAGAGATTTTTCGCGCTACCCTTATTAGCCAAGTCCGGCTACGCCGGACACCAGGTTGGCTATATTCCTTTTGTGTCGGCCGCCGCCGACGCCAGACCGCTATCCTTCGTTTTTGCCAAAGCAAAAACTTACGGAATGAATTAAGGTAGATGTCGATGGTTCAAATCCATTCAGGCCTACTGTTAATTAAGTTCTTTCAAACCGCAACCAAGAGGAGGATGTGCCATGAAACTACTGCCCCTGCTCGCCTGCTTGCTTTTGCTCTGCCCTTTGCCCGCCGCCGAGGAGATGATTTTTTTTCAGGGCAACCAATTGCCCCTGATGGAAAATCAGATTTACACTTTCCTTAACCTTCATCCGGTTTTTTTCTACAATTGCACCGACGCCGATCAAACCAATGACGATTTGCGAAAAAGAAACGATTCCGAACGGTTGTTCGGTTCAGTCCAAAAAATCTTCTTGCCGCCGGAAGACGCTTGCCAGCGCGTTGAGGCGAGAATTGACATGAACTACGGCGTAACGGCCGAGTATAAAAACGAAGGATTGGAATTTGAACTGCACTGGGAAGTTTATGCCGATTCGCGCTTAGTTGCCAAAGGCAAAATCCGCCCGGCAGAAAAAAATTATTCCTTCTTTATTCCGGAAGACATCCGCGGCACTAAAATCGGGCATTGGGTCATCCGAGGGGACGGACAATTATACATTGAAGAATTCCGAAACGGCTTCTTAAGACCGGCTCCGGAAAATTGTCCCAAGGACAACGACCGGTTAGGGGATGACGGCAAAAAAGCTGACGGAGCCCGAAGCCGCGACATCAGTTATCTGGTGGCCGTTAAAGCCGTCGCTTACCAAGTGATTTGCCTTAGCGGAGAAGGCGAAGAGGGCGAGGAGGAAATCTGGCGGCCCGTCGGAGAAAGCCAGGTTGATTGGTTTTATTTTACCGTTGCTATAACTGAAGAAAAACACGATGAACAGCCCATCAAGATCTTTATAAGGGAATAGCGCCATCTTGGCGCTTTTTTTGTAGACAAAAAAACAGCACTTAAGCTGTTTTTGTTTTATGTGGGCAATAGTGGATTCGAACCACTGACCTTCTCGACGTCAACGAGACGCTCTAACCAACTGAGCTAATTGCCCTTAATTTCAAACCTGGAACAGAACTTATTCTAACGGTAAAACACTACTATCTTAGCACCTTATTGAAGATTTGTAAAGGATATGAAATCGCCAAAAGAAAAAGCCGGATACGCGATCCGGCTATAACAAGCTAATGAACTAAAACATACTTTCCTGCCCGGCTTTAATTGCCGGTGATCTCTTCCACCAAAAGCACGATGTCCCCGTCGGACAAAACATGATCGGTTCCCACGACTTCGTTGTTGACGCGGAGCTCGTAACCTTCTTCCGCATCCAGATCGGCGCCTTCCAACGCGTCGGCGACTGTCCGTCTGCCATTCAGGCCGATTTCCTTAACCAGGCCTGGCAATTTGGCAACCTTGACACCAATAAATCCTTTATCTTGGGACACTTTCTTTTCGGGCATGACTAACCCTCCTTATTGGTTGTACCGCATTACTATCGGCAAAACCGCAACACACGGCTCTGCTGTTTGCAATTATTAAAAACTGCTAAAAATTTCTCGTCAATATCATGGGGGGGCGAAGAGAAAAAATTATTTCGTTGGCCAAATCCGTCTCCTTTCCTTGTTGAATCTGAAACCATCTGATTAATTGCCATTGGGCAAAACCGGAAATAATTTCCGCTGTCGCTCCGACTGACACAACGGCTCCGCAAGCGCTGGGCGTCGCTACGCGATCTTCGCACAAAGTGCTTTCCCAGGCATTAATATGGCTAAGACGCCCGGGATGAATGGTATAAATCTTGCCCGATTCAACGCCCAAACGCGTTTCCACCATCAGCCGAACGGCTGCCTTTAATTTAATAGCGCCTTCCCAAATCATTCTACGCGAGGCCATGGTATCTGTCAAGAGAAAGACAATATCGCCTAATTCTTGGCTGCCGTCCACCTTGGTATCGCATATCTCTATGGTGGTGCCAGTCGCGGCCGAAACCGCATCCCGTATCGCCTCCACTTTAAGCCGGTTGATATCCGTCGCCAAGTTAAAGGCCTGATTAGGAATGTTATGGGCTTGGACCTTATCAAAATCCCAAACGCGGATATTAGTAATGCCTAACTTGGCCAAAGACAGCACGAGGCGCGAACCGGTCGCTCCGCAACCAATCACGTCAATCTTATAGCCGGCTTTGTTAAATTCTTGAGGAGAAAATACCTGCAAATGGCGCGTGGGGTTAATGCTACTCATAATGTTCGCCTGGCGCCATTGCCGCTGCAGCAAAATAAGCAGCCATATCGACTGAATTCCCAAAGGCGCGCCTGCCTTTAATCCAGGTAACTTTTTCTGCCAATTCTTTGGCAATGGCTGGGGCGCGGCTGGTGCCGATGGGATTAAAAACCTGCCAAGGAACGTCTTCAATTAAAATTCCCTGATCATAATAAATGATAGAAAATTCCATTCTGCCCTCTCGGTTGATGATCCCGCGAATAAAATAGGAGTGGCCGGATTTTCTAAACGTAAACAATTGTTCATTATCCTGAATTGACGGAGTGGTTGACAGAGTGCCATGGTTGTGACCCCAGAATTTTATTCTGTTCCAGGTTTCCATGCCGCCTGGTTCTTTAAGTATCTCTATACCCGTCGCCGACAAACCTTCTTTGGTCAAAGTGTTGGTAACCCCATCAACTCTCTGCTTAAAAATGAAGATCCTGTCAATCAGATAGGTACGGAGGGCAAGTTCGGAAACAGTCCCCAACCAGCCCGCCTCCGCTCTGGCCTGATCGGTAATATGATACATTTCTTCTTGGACTTCCGGCGTAACCATAATTAGCGGTTCACCACCGCCGATTACGGTTACTCTGTTTTCAAAGGCGTGCGGCCGAAAATAAGCCGCCTTGGGTCTGGTCGGCTGGGCAACGCCCGTTCTTGCGCCTGGTTTTCTCGCTTTCAGCATTTATTCTCTCCCGGTTGATTTTGTTTTGTTTTGCCGCTTTCTGCCACACTCATCTGATTCGGTATCACTAATTATTCGATATCACAAAAAAATAATCTCTCATAATGGCATAAACCCAATCATCGGTTACTTTCAGCCATCTTGCCAAGGTATCCGTATAAACTTGATCGTCTCTTCGGCCGTTTAAACACCAATGATCTCCACCTAACTGCCAAACAACAACGGAATTCTTAGGGCTGCTTTTCGCTATTTTTATAAAGTTACTGGAACAATGGCTGTCATCAACTTTACTAAAAGGGTTACGCCCCCACAAACCAGCTTGTCTCAATCTTTTTAATTCGTCTTGGACTGCGGGAGATTGCATTTTAAGCGGCGCCAAAGGCCAAAGAAAAAGTTCTTTTCCGGCAGAATCGTCAAGATTGACTGATTCAATAAACTGAATCATCACGCTGATTAGGGCTTTAATCTCCAATCCGGACAGTAACTCCGGAATTATTTCTTCGGCATTACCCAAACAAAAATTGTCTTTGGTATTAAAAATGTGGGGGTGTTGCGATGTTTGAGAAAGTCCAGTTTTAATCACTCTGGTGAGATTGGTGAAGGCGATGTTATCTTGAAAATCCTCATCATCAATCGGCAATTCTGGCCTAATATCCAGGCGAAAAGCTCCGATTTCATACAGCAGTCCCGTAACTTTATTGCGACAATACAGAATGTCAGTGGTCACGCTGATAACATCATCTTCATAAACAGTCACGTCTTTTATTTTAGGCATGGATCTCAATTGATCAAATTCAATTAAAAGTTTTTCCCGACTCCTGAAACGGGAGGAAGTATCCGCCCTTTTCCTATTGATTACTTCCCGGCTAAATAAAAGTCGAGTCAAGGCGACTCTGTGTTGTTTGATTTGCCGCTCCATTTCTTCAACTTGCTCTCTACTATCGTCCCTTGAATTTTTATCTTGGGAAAAAGTTAAAAGCAATTTCGCATATCTCTCTTTGTTAACAGTTAAAATTTTTTCCTCATCTTGTTTTTTCAACTTGGCTTTATCAGCCGGAGAAAGTTGCAAAAATTCCGCTACTCTTTTCAAAAGCAGCTTAAAAATCTTCAATTCTTCAGGGTCGCCATTATGACAAATATCAAAATGAATATAGAGATTGTCAGGAAATAACTCTGCTACCGCCCAGCCGGTGGTTTCATCAATAATGGCTTCTCCTGAACCGGTAGCTCTATATAAGGAATCGTAACAAGACACTTCTTGGCCCCACATCTCTTTCGGCGGCGGAACAAGGGGAAGAAGCTTTTCCGGCGATGACCAAATTTCAATATGGAACTTGCCATCAGAAGACAGCGGTTTTATCCGGCAGTGGGGAACGCTGATAACAATATCTTTATTAACAACCGGCAATAAAACATTTCTGGCGATTGTTTTGAACTTATCTGGATTAGCAGATCCATTCCAATCTTCTACTATGACCTTATGGGCATTTCTTCTATTGCCCCGTCTGGTATCGCCTGTGGAACAACTGCTTGCTGGTGTCTCTGACATTTTTTCCTCCTCTTATGTTTTTTATGATCATCCTACTTTTAACTTACAATGCTTTTTTATTCTTTTGTCAAAGTTCAGTACCAAGCCCACGACTTTAAAAATCGGAAAACTTGACTTATTAACTTACCAAGCCAGCCGCTTCTTGTCAAGTTTTCCTGTCAAGTATAACGGGTTGATCATTAAAATCTTAAAAATCAAGATAAAATCATCTAAATTTAGATTAATTGCCTTAAAATCTTGTCACAGCCCCTAAATAGTACTAAGATAATAAAATTAACAGTTAATCCTTAAACTTATGAAATGCTTAGTCACCGGCGGCGCCGGATTCATTGGTTCAAATTTAGTTGACGAATTGGTCAACCAGGGGCACGAGGTAACCGTTCTGGATAATCTCTCTACCGGCCTGAAAGAAAACATTAATCCGGCCGCCCAACTGATTGAAGCCGATATCAGGAATTTAGAAGCTATCCGTCCCGCTTTCGCCGGCCAGGACTGGGTCTTCCATCTGGCCGCCCTGCCTCGCGTCCAGCTATCCATTGAAGATCCCCTCACTTCGCACGACATCAATATAAACGGCACGCTTAACGTCTTAACCGCGGCGCGCGAAGCCAAAATAAAAAAACTTGTTTATTCCGCTTCCTCCTCCGCTTACGGCAATCAGGAAGCGATGCCGCTGAAAGAAACCATGCTGCCTTCGCCCATCAGCCCTTATGCCGTTCAGAAATACGTCGGCGAACATTACGCCAGAAATTTTTCTTTGCTCTACGGTTTGCCGACCGTCTCTTTAAGATACTTCAACGCTTACGGCCCGCGCCTGGCCATGTCCGGCGGTTACGTTACGGTCATCGCCGTTTTCTTGCAACAGAAACGCGACGGCAAAAACATGACCATCACCGGTGACGGCACGCAAACGCGCGACTTCACTTATGTCGGCGACATTGTCCGCGCCAATGTTTTAGCGGCGCAAAGCGACCGCGTCGGCCAAGGCGAAGTGCTCAACATCGGCGGAGGACAAAATTACTCGGTCAACGACATCGCGCAAAAAATCGGCGGCGTAGCCGAATATCTGCCGCCCAGAGTTGAGCCGCATGATACTTTAGCCGATATCTCCCGCGCTCGCGAATTAATCGGTTGGGAACCGCTGATTGGCATTGACGAGGGATTGAGAAACACTATTGTCTGGTTTGTGGACAATGCCAGAAAAAAATTAGCGGAAAGATTCGGCTTATAGCCGCGCTTATTGAGGCATTACGGCGTCTTCTTTGGAAAAATCAATTGACACGCTGCATAAAATATGATAAAAAAGGCAAGTAAAGCTTATTGAACATTACAACGAAAAAAGGAGAAAAAACATGCCGAAAAGCAAGAAGATAGTGGTTGCGGGAATACCTGGCGGCGGCAGCAAGGAATTTTGCGCCAAATATATTGAGGCCGATCTCAACCGGTTGGAAAACAAAGGTTACCATCTAAGCGATATGTTATTGGCACTGGCCCAAGAGACGCCGAAAAAACCGCCGGTAATGGCGGAAAATCTGCTTAATCTTAATCCGGAATTACTGGGCGCTTTGGGAGACAGGGTGTTTGACTCGGTTTTAGCCATGGTTGTCCGCGACCAGGAAGAATACGACCGGCTGATCATTGACATGCACGCTCAATTCTTCTGGAATGACATATTTACTAACGCTTACAGTTGGCGCCACCTGTCTAAACTCAATCCCGATCTGTTTATCACGCTAATTGAAAAACCGTCAGCGATCAGGGAACGGCAAACGGCTACGCCGCAAGGACGGGCTCAAAACCACAGTTTGCGCGATTTGTCGCTCTGGCAGAACGTGGGAGTGAACACGGTTGAAGGATTGGCTTCCAATCTCGGCAAACCGCATTATATTCTGCCCGGCAAACAAGATCCGCTGATTATTGAAAGTTTATTGGCCAGCGCTTTTTTGATTTATTTCCAGATGCCTATGACCAATGCCAGTTCCGAAGCGGATAGAGCGATCACGGCGTTTAAAGAAAAACTTGTCATGCTCGGCCGGCGCTTGACCGGCTTGCCGACGCCGCTGATTGATCCGAGAATGATTGACATGGAGTCGGGCGCCGGTCTTTCCGCTCAAGAAGAGCTGGTTATTCGCCGGCATACGGTTCATCGCGATTTGAATTGGTATATCCCAGAGGCCTCCGATCAGGTCGCTTACTATCCCCCGGGAACGACTTTGTCCAAGGGCGTCAGCGACGAATGCACCAGGGGCTTTGAAACCGGCAAGAATGTTTTCGTAATCTATCCTGAAGGAAACACCAGCCCGTTTATGGATATCGCCACCGAAGTTTTCACCTCCGAAGAAGCTTTTTTTGAGTTCTTTTCCGATTATATGACAAAAAGAATCAATGCCTTAAAGCGTGCCGACTGAAACAGGGAGTTTACATATTATTTGTCCATCATCCGTTGCCACTGGCAGCGGATTTTTTAATCAGATTGACATATTGACATAAAGACCGATTTGCGCTAAGCTGTTTTGAAGCTCTTTCCAACTAAAGGAGGTTTAAGATGTTTCCTACCACCATCACTTATCTGATCTGGATACCGGCAGAAATAATTTTCTACGCAATCACCGCCTACTTTTCCAAAAAAAATAATGAGGCCAAAAACAAAAAACTGTTAATGGTGATGATCGTTCTTAATCTGATACCGCTTTGGGCGTTTGTCGCCCCCGACTCCAAAAATTTGGCTTTTGACATGTTGCTTTATGACACCATTATGGCCCTGACTCTGACGTTAACCTTAGTGACGCTGGGTATGGCCGTTCAATTCAAACGCCATAATTGGCTGGGTGTGGCAATCGTGATCATCGGTTTCCTGCTGATGAAGCTCTAAGGAGGAAAAAATGATTGTTTACGGGCTGCTGATACCGCTGACGATAATTGACGGCATGGCCATGAGTTATTTTTCCCTGCATAGCAGTTTGACTCAAAGCTGGGGATTCTTTCTCGGCCTGATAATCATCAATATTGCGCCGCTTTGGCCGTTTATCAGCAAATATTCAAAAAATCTTATTTTTGACGAATTGCTTTTTGTCGTTTCCTTGACCGCCGCCGAGCTTATCACTATTTCTTTTTTGGACCGGACCCGCGATCCTTCGCTGGTGAACTGGCTGGGTCTTCTGATCGCTTTTATCGGCTTTGTCCTGATTAAAATGCCTTGGCCGTTGAAAAAGAAAAGGACTTCGTAAAACGCCTCATTCAGCAATAGCCGGCAATCGCCTATTGACAAGAAATTTCTTTTACGATATGATCATGCATCTATGGTTCTTTAGGTTGGTAAGCTTATAATCAGTGTCTTGTGACGCTGATAGAAAGTAAGCCAAAAAAAGAAAGGGAAAATAAGATGAGTAACGGAGGTTTAATCCATGCCTGTGGATGTGGGTCCGAGATCTTAAAGATCGCGGCAAATCTGCTCCACCAAATCAGAACACAAGGTGGCAGAGACGAATATTTTTGTCTCTTGAGAGATGAAAAAATTTTGCGGCGTGTCGCGGAAGTCGTGGTTAGAGCCGGAAAATTAAGAAGTACAGTTTGGATAAGTGACGCGAACAACGACCGAATCCCAATTAATTTTCATGGCTTGACGACTAAATTATTCTCCGACTTAGATACCGGCCTGCCGAACGGTTGCCGCCTGGCAACCCACCAAGAATTATACAAATTCTGGTCGGAAAATCCCGACCTGTTGAAAGACGAAGATGATTTAGTTATTATTGGCGGTAAGGAGGACGGTAAATACGCGACGGTTACAAAGAGGGGGTATGAAAAAAAAGCCATACCCGACAACGCAACCGTTGAAAACGATTTCCGGTTTGCCATAATCATTAAGTGACATAATCATTAAATAAAGAACATTGAGAAAGCCGTCCGGTCGCATTGACCCGACGGCTTTTATTTATATCTCGTAAAAATACAGCCGATATTAATATAAACCAATTGCTTTGGGGTCGGCAACACCACCGAGCTTGCCTAATTCAGTCCGAACCAAAGGGATAAAATTTTCTTCAGCTGATTCAACCGAGTTGCCGCCGAAAAAATTCGTTCCCGGACAGCTTTTGGTTGATCCCGATCCGTTCATTCTTTCGGCTGTTTTTAAATCATACCAATAATGGTAAACGATGGAATCGGTATCGGGCGGAAGGTTGAATTTACGGCAGAGCGCGGCGTTGACGAAAATTATGGTTTGTCTGTGTTCATCGGACATTTCGTCTCCACCCAAATCAAAATTGCCTAAGTTTTCCAGGCAGACGGCCCCCTGATTCGCGCCCTTAATTCCGGCCGGCGTCCGCTCAAAAGAACGGCAGAGCGCAATCAAACCGTCGCTGAAAGTGGTTATGTTCTGGGCGATGCCGCCCAGCCGGCGACTAACGTGGGATCTGTCCATTGCTTCCAGCAATTGAAAATGATTGTCTCCTTTAAAGCGGGAATAATCCGGAAGCCAAGTGTGATGATTCTGGATCAGTTTGATCCGTCTTTTAATGTTAGCGGAAAACAACCAGTCCTTGAATTCATCCCGATTCAATAAAACAAATTTTCCTCGGCGATTCATATTTTATTATGTTAATCGTGTTTTTATTGGAAGTATCTCAACCCTGCCTGCCGGCAGGCAGGTACTCTCGCCGCTTGCGGCGAGATTAACTTCATTATAACAAAGCGCGCTTTTAATATAAATGAATAGTCGCGCATTAGTAAGCGCGATCCGTCTCTAACGAACATATACGCCGGGAGCAAGGGCTCTCGGCGTTTTTTGTTTGGACTATGTTATTATTCAATATTTGAGTTGTCCACCGACTATTATTTTTTGATTTTTAACATTTTGGCATTTACTGCAACAATCACAGTGCTTAATGACATAAAAACAGCTCCCAAAGCCGGCGAAAGCAGGATTCCTAAGCCCGCTAAAATTCCTGTCGCCAAGGGGATCGCCACTATATTATATCCGGTTGCCCAAACCAAATTTTGCACCATTTTTTCATAAGTCGCCTTGCCAAAAATAATCAGCGTGGCGATATCTTTAGGATTATTGTTGATTAAGATTATATCTGAAGTTTCTGCGGCAATATCCGTTCCACTGCCGATAGCAATCCCCACATTCGCCTGAGCCAATGCCGGAGCGTCGTTTATCCCATCTCCCACCATAGCCACATATTCTCCCTTAGCTTGTAGTTCTTTGACTTTTTCTTGTTTTTGATGCGGCAGAACGTTGGCAAAATATCCATCCAATTTCAATTCGTTGGATACGCTTTTGGCAGAACTTTCATTATCCCCCGTCAACATCCACATCTTAATCCCTTCTTTTCTTAACAGTTCAATGGCATCATACGACTCATCCCTAATTGTGTCGGAAAGATTTATGGCCCCAATCAGAGCCAATCCATTATTTTCAACTACTATGAATATCAACGTTCCTTCTGTTTGATCTGATATATCCGGCACAGTTAATCTTAACTCTTTCAAATACCCGGGGCTGGAAATTATTATTTTTTTATTTTCCATTACGGCTTCTACGCCCTTGCCTTTTATTGCTTTAAAACTAACTGCTTCCTTTTTTTTGATTTTTCTTTTTTCAGCTTCCATCAATATCGCCCTGGCAATCGGATGTTCCGAGTTTCTTTCCAAAGCTTCGGCTATTTGCAAAATTCCATTTTCGTCATAATTATTATCCAAGACATGTATTTCTTTTACGCTAAAAGTTCCCTTCGTCAATGTTCCCGTTTTATCAAAAATTACCGTTGTAATCTTTCTTGCGTTTTCAAAGGCGGTTCTGTTCCTAATGAGAAGCCCGGCTTGAGCGGCAAGCGTGGTGGAGATTGCCACTACCAAGGGAACTGCCAGTCCTAAAGCGTGAGGACAGGCGATAATAAGGACAGTGGCCGTTCGTTCAATGGCGAAGGCGACGTCTTTGCCTAAAACCAGCCAGATTACGAATGTTATTGCTCCGACAGCAAGGGCGGCGAGAGTTAGCCAAGACGCCGCTTGATCAGCCAAAAGCTGCGTTTCGGATTTTGAGCTTTGGGCATCCTTAACTAATTTTATTATTTTGGAAAGATAGGTTTCATCGCCCGACGCTTCTACGCGTATTTCCAACGAACCCTCCTCGTTGATAGATCCGCCGATAACTTTAGAATTTATTTCTTTCAAAGCCGGTTTTGCTTCGCCCGTAAGCATTGATTCATTAATAAAACTTTCTCCTTTTATCACCACTCCATCGGTTGGGATTTTTTCACCCGGTTTTACCAAGAATACGTCCCCTTTGTTAAGTTCTTTGACATCAATATCGGTTATTTCGTTGTTTCTTTTAAGGTGGGCTTTATCGGGAATAAGTTGGGACAATTTTTTTAAAGCTTGCGAAGCTCCCATTACCGACTCCATTTCCAGCCAATGTCCCAAAAGCATAATGTCAATCAAGGTTGCCAGTTCCCAAAAGAATACTTCGCCCTTAAGTCCCAAAATTACCGCTGAACTGTAAAAGTATGCCACGCTAATGGCCAGAGAGATAAGCGTCATCATCCCCAACGCCTTATGCTTGATCTCTTTCATCGCGCCGATAAGAAAGGGGCTGCCGCCAAATAAAAAAATAAACGAGGAGAGCAAAAATAAGATTGCCTGATCACCGTAAAATCTGAAAGAGATATGCAAGATGTTTTGAATGAAAGGGGAGAGAAGTAAAATCGGTAAAGTCAAAATCAAAGAAATGTAAAATTTTCTTTTGAAATTTTCAATGGAATGGCCGGCATGTTTGTCATAATCTTCCCGACCGTTATTATGCTTCATCTTCGTCATGGACGAAAAATGACTTGTTTGTTCGTATTTATGATGATTGTGGCCCATAAATTTATCTATTGGTATTATACATTAAATAGCTAATTTTTATAATTATCCATAAAAACATCTCAATTCAAACACTTGTTTTAATAGATAAAAATACTACTGTAACACGCGCAAGCGGAGCTTACGAGGTGATTTTGGAAAAATGGATTGAGTGGAGCTTTCATTAAAATTTAGATAATTCTGTCTAAATTTGGCTAATTTAAAGTAAAATAAAACAAATGATTGAATAAAAATATTGACAAAAAAATGATTATTTGTTAGGGTAATAAGTCAAACAAACAGAACATTAACAAAATATTCCGGGTTTAAAATTAGGAATTTAAGCCAAACAAGGATAAAGGAGAAATAATAATGAATCAACTACCGACAGCAGGCACAACCGCAGGTATTATTCCGGGTAAGGAATACGCTACTGATAATAATAATCCGATAAAAAAAATGGCCAGGGCGGTGTTGGCTGGAAGAAAAGAACTTTTTTCAAAAGAAGAAATTGCCAATTTAGTTAATCAGCGGTATTTCTCTTTTGATCCCTTGGTTGCCCTAACTAACGCCGAGGAAGATTTTCTAAAAGCAGATATGATAGAGTGCTTACTGCACGATCTGAATAAAGGTTACAGTAGAGAATTTTTATCAACGGAGTGTTTTTTGGTATCTGATGTTAACGGGCGAAATGGCCTAAGTTTGCTTTCAGTGAGCCCTCGGACAGTAATCCCGAAGAATCTCAAGCCAATGACTCCAGAGGAAAAAATCGCCTTCTTAAGCGATCCTGAAAATCTAGAGGTTTATTGGACCCGTAGATTGAAATCATCGCCAATTTCTAAAATGGGCTACCGTCCACTCAAGGATTATGATAAGTTCAGTTCCGCTAAGAAATTCACTCAAGTCATCAGAAGAATCCAAGAAAATACTGGAAGACATGAACTGAATATTTTGGATCTTGGCGGGGGAGTGGGCACTGCATTACATGATGCCAAGATACTCCATCCTGAGCTAATCACCTATAATGCTACCAGGGATGAAGAATACGGCTGCTATGACGTTGATTTTCAGGTTGTATGTTTCTTGGAAAGAATGCCGCTGGCGTTACAAGGAAAAATTGATTATATTTTTTCTAATGTGGCCACCAGGTACGTTGCTTTCAGTGATTTGGTTATCCGTGGTTGTATCGGGGCTCTATCGACGGGCGGCGTCTTGGATGTCTTCTTCTCCTCCGAGAGATCATGTAATCACGATAGAGGAGATGTAAAGCAAAGAATGAAAAAAGCATATGAATATCTCAAGGATTTAGAAAGTGCGGGGGCAATCAAACTCTCCATTAATAGCACATCATACGATAACGCTGGTAGCGGCGCGCACGAGGCGGATAATGGCAGTTTATTTCCTGCCTCTACGGTTATCGCAACTAAACTCTGAATGAACTAAATAAAACTCCGCGAGCATTATGTCTTACGGAGTTTTTCTTTTTTATATGCGTGGTTTACGGAGTGATTTTGGAAGAATTGATTGGATGGAATCGATGACTGATTTAATAAATTACCTAAGATTAGATAAGTTATTTACTTATAGATAAATTGGCCTTGACAAAATTATCAAGCGTATGATAACCTAAATCATTGGCTATGTGGCCAATGGTCGCTAATGCGACTGGTTCCTTAAACCATAAACAACACAGGAAAGGAGGAAGTCTAATGACTTCTGAAGACGACAAGCGCAAACAAGAGTTGGAGGCCAAGCTGTTCATACCGGATCACTGCCCATCAATCTGGGACTGGCAGAAATTCTGTGTCCTAGGTGAAACACTTTATTTTAGCAAAGGGAATAAGAGTGTTGTCTTCGGTTGGGACAGCTATCATCGAGGACTAACCGAAAATCCTGGCTGTGTGCAATTGGAATTCATCCAGCAAGATAAATTCATGTCTCATGAGTGCGAATGTAATCATTTCACCAGAATAAGAATGTTTGATCCCAATGACTGTCTACAATTTACTGGATTTTTCGATCCCCACAAACGTCGCGCCAGTTTTTTCTTGGGTAATCAACCTGAACCGGCCGGTTTGCTACTATTTTTCATCTGGTATGCAAGGTTTAACCAACAAATAGACAAGTTGATTGATTTCCTGCATTTGTTTATTTTTTCTCCAAAAAATTTACCATTCGCTTCACTCGACTTTGACAGCTTTCTGGAGATTCGTGACGTTGTCGGCGAAAATAAGAAAGAAGATCTGCAAAAAGCCACTGAAATCGCCAAACAATTGGTTGAAGAGTTCAAAAAAGATTGCAAGAAACACATTGAACTATATTGCCCCTCCCAGCAATCACACCATTTGCGCGTGTTTAAGGCCACACGAGAGATATTCGATATGATTGATATCGTTTGGTTCCGGATTAAGGTAGATGAAGCTCGGACTCTTTCTGTGGCAATTAAAGCCATTCTGGACTTTATTTTGGAAACCAGGGAGGCCATCGGAAAAGCCAGCGAGATTCTATAGCACACCAACGCCGAGGACAATGATGTCCCCGGCGTTTTCATTTTCCTAAAATCTCCTTCGTCCCGCCTGCCTGCCGGCAGGCAGGTCCGCCATAGCCGCAAATCAATAAAAAAATCTATGAAATTAGGCCTTTTGTATCATTCTAAAGCGGAGAGCTTTGGACGATGTTAGAACCTACCTGAGTGGGTGGGGGGGGGTTTTGAAATGCCAAAAATAAATATTTGACAAACTACCCAAAATAATATAAATATATAGTGTCTTATTAGTCAATAAGTGTCTAATTACAAAAGAGCACATTAACATTTAAGAGTATTTAACCCATCAATCCAACCCCAACGAAAGGAGACAGCTTATGGCAACAGGAATGGAAAGCACGCCGAATTGCGTGTGCGGCAAAAACGATTGGCAAGATCACGGCGGATACTTTGGATCAGAACTTCAACAGCGTGGAATGCGTTGCCTCGCCTGTGGCGGCATATCGACATTCATATCGGCCGGCGGCGGAAACATCTTCATTATTCCGAATGAGAAAAGCGACCACATACCGCAATCAGCGATTGATTGGGTAAACAAAACGGTCTTGCCGACGTGGCGAGCGCGTTGGGAAAAAATCAAACAAGCGCGAAAACCGCTCGAAGAAGCTTGCTGGCAGAGTGCCTGTCAGAAGTTAGATCTGCCGATTGGCACAAAAGGTGAGGATGTTCCAGAAGACAAACACGAGGAATGGAGAAAGATTTTTGATGAACTCTACACTCAACATAGCTATCGTATTCCAGTGGGATTTGAATGCCCACCCATTCCGGCGCAAATGCCAGAAGGAATCACTTGCTATGTACAGACATCTGCTGGTATTTGGCGGTGGGTACCGCGGGAAGAAACACTTGTACTGACTCAACCGTCCGACCCGATTCGCGTCCGGCATGACGACTTTTTCAACCATGTCTTCACGGAATTGGCCAACAACCTTGGCGTCGAAAGCATCGCCCGCGAGGAAGTCCCGAATGAATACTGCGGCGCGGCAAATGAGCCATGGTACTGTTTCAAACTTGGCAACAACACAATTAAGCTCGGGCCTCGCAAGCGCGTTTATTCAATCAAGATTCAAGCCCCGAATGGATTTGAAACAAAACAACTCCGAGCGGTCACAGTCGATGAATACAACAATACCTACTGGGATGGCAGCAACTGGCATGGAAATGCTGAAATATCCTTTGAGCTTGAAGTCCACGCCTGGAATAAAGAGCAACTGATGCGCTTACTTGGGATCGTAGCGCGACAATGTTTTGTTAATGGTTGATCATTCATTCAACGCCGAGATGAAATACTCTCGGCGTTTTCATTTTACTGAATGGGCCTGCCAAAGGCGGACAGGCGGGACTTCCGCGTTCAGTCGTCACCAAAACGCAACGACCTCTCTTGTCCTGGGACAGCACCAATCATTATCAATGATTGGCGACACTCAACTGCGATTTTTGTCTTCCGCCAAAAATCTTATTTCACTCCTGTCCTGTTCGAGTCCCGACTTCAATTCTACTTAAATAAAAATAACCCAGATTTATTCTGGGTTATTTTTATTTAAGCGGGGCTTACGGGGCGATTTTGGAAAAATTGATTGGGAAAAATTAAACAAGTGTCCCATTATAAAAAACATGGGAAATGGATTTGATTCAGAATTACGGCCAGTCGAAGAATTTAATTGAAAAATTAACAAATTATTTACTTCTTTTTATTAATATGACATAATGAAATTAATTTATTACTTATTGAGATAAAATTATGAACAAAAAAATAATAGTAACTGCCATCATTTTTATTGTTATTTTTGTTGCATTATTTATTATTTTTCAAGGTAATATCAGGAATAAATTATTTAAGCCAGATCTACAATTAGATAATATAACTGTTGAAGTAATTCAGCCCCACACTAACCATAATTTATCAACTGCAGAACTAATTAAGGCAAAAGAACTTTTTGACAAAAACAATATTAGTGAAGACTTTAATAAAGATTTATGGATTTATGATTTAAAAGGAAACGACAATGACGGACATGTAATTAAAGCCCTACAATTATATAATGGTTTGACTATTTTTTATAGTGACCTATATTATCATTTTAGAAAAGATGGGCTCATTCGTTACTTAGTCGGTGATGTGGCTCATGTTGACATAGACTCTCTTGAGCCTAAAATTTCACCGGAAGAAGCTGTCATTAAGATTAAACGTAAATATAAATTAGAATTAAACGACTTCAGCGCTGAACTAGGCTTTAGAGATAAATATTTATCCCAAGGTAAGGATATACAAGAATACCAATTGGTTTGGATGATTACTAGGAATAACAAAAACAATGGTGGTGAAGATTCTGCTGATAGCCCTTTTTTAAAATTGGGTGGATCACTTGATGAGACAATAGTTGATGCAATGACGGGAAAAATTATATACTATTTTGATGGCATATATGATTAAAGTCATGATGTGTCTCATTTTTATAAAAAAAATTACTAAAGTAGAGATTTTGGAAAAATTGATTGGGTGGAATTAGAATTAAATTCTCACTATTTGACAAAAATAATTTGATATGCTATAATGTCATATTAAGGATTTGCACTTTCCAATCAAAAAATATATCAACAATGGGGGGTCTGGTAGATGAAAGAATTTTTTGTTCTTCTAGTGATAGCCGTGATGCTATTCGATTCAACTTGGTATATAGTCCAAATCCACAGGCGGAAGATTAGCCCGGCGCTATCTACCTGGATTATTTTCGTTCTGGGAACAGGTCTAAGTTTGGCCACTTATGCTATTGCTGAACATCACGATTTTCAATCCGGAGTTCTCAACACCATGGACACGGGCGTGTGCATCATTATTTTACTCACTCTTGTGATCGGAGGCGAACGAGGACTGAAGTTCAAACCATTTGAGAAATGGTACTTGGTGGGAATCGGCTTGGTGATTGTTTATGGTGTATTGACCGGAGATGCCTGGAGTTCAAACATCTTCACCCAAGTACTCATAAGCATCGGCTACATTCCGACGGTGCACAACCTAATTAAGGAGAAGCGGAATACTGAATCATTTGTCACCTGGACTGGTGGGCTTCTTACTGGTATGCTGGCACTCTACCCATCAATTGTGGGCGGCAACATACTGGCGGCAGTATATTCTATCCGAACAATTACATTAGTGTCTATTATGCTTTTGGTTATGTCGTATTATCAAATTAAAACCACCAACACAAAGGAAAGTGAGGGGACTAATGACTGATGAAGCGCGCACCAAATTGTTTGTGATTACTGGAACCAGTATTAAAGAAACTGGCGTTTACAGTTTCAAATTTATGATAGATAGTCAAGCTCCCCGCTCTAAGCTGAGTGGAATTTCCAGTCGATTTGGCTGTTTGCATTTGCGACCTAAAGATAAAAATTACATCAACCCCTTCAAGGTAGTTCGAGGCGAGCCCAACGCAATTGGAGATGACGGCGTTAAAAGATGGGAGATTTTTGTCTTTGAGTCGGGACGGGGACAAATAATGACGTGTTCCATTGATGAGACACCTGGGCAAGAAACAGAAGAAGGCCTGATAGATTTGATCAAGGAACTGCCTTCCTGTGTCCTCTTAATGGACAAAAATACTTTTGAACGTTTCGCCCAAACCTGTGCCACTCTGCCCTACATAGAACTGAATTACCATCACTTTGATGGCGAGCTGGCAACATCTTAAACCATCAATAATCGTACTTAACAACGCCGAGGACAAGGAAGTTCTCGGCGTTTTAATTTTTCGAAAATACTCTCCGTCCCGCCTGCCTGTCGGCAGGCAGGTCCGCCCTAACCATAAATCAACCAAAAAAACCTACAAAAATAGGCCTTTTTATATCGTTCCATTCTGCGGAGGGTAATAGACGATATTAGAACTTGAATTGATAATTGTAATAAAGATTATAGAAAACATAGACTCAGTCCTTGACAAGATAAAATCATTATGATAAACTGCAATGTTAGTAATCACAAAATCGGTCTTTAACAAGGTGGATAATTTTGGTGGAAGCCCAAACAACGAAAGGGAAAGAATAATGTCAGCAGAAAATTTGTTGCCAACAAGAGAAGAGATTATCAAATGGCTATTATCAACCATTCAGCACTCGTGTCACGTAGAATACTTTCTGGAAAAACTAACGCTGGGTAACTTTGACCCAGAGAGACCACACGATCTGACCGGCGTTGGTAATAAATTTGACTGGGATATTATCAAATGTTTTGCATTGCAATATAGAAACCCAAAAGTCGATTTTACGACATATATTTTGCCGGCATTAAATTTACATAGGAAACAATACCATCACAGAAAGTGGAATGATCCCAACCCCGAGGATACAGCCAAGCAGGCGTTAGATGCCTCAGATGAAGATATGCTTGTCGGAGCCATTGATGCGTGTTGCTCTCTATTGGAGAACCGTGGCTATCAAGGTGGAATGCACGATTATGATGGTGTTATTGAAGTTGCGCTTAGTAACCCACCTCATAAAACGCCCTGGATGCTTGATGTAATACCGCGAATGCGTGTGATTCCTCGGCCGGAGATAGAGCTGATCCAATCATTAGTTGTGATTCCTAATATAGGAATAAATACAAGAACCTTTAACGCCATTACCTCTAGGACGCAAGAAGTAGTGACACAATTGAAAGAGTTAGGCATAGTAGTTCGATAATCAATAAACACAAACACGCCGAGAACAAAAAAATTCTCGGTGTTTTCAATTTGCATAAATCTTCAATCGATTCCATCGTCCCATTCTCGGTATTAAAAAACACCCCGGTTATGAGGCGTTCTTCGTGGGCGGGGCTTACGGGGTGATTTTGGAAAAATAGATTGGGTAGAATTAAGTAATATTATATTTAAATAAAAAGCTGCCGTTGGCAGTGTTACGGCAGCCCTGTTTATATTTCCAGTAGTGTTTGATTATTTAGCAAATAACTTGAACATCCAACCCAACAGACTGAAACCTTTCTCGGACGCCTGCAAGGAACTCTCCATTCCCATATGGATTTGTTCAAGAAGCTGTATCTGCTGTGTTAATTGCTGTTGGTCGCCCTGATTGGCCAGCTGGTTCTGGAGCTGTTTTAATCGGCTGATCTGTTCGCGATTCTGCTGTAGTATTCTTTTTGCACTATTTATCTCGTCATAATTCGGACCGATGAAAAATTTGGCGACCCCACCCCGGCCCTGGACTTTCTGCAGGCTGACTTCCAATCTTTCCTGGCTTTGATTTTGGGCTTGGGCAATAACTCGCACTTGCTGGCCGATGTCGCCGTTCCTATCGGCTACCTGTAACATTTCCTGCACAGCGTTTGCTACCTGGCTCTTTCTTTGCTCAACAGCAGCGGAAGCCGTTACTGTTTGGCTCTGAGTTCCTTCCTGTTCTCTATTCTGGACTTGAGCCGTCTCACCCTGATTTTGAATTTGGTTCTGGTTTGGGACCTGAGCTTCTGTTCCGCTTCCATCCTGTAATTGTTGCTGAGCTTGAATCTGAGTCTGGGTTTGAGTCTGGATTTGGACTTGGCTGCCCTCAGCTTGATTGGCGGTCTGGACCTGCTGTTGGACCTGATTATTAGCTACGTTGCTGCCGCTTCTGACGATGGCATAGGCGCCACCGGCAATAGCGAAAGAGACCGCTATTATAACGATTAACAAAATTTTGTTTCTCATAATTTCTCCTTTTGATTTATTGGGCCATGAGGCGCCAATAAAATAATTTAATTAAATATATTAAAAACAACTTTTAGCCTTCAAATAATCATTGAGCGAGGGCGCCGCTCCGGATTTGATTTGGTTTACTCTATCCTGTCCCAATACTTCCACCGAGCACTGTTCTTGGACCGGAGTTATAGTAGTAGGTATGGATTCCAAATCCACGCCTAGTGTTTGCAATATTTTTTCTTGCGAGGGAGATAATAACGGATGGTCGTAGTTACTACTGCCGGTCGTATTAAAAGGATTGATGTCTATGCCTAGAGGTCTGGAAATTACCAGATAAATAAATAGTAAAATAACCAAAAAAATAAAAATAATAGTAATAATGCCGATAATCATTAGAAAAATCTTAAAATAAGATATTTTTTCTTTTTTTGTCTCAGATTTTTCCTCAGGCATAATTTTATTATTGGTATGATGTATTTATTATACCAAAAAATCGCCAATAAGGCGATTTCTAGAAAATGCGGATCGGGCGAGAAACATCCCTCACTCCTCGTCCGCCAAAAGCGGACTCGTCGTTTCGTCCAGAGACAGCGCCGATGTGTCACTGGCACATCGGCGACACTCGACTTTGCTTTTCGCCTTCCGGCTCAAAGCTCGTCTCGTTTCTGTCTTGTTCAAATCCCGACTTCAATTCTACTTAAATAAAAATAACCCAGAGTAAATCTGGGTTATTTTTATTTAAGCGGATCGGACGGGATTTGAACCCGCGACCTCTGCCGTGACAGGGCAGCGCTCTAACCAACTGAGCTACCGATCCTTAAACCCCTTTTAACTCTTCCTATATTGATTAATAGAGAAAAAAGAGGGTGAAGGGATTGTAAAAAATTTATTCGGTTTTTGTTTCTTCAGTCAAAACTTCGGCAGTCGGTTCAACAACTGGTTCAGCAGCTACTCCAGTAGGAGCTTCTACAACTTCTTCTACAACCGGCGCTTCACTGCCGGCCTTGGCTGCTTCTTCCGCGGCTTTGGCGTCGGCTTCCGTTTTGGCCTGGGCCTCGGTTTCATTTTTCTTGTCAGCTGCCAATTGCGCGGCGCGCTTTTTGCCCGGCTGGGTCTTGCCGGCTCTGACTTTTTCAGCTTTAATCAAACCCAGATTGACTAACAAGTTATGGACGGTCGCGGTCGGTTGAGCGCCCTTACCAATCCAAAAAGCCACACGGTCAGCTTTAATTTCCGACGCTTTGGTATGAGGATTATAAGTTCCCAACTTCTCCACGTTATCGCCCCACGGATCCTTGGATTTTTCCACGACGATCAGGGAATACAAAGGATGCTTTTTCTTGCCTGTTCGAGATAATTTAATTGATAACATAATAATGCGTAATGATTAAAAAACGGGCTTTTTGCCCTATGACGAGCACTCTGACTAATCAATAATTTAGCATATAGAACGAGAAAAGTCAAGATGAAACAAAAATAAGCAAAAATAAACCGGTCTTAATGACCGGTTAACGTGCGATATGGCGAATTTCTTTGATTATATGGTAAAGATAGTCGCCAAGAGAAATAATAGTTACCACTACGGCCACTAAAGTCAGGAGAACGGACAGGGCCATAAGGCCGGCGTCAACCGCCAAGGGCACGCCCCAAAGATGAGCGCCCAAAGCGGCGATTATGGCAATCAGCATCGCGGTCTGGGAGTTGGCTTTGCGTTTGCCCCAAGGCCGAGCGCCCAAAATTATTCCGCGAGCGGCGCAATGAAAGCGCAAAAACCACACTGTCATCTCGCGCAGCAAAAATATCGTCATAATCCATATTGACAGGACGCCTAAAACAGTCAGGCAAAGAAACATCAGCAAATGAAAAGTCATGTCGCAAAAAGGATCAAATAACTTGCCGAAATTGGATACCCGGTTAAGGCGGCGAGCCAGCCAACCGTCCAATAAATCGGTTATTTCTATAATCGCCACTACCAATAAGCACCAGGCCAAGGATGCGGCCGAAATAGACATCAGTAAAACCATAGCCAAAGGCGTCAAAAGCAAACGAAAAGAAGTTATGATGTTAGGCAGATTACTTTTTAAAAAACGACCGACGCCCAAACTGAAACTGAAAACGGTTTTTAAAAAAATAATCAAGATGTTGGTTAGTTTGTTCTTTTCCATTACTTGCCTCTCTGTCTTTTTTTCGCGCTGTCTTTATCTTCAATCCTTCTTCTAATGCCGCCGGGGTTCATTTGAATTTCCAGCCAGTCCCCCGTCTTCTTTTGTTCCGGCGAGGCCAATAGATCTTCCACATTATTAACTAAATCAGTGTCGGCATCAATATCCTGTCCATCGGGACAAAAGTTCGTCTCTTCTTCATACCCTTGATTCTGAACCGGGCCATTGGTTAAAACCGTTATGGCGGAATCGGGCAAAAATGAAGGAAGTGTCTTGGTCAAACTTATGGAATTGACTTCCACCTGCCCCAACTGCCCGTTGATTTTCATCAAAGACGGCAAACCGAAATATTGGCTGAACATATATTCCACAACGGACATGGGATCATCCTGCCAATCATATTCCAAAAAAATCGCGTCGCATTTAGAAACAAGGCGAGCCACGAGTGAAAACTCCTGAATAAATGAACGTCTGGACTCGTCACCATATCTATTAATTAATTCCCTATCAAGATCCGTATCTTTATCCGCCAAGCGCAATTGCACTTCTTGGTCATTCAAAAAGGTTATCGGATTCACGACGTCCAAGCCCTGTTCTTTCAGCCAGACCTCAATCAGGTCAAATTTCCTCTGATCACTCTCCAAGTCCCCGCTTTTAGCGCCACAGATGAATATTACCATGGTTAATTCTCCTTTCCCTGGTAAAGCTATTTTATATTGTAAAAGTCCTATTAGCCGTATATTAGCCAAAACAACATTAAAAGTCAAAAAAACCGCCCTGACGCAAGTCGGGGCGGGATTGAAAGAACTGATTTAACTTAATGAATAAATCTGACGTTGAACTTCGCTAAGAATAATCGGGCAAACAACGGTTAACCCACGATCGCGATCTAGTAAAAGAAGGGTCTGACGAGGCGGTTCATAATCTGCTTTTATTTTTAAAGCAAAAGCATTCCAACCAATAAGTGACCCATTGACAGCATACTTGTTCCAGTCAACTTTTGTCTGATGCCAATGGCCCAAGAAGTCAAAATCAACTCGTTCGACCTTATCCCACTGCGCCAGTGATTTACGCAACGGGATTTCTAAACCGCCAACACCGCCATAAAAATTAATGCCATCACCATGATGCAGTCGTAACTTCATACCAAAAACACTAGCATAGAGGTGCATACCTTCTGCGATGTCGAATTGAACCCGAGGTTCATTTTCGAAATAATCAGCCAAGAGGTGATAAATTATGTATTCGGAAGAAGTACCAACCATATTGGCGTTGCGCTTCTTATCAGTCATACGTGCATGATTGCCAAAGCAGCATGGAATAACTATCTTATACTTGCTATTGTCAAGCAAGAAAACAATCAACTTTTTGAGCAACCGATAGGCCTCAACAACTTCTGGCGCCGGAGCTAAAGTATTCGTTTCATTATTATCAGGATGCAAGTAATTGGTGACAAAGTCCCCCAAGCACGCCAACATAATGGTATCAATGGTCACATCTTGCGCGAACATATCAACTAATCGTAATCCATTTTGACTCAAATAATTAACACGCTTGCGACAAATATCAACATTGAAGCTGTTTTTTCCGTTAACGGTTTTTGGATCAACTAATTCGCCAACATGCCAATCGCTGCAGTTGATTACTGCAACCGCCTGCGAATGATGCGTCTTCTTGAATGGTCCCTTGGCTTTAATGGCAATTGCCTCGCAATGATCAGAATTAATGGCATTGATTATACTTAATTGAGCTTCGAGCTCCTTTAAACGCTTGATCGCTTCACGATATTTAGCATTGGACTTGCTAACGGCAACACGACTTTTTTCGTTCTGTAAATCCAAATCAACGCTCATGGCAGGATCAGGATTTAATAAATTATAATAATCCATACACTCCTGACATCCTCTAGTCGGCCGTCGTATACCCTTGTATCCCGGATGCTTACTGCACTTTTTGTAGGCCATGGTTCTCTCACCCTCCTAGTTGTTATTTATGGTTTATTTTAAAGAACAGAGATAAGCTCACCTCCATTTTCGCTTGGCTTAATCTTATAGATTATTCACGCCCTTGTCAATATTTGCGATAAACTATATTTTTGTGTAGAATTTATGAGGTTTAATGTTAACCCATCCAGCTAAAACTATGCTAAACATCCCCTTAGCCCTGACCTATGATGACGTCCTGCTTCTGCCCAAGAAGTCGGACATCGTTTCCCGCCGCGACGTGGACACCTCCACCCGGCTGACACGGAACATCTCACTCAAGATTCCGCTGGTTTCGGCTAATATGGACACGGTTACGGAAAGCCAAATGGCCATAGCCATGGCGCTTAAAGGCGGCATCGGCGTGATCCATCGTTTTTTGGATTTGGAAACCCAAGTCAAGGAGGTAACCAAGGTCAAACGCAAACAGCATGTAATTATTGACCATCCCTTTACCATTTCCCCTTGGGCTACCTTGGGCGAACTAAAAAACAAAATCGCCGAATCGGGGTGCAACGGATTCTTGGTGACGGACAAGGAAAATAATTTGGTCGGCATTGTCAGCCGGCGCGACACGGATTTCATCGCCGACGACAGTGTGCTGATTGAAGCCATTATGACGCCGAAGACCAAGCTGATCGTAGCCAGTCCCGGCATCACGCCGGAACAGGCGCGCCAGGTTTTCCGTTTAAATAAGGTGGAAAAACTGCCGTTAGTGGATGCTGATTTTAAAGTCAAAGGGTTGATAACGCAAAAAGATATATTGATTTACGGCAATCAGGAAACGGCCAAGGATGCCAAAGGCCGTTTATTGGTGGGCGCGGCCGTAGGCGCCGGCGATGATTTCATGGAACGCGCCCAGGCGCTAATAGAAGCCGAGGCCGATGTGATTGTGATTGATATCGCGCACGGCCATTCGCTCAACGAGCTTAACGCGATTTGCAAAATAAAAGAAAAATTTCCGCGCGTTGAACTTATCGGCGGCAACATTGCCACGGCGCAAGGCGCGCTGGACTTGATTAATGCCGGCGTGGACGCGGTTAAGGTGGGCATCGGCCCCGGTTCCATTTGCACCACCCGCATCACCACCGGTTTCGGCGTGCCCCAACTCTCTGCCATATTCAATATCGCTTCGGTTTGCCAGCGCCACCAGGTGCCGCTTATTGCCGATGGCGGCGTCAAACAACCGGCTGACGTGGTCAAGGCCCTGGCCGCCGGCGCCGACACGGTAATGATCGGCGGGCAGTTCGCCGGCACCGCGGAAGCGCCCGGACCGGTTATCACCTACCAGGGCCGGCAATACAAAATCTCTCGCGGCATGGCCTCGCTGACCGCCGCCTTATCCCGGCCCAATGCCAAGGAATCAATCCAGCAAATTACGCCCGAAGGCATTGAAGCGCGTGTCCCTTATCGCGGTTCCGTAACCAATATTATTGACCAATATGTCGGCGGCTTGCGTTCCGGCATGAGTTATGGTAATGCCAAAAAAATTGATGATTTGCGCGATTGCCAGTTCATCCGCATCACTGAAGCCAGCCGCGTGGAATCGGGCAGCCATGATAACGAAATACTCTAAAATATTGACAGAAAAATATTAAACCATTAAGCTTCTTATAGAACTTTTAAAATAATTTGATTTAAACAGTCACAACTCTACAAGGGAGGGAGGGATTATGTCCAGAAAAAAAACGATCGCTTGTAATTTTACCGCGGAAGATTCTTATGCTTTAGAGGGGCTGCATAATCACTGCATTCATGTTCCTTCACGGCAAATTTGGATCCATGGTACGCCCTTGGATTTAATAGATCCGTCCGTAGCCGGAGTTGAACCGGGCGTAGAATATATGATGTCGACCAGATTAGAAAAGAATTTGGAACTGCTTCGTTGGACTTCCGAGAGAGAGCCCGTGATCATTCACTTGCATACCAATGGTGGTATGGTTGAAGAAGGCATAGCCATATATGATATGATCAAATCAATGCCTTTCAGGGTGATTATGATTAATCATACGCATGCGCGCAGCATGTCTTCCGTCATCCTGCAGGCCGCCGATGTGCGTTTCATGCTGCCCCATTCTCACTTCATGTTTCATGGCGGATCTATCGGCATAGAAGCGGAAATGAGAACGGCTTACAGTAATATCAAATTTTGCCAGGAATTTTTTGACAAGTTCATGCTTGATGTTTACACGGAAAATGCGACACACGGCAAAAAATTCCGAGATAAAAAAGTTTGGACTAAGGCCGCGATTCGCGCTTTTCTTGAAAAAGAAATGGAGAAAAAAGCCGATGTGTTCCTTACGGCCAAAGAAACCGTTGATTGGGGTTTTGCCGACGAAATTATGACTTCCTGGGATCAAATAAAAGCGGCTAAAACTGCTGTTTAATCCTAAACGCATTATTCAGTACTTTAATAAAACTCCGAAATTATTCGGAGTTTTTATTTAAATTTAGCCAAAATTATCTTATTTTTTCCTATCCACCCTTCAATCTTTTCCCCACTTGAAACTTTATCAAAAATGCTTTATAATATATTACATCGTTAATTATAGTTTTTAGTGCTTATCATCAATAATTAAGGGCCTATAGTTCAGCGGTAGAATGCGTCCATGGCATGGACGAGGTCAGGGTTCGACTCCCTGTAGGTCCACTAAGAATGTCTTCATTAGAACTGAAAAGTATGAAAATCTTTTTAGACGACCAAATGAATGAACCAGGAATGCCTAATCGTCAAGTTCCTGATGGCTTCATTGGCGTGCGGGATTTTAAAGAGTTTAAACAAGTGTTTGAAGAGGCCCTTGTTCGCGGTGAAAAAATAGAATCTTTGGATTTTGATAATGATTTAGGGGAAGGAAAGATGGAGGGTTGGGAAATAGCAAAGTGGATTACTGAAACTCATCCCGAGATTTTTGAAGGCATCGGCGAGCTTAATGTTCATTCTGAAAATCGCGGCGGAGGCAGAGAGAAAATAGAACGTTATTTTGAAGACGGCAGAGTTCACTGGAGAGAGTTGATAAAAGCTAAAGAAATACCGCATCCCTGGGGTGAAATGGAGCGGGAGAATCGGAAAAACAACTGAAAAACTCCATGAGTTTATTGCAATTCTCACGAATTGAGTATGTTTGAAATTAATAAACATTATTTGCTTAATTGATCTATACCATCAGGAAAATCAATAGCTGGTTATTAATAACAGCAATAGTTTAATCTTAATATAATAAATTGGCTAAATTTAGCCAATTTATTTAGTTTTAAAATTTTATTAAAGATCATTCCATTAAAAATCATTTCGATGCTTTTCCTTTTATCGCGGCAACTTTATATTTTCTCTTAGAGACCTGACTTTTATTGACATAGATTTATCAGTATGATATAATCATGTGTTAGCCAATCACGAACGCAGATCTTTAGAATCAACCGCCTATAGCAGGCAAGGAGAATGATTATGGCCAATAGGAAAAAAACGGCTCTTTTACCGAAACCGCCGCGATGCCCGGCAATAGGTCAAATTATATATGTTGGGCCTGGTCCGGAATGTACCGGCGGACGCGCTCGGGTTACGGAAACCAAAATACAGTTCAAGGGCAAAAAGAAAGTATTTTTTGTCAAGCTGGACATCCATCCGCGAGGACTTTTGAACTGGACAGGGGGTTTAAGACAAAAACAGAAAGAGTTAGAAAAAAAATATGGCGAGACATTAGCCAAATACGACCCAGATGATGACTACTGGGGTGTTGATAACTACTGGGCCTAAATAGTCGCTGGAATCACACATCCCCCGAAACATGGTATTCGGGGGATTTTATTATGAAGTTGACCCCGTCGCCAAACGGTTGGGGTATTGGGGCAGCTGCATTGGATATTCAAACCTGCCTGTCGGCAGGCAGGTTTGAAGGACTTCCAATAAACAAAAAACCCGGACATTATCCGGGTTGATTAAAAGTGCAATATATCTAATAAACAATAGTCCAGCGATAAAAGTTATTTCTCGTAACTTTAATCATCCCGCCATTGTCTATAACCTCTTCCTTAATAAAATCCCCTCTTAACACCATGCCCGGACTCAAAAACAATGCTTCATTTGAGGATAGAGTGATTGTCTTACTCGGCCCACTAACGGCAAAAAAATCATTATAAAGGCGATCTACCGCCTTCTTTTCACGTTTAAACTCTTTCCCCCATTTTAATAATTCTTTTGGGTTTCCTTCATTTATGGCTTGACGTTTATTTGACACGATTGAAAGGCGTTTCATTATTTTTTCATGAATTTCTGCCTTTTTTATGGCGTCTGATCGGCTTAAGCCGATAACAATAATCTCATAAATATCAGGTAAATCATTACTTAATTTAGCGGATTCCACATAAAAATAGACAGGGTGGCCAATAACATCAACCTGATTATTATTGCCGGTGGCGCAACCGGTTAATAGGAAACCGGTTACAAAAACGACCGCTAAAATCAAAAAAACAACCTTTTTCATCTTTTGTCTCCTTTTTTAATTAAGGTCGCCGACTGGACATAACACTACTAATTATTAATGTTCCAACTTTCTTTTATTTGCTATTTTGGCATCATTGATAATTGATTTTATCATATTTTAAATTTAATTTCAATACTCCGAAAACAGTTTTTCTTTTCACGTTAAACAGTTAATTTTTTTAATTTTAAACAAAACAAATTAGCTAAATTTAGCTAATTTGTTTAAATTTAGCCAAATAATTATCAACTTTGGCCGCAATGTCTAGACATGTCTAGACATTTATCCCACATAACAACAGGTTATCCACAGATTTAAACAATGGCGTTTATATGTTTTTTATCTAAATTTAAACAAAAACGTTATTTTTATAAAATTTTATAAACATCAATGGTACACAAAACGGAAAACAAAAAGTAATGTCTAGACATGTCCGGACATTACTTTTATTTTTATAAAAAATATTTGTTTAAAATTAAACAAATAATTTTTCCATTGTCTAGACATGTCCGGACATTAAAACCATGACTAATAAACAGGCCAAAAAAAATCTCGGTTTATGGTAATAAAATAGCTATAACTGCTTTTGAAAAAAATCCCTTTGCCATTATTATCGAGTCAGCTGACTTAGCCGGATCCATGAGAATGGTTTTTGATATCGCCTGGCTAAGCAGCGAGGAATTAAAAAACAACCCCGGATAGGGTTGCTTTTATCATTTGCTCCCGACAGGAATCGAACCTGTATTTAGGGCTTAGGAGTCCCTTGTTCTATCCGTTGAACTACGGGGGCGCGTTTAATCCGAGAGAGATAATATGCTTCCGTTTTGATATTTTTTAACAATAAATATCCTCTTGATTACCAAGTGAAAATTCTGTATAATTAAGACAGATTTCTTAATAAGATAATGCGTCTCAAATCAATTTTACAGTAAAAATTATGATAATTCAATGGTTGGGCTTATCAGCCGTAAAAATCCAAACTAAGGGGCAAGGCGAGGATTTGGTAATCGCCCTTGATCCGTTTGCCGATGAGGGTTCACTTAAAATGCCGCGTTTTCAAGCTGATATTATTACGGCATCCAGCAACCATAAAGAACATGCCAATTTTGAGGCCATCCGCGGCGAACCGTTTGCCATAGTCCATCCCGGCGAATACGAAACTCGCGGTATTTTTATTTACGGCATTTCCGGCATCAATTCTTCCGGCAAGGAAAAAAATCAGAATACGATTTACAAAATCATTGCCGAGGATATTTCCGTCGCGCATCTGGGCAGATTAGACAAGATTCTAACCGACGAACAAATTGACCAGTTGGGCAACGTTGACATCCTGCTTCTGCCGGTTGGTGGCAATGGCGTTTTAGACGATAAAAAGGCGATGGAGGTGGCCTCGCAACTGGAGCCGAGAATAATCATTCCTTTGCACTATAAGACCGGCGAACAAAAAACCGACTTAGCCGACGCCGGCAATTATCTCAAGCACTGCGGCTTGAAATCAGAAACCCAGGAAAAACTGCGGGTGGTCAAAAAAGATCTGCTCGCCGAAGATACTAAAGTAATTGTCCTGACAATTTAATTAAAGATATTTTTCTGAACTTTTCCCATGCGTCAAACAAAATCTTCCGCCCCGCGGCGGAAACAATCGGGAGGCGGCAAAAAACACACCTCAAAATCTGCCGGCCAGCCGGCGGAACCGCGCTATGTTAACATTAATGCCCCGTCAGCGGAGAAAAAAGCCGTGCTGATGTGGCTGATAATCATTGCTTTGATGGCTGTGGTTTTATTTTGCTGGTTTTTATCTTTATCGCGAAGCATCGCCAATGAAGCCAGGGGCCTCAATCTGGAACAAATAAAAAAAGAAATTGATTTGACCTTAAATAAATTTGACTTGTCCGGCAATGTCGCTTCCACTACGCCTTTGGTGTCGCCGGATGATTTGGCGGCCATAAAAGAAAGTGTAATCAAAGAGATCAAGCAAAACGAACCGGAGTTGTGGCCGGAAAAAACTTCCCCCATTCTCGGTTTGATTTTCCGCCTGCCACCGGCTTGGCAAATGGATGAGAGCCAGAATACCCTGCGCTTAACCGATTACGATTTGACCGGCGATATTCCCGAAACCTTTACCCTGATAACCATTACGGCCCAGAATAACAGCCGCAAACAATCGCTTTTTTCTTGGTTTTCCCGCAATAAAATAGACCTGAAAGATTATTCGCTTGACGAAACCTCTCTTAATTCCACCGGTACCGACGTTTTATATTACACGCGCACCGTTTCGGCGGCCGGGGAAATCGATCGGCGGATTTATCTGAAAACCGCGGACAAAGTTTATGAAATCCAAGTGCTGGGACGAAGCGATGACATTGTTTCCGATCAAACAGCGGACTTAATCATCAGCAGTATCAAAATAATTTAAATTTTCCAGTCATTAATTTTCGTTTATGCCAAAAAAAGAAGATCGAAGCCAACAATATCTTGATTTCAATACCAATCCGCAGGCCATCACCGACCGCTTGATCAGCGAGGAAGTCCAGCAAAGTTATTTGGATTATGCCATGTCGGTAATCGTTTCCCGCGCCCTGCCTGATGTCCGCGACGGCTTAAAACCGGTGCATCGCCGCGTCCTGTACGCGATGTGGGATATCGGATTGCGCGCCAACGCCAAATTCCGCAAATCCGCCAACGTAGTCGGAGAAGTCATGGCCAAATACCACCCGCACGGCGATGCGGCTATCTATGAAACCATGGTCCGCATGGCCCAGGATTTTTCTTTGCGCCATCCTTTGGTTAAAGGCCAAGGAAATTTCGGATCCATGGACGGGGATAGCGCCGCGGCCATGCGTTATACAGAGGCCAAGCTATCAGCTATTGCGGAAGAAATGATGTTTGATATTGATAAGAACACGGTCAACTTCATACCCAATTACGACGGCGCTCACAAAGAACCTCAAGTCCTGCCAGCCAAACTGCCCAATCTACTAATTAATGGTACGCAAGGTATTGCCGTGGGCATGGCGACCAATATTCCGCCGCATAATTTAGGCGAAATAGTCGACGGCGTAGTGCATTTGATCGATAATCCTGATTGTGAAGTAGAAGATCTGACCAAATTCATCAAGGGCCCTGACTTTCCCACTGGCGGCATTATCTATAATGTCAACGACATTAAACAAGCTTACCTCACCGGCAAAGGCGGCGTGGTCTGCCGCGCCAAAACCGATATTGAAGAAACCAAGTCCGGCCTTTACCGCATCATCATCACAGAAGTAAACTATCAAACTAACAAAGCCACCCTGCTGGAAAAAATCGCCGAACTCGTTAAGGACAAAAAAATTGAGGGCATCAAAGATTTACGCGACGAATCCAACAAAGACGGCGTGCGCGTCGTAATTGAAATCAAAAAAGACGCTTACCCGCAAAAAATCCTCAACCAGCTGTTCAAATTCACTCAATTGCAGGATACCTTCCACTTTAATGTTTTGGCTTTGGTGGACGGCATCCAACCCAAGGTCTTGAACCTAAAAATGGTTCTGGAAGAATACCTCAAGCACCGTCAGGAAGTCATTACGCGGCGCACCCAATTTGAATTGGATAAAGCCAAGGATCGCGCTCATATTTTGGAGGGCTTGGTCATGGCCCTGGCCCATATTGACGAAATAATCACCACCATCAAAAAATCCAAAGACAAAGACGATGCCAAATTGAATTTAATCAAAAAATTCAAATTAAGCGAAAGGCAAGCCGTGGCGATTTTGGAAATGAAACTGCAACAGCTGGCCAATTTGGAAAAGATAAAAATTGAAACCGAATTGAAAGAAAAAATGAAATTGATCAAGGAGCTGGAGACCCTGCTCAAATCGCCGGCCAAGATTTTGGCTTTGATTAAAGCGGAGATATTGGAACTGAAGGAAAAATTCGGCGAACCCAGACGCACCCAGATAGTCGCTCATGGCGTGGACAGCTTCAAAACCGAAGATCTGATTCCTGACGAAGAAATGATCGTTATGGTTACCAATGACGGCTATATCAAACGCCTACCGCCGGACACTTTCAAAACCCAGGGACGCGGCGGCAAAGGAGTCATCGGCTTGACCACCAAAGAAGAGGATTCGGTGGAGCATTTCTTCCTGACTTCCACTCACGCCGATTTAATGTTCTTTACCAATCGCGGACACGTCTTCCAGCTTAAGGGCTATGACGTGCCCCAATCCTCGCGCACCGCTAAAGGCCAGGCCCTGGTCAACTTCCTGCAATTGGCGCCCAATGAAAAGGTGTCGGCTATCCTGCCTTCCACGGAAATTGAAAACGACAAATTCCTGGTTATGGTGACTAATCACGGAACCATCAAAAAAACCAAGATTGAGGATTTCAAAAACGTTCGCCGTTCGGGGCTAATTGCCATCAAATTAAAAAACGATGACGACTTGCAATGGGTCCAACCGTCCAAAGGCGCGGAAAACATTATTTTGGTCACTCAATTGGGTCAGGCCATCAGATTCAAGGAGTCCGACGTCCGTTCCATGGGCCGCGCTTCTTCCGGCGTCAGAGGCGTCCGTCTGAAAAGCAAAGATAAAGTGGTGGGCATGGCCGTTTTTGACCCTAAAGACGAGAAAGTGGCCAAACTGATGATTATCATGGCTAACGGCTTTGGCAAACAAACCGAGCTGAAATATTACAAAGTCCAGGGCCGAGGCGGATCGGGAATCAAAACGGCCAAAATCACTTCCAAAACCGGCGATATTATTACCGGCAAGCTGATTTACGACGATGCCGCTGATATGATTATAATCTCCAACCATGGCCAGGTTATCCGCCTACCCATCAAGACCGTTAGCGTTTTAGGCCGTGATACGCAAGGCGTCAGAGTAATGAGATTTAAAGAAGAAAAAGACACGGTAGCCAATGTTACATTGCTATAAAATCAATCCTGACCCAAAAGGAGAAACATTAAAACGATTTCCAATAAAAAATAAAAGCGTCCCGTTAAGCGAGGACGCTTTTGTTATTAATAAAGAACGATAATCACGGCTTGAGTTGGCCAAAAATTTCCCAATCGGCCAATTCTTCCATTTTGTCTTTCAATAATTTTCTCCAAACCGCGGCCATTGCCGATTTCCAAACAAGATTGTTCCCTTCTTTGAATCCTTGGGCCGCCGCCTCAACCATCCGAGAAATTAAAACTATGCCACAACCGGCCGCCAATAAAGCGGTAAAGATTCTTGTCGGCTCCCAATTCGCGCAAGTTAAACTGGTAGTAATCATATAGAGTGTGAACTCATAATCCACTAAGAGCCGGACTATCTCCTGATCGGTTTTGCCCCACTTCTGTAAAATTGTCACAAATTCAGGAGATAGTTGTTTGTTATCCATTGGAATATCTTGAAATTCCATGCCGGCATTGCTTTCCTGGACAACTTTAGGCGCATAAATATCGGCAATCTTACCCAAAGATAGCCCTATGGACAATAAATGAGTGATTATTTCTTCATCTTCCAAAGGCAAAGTATGCAAAAATTCAACCAGTTTTTCGGCTCCCAATGTCCGGCCCAGGGCCTGATAAAATAAAGATACCTTTTGTTCGTTGGCTATCCCTAATTTATCCCAAACGTACCAAATCCTTCTTTTAGACCATTGTATGACTCTTTTTGGTGGTTCTTTCTTACTGGGACCGTAAATGGATTGAACCGCTCTAAAAGTATTTTCATTGAAACGGCCGCAACGGCCGATTAATTCCACAACATTACTATCTCCCCCGAAAGAATTAATTAAAAACACGATAGTGCCGGGAGTAATCATGTTGTTATTAATCATAGCGGCCATTTGTCGCGGCTGATCCCAACCGCTGGCCAGAATATATTCTATGATATCCAAGTCGTCAAGGCCGTCATAATCATCGCCGTTCCAAGGCAAAGATAAAACCAAAGCGGCGACTGTTTCATCGTCTTTTGATCCGGCTTCCTCAAACCAAACAAATATTTCCTGAATGGGGAACTTAGCCGACAAATACCAGGACATTATTGTTTCTTGCCCATAAACAAATTTTCCCGCGGAAACGTCTTCTTGTTGATTTTTTAGGGTTAACAGCCGGCGGATTAATTCCGCCTGGCCGCCACAAGCCAGAGCCAAACCGCTAAGCAAGGAATTCCAAACAATATTCACCGGCAGTTCATTTTTTTTAAGCGTCATTTCCGCTCTAAGGATAGCCACTTTTATTATCTCTGACAAATCGCCGCCGCCCATCTCTTGTTTTAATTTGGCAATATCCTCTCTTAGGGTTTGAGAGGCCTCACTTGAATCTTCCGGAGATGTTTCCTGGCTATTTGTTTCTTCAACCTCGTTAGCAGCGCTTTTACCCCGTTCAATTATTTCCCGTTCCAAGTCATTTTTTTCAGGCATAAATACCTCCTAAAGTTGCTCTTTCATTATTTTAAAGTACACGTTATCATAATATGATAGCATAAATTTTATAATTGTCAAGTGAAAATTAACCACCAATCAAAGCTTGATTTTTAACCATTTTATTATTATAATATAAAAAGTAAATATCAAAAATTATTGTTTCAAAGATTTATGTCTGGACACAGCAAGTGGGCGACGACTCATCGCCAAAAATCAGCGGCTGACGCCAAGAAAGGAGCCATCTTTACCAAGCTGGCTAATTTGATAACTATCGCGGCTCGCGAAGGCAGCGGAGATCCGGAAGCCAATTTTAAATTGCGTTTAGCAATTGACAAGGCCCGAGAAGCTAACATGCCTAAAGATAATATTGAGCGGGCGATCGCCAAAGGAGCGGGAACCAATAAAGACGGCGCCAATTTTGAAGAAGTGATTTACGAAGCGGTCGGACCGGCCGGCTCCGGCTTTATTATTGAAGCCGTAACCGACAACAAAAATCGCACAGTCGCCGATTTGAAATCAGTCCTCAATAAAAACGGCGGACAATTAAGCGCCTCCGGCAGCGTTTCTTGGAATTTTAAACGGCTGGGTTCCGTAATTATAAGTTCGGCTGATTTAAGCGAGGAACAGGAATTGGAGCTGATTGATGCCGGAGCGGAAGACGTCAAAAAAATACCGTTAACGAACGAAGCGGAAATCAACTCTTCGGTTGAGGTTTTGTCTCAAGTCGCCAATAAAGCTAAGGAGTTGGGACTGGCTATAAAAGAAACCGCCATTATTTACCAAGCTAAGGATGAAATAAATATCACTGCTGATACGGATCGCGAAAAAATCGAGCGACTGTATGGCGCAATTGACGATCTGGATGATGTGACTAATGTTTATACCAACGCTTCATGGTAAAAAATTCACCGCATATAATTTTAGGCATTGATCCGGGTATCGCCGATACCGGTTTTGGCGTGATTGAAGAAAATCACGGCCAACTTAAATTGCTTGCTTACGGTTCAATCAAAACCAACAAGAAAGAAGAATTATCTTTGAGACTATTGGATTTACAACGTCAATTGTCAGCCGTAATTAATCAATATCAGCCGGAATTGGCGGTGGTAGAACAACTATTTTTCTGCGCCAATGTCAAAACGGCCTTAATCGTCGGCCAGGCCCGCGGCATAATTCTTCTGACTTTAGCCCAACATAAAATTCAGTTGGTTGAATTAACCCCTTTGCAAGTCAAACAGGGCTTGACCGGCTACGGCCAAGCCGACAAAAAACAAATCCAACAAATGGTAAAGATCATCCTTAATCTTAAAATAATCCCTCGGCCGGATGATGCCGCTGACGCTTTGGCTATGGCCGTCTGCGGCGCCGGCATTAATAATCTCAACTCTCGGATTAACCGCTAATCGCTTACGTTATTTTGAATGTTATAAATATTATTTATCTATGCCTAATATAAACTGGCGCGATCCGCAAAAACTTACGCCCGTGCATCAACGCGAGTCCCGGGGAGGAAAAATATCTTTTTCTTCCGGCCCGGCTAAAACCGTCAGAAAACGTCGGCGTCATTTATGGAAACGGATGTTTAAGGTCCTAATGCCGATACTGGCAATTGGCATTCTTTTCTTTGCTTTGATTGCGGCAGCCGCTTTGTTTTGGATTTCCAAAGATTTGCCGACGGCCGACGGCGTGCTTAAGCGCAATGTAACCGTCTCAACTAAAATTTATGATCGCACCGGTCAAACCGTGCTTTATGATATTCATGGCAACATCAAACGCACTGTTATTCCTTTAACCGATGTTCCTAACTACCTGAAACAAGCGGTGATTACTGCCGAAGACCGGGATTTTTATCAGCATCATGGTTTTTCTCCAACCGGCATTATCCGCTCCATTTTGGTCAATATTACAACCGGCAGCAAAGTCAGCGGCTCTACCTTGACTCAACAGTTTGTTAAAAACGCCATTTTAACCAACGAAAAAACCTATACCAGAAAAATCAAGGAGTTGTTGATTTCCTACCAAATTGAAAGCAAGTTCACTAAAGATCAGATCTTGTCCATGTATCTGAATGAGATTCCCTACGGCTCGGTAATCTACGGCGTAGAAGCCGCCGCCCAATCATACTTCGGCAAACCAACCAAAGATCTAACCTTGGCCGAGTCCGCTATTCTGGCGGCCATACCCAACGCTCCGACTTATTATTCGCCTTATGGCAATCATAAGGATAAGCTCTTGCAACGCCAAAGATATATTCTTGATTCCATGGTTGAGTTAAATTACATCTCCAAAGAACAAGCGGAAGCGGCTAAAAATGAAAAATTAACCTTCAAGCCGTTAAAGGAATCAATTATCGCCCCGCACTTCGTCATGTATATCAAGGAGATATTATCAGAAAAATACGGAGAGAATTTTATTAATCAAGAGGGTTTAAAAGTTTACACTACGCTTGATTTGGATAAACAAAAAATCGCCGAGGAGGCGGTTGTCAAAGGCGTGGAAACTAACGGCGCCAAGTACGGTTTTACCAACGCCGCGCTGGTATCCTTGGATACTAAAACCGGCCAAATTTTAGCGATGGTCGGTTCAGCCGATTATTTTAACGAGGAAATAGACGGGCAAGTCAATGTTACTTTGCGTCCTCGCCAACCCGGTTCTTCTTTCAAACCGATAGTTTACACGGCGTCATTCATCAAAGGTTATACCCCCAGTACTATTATTTACGACACGGTAACCAACTTTGACACTACTGGCGAAAAAAAATACGAGCCCCACAACTATCATAACGACGAAAACGGCCCGGTAACTTTGCGTCAGGCCTTGGCCGGATCTTTAAATATCCCGGCAGTCAAACTAACCTACCTTACCGGCATGGACAATATTTTAAATTTGGCTGAAAAGTTCGGTTACACCACTTTTAACGACCGCAGTCGTTTTGGCTTGTCTATCGTTTTGGGCGGAGCGGAAGTGAAATTGTTGGAACACGCCTCGGCTTACGCCACTCTGGCCACCGAAGGGGTTAAACACGAGGTTAATCCGATTTTAAAAATTGAAGATAAAAATAATAAGGTGATTGAAGAATTTAAAGATAAAAACGAAAAGGTTTTGGACGTAGAAATCGCTAGGCAGACGACTGATATTTTATCCGATGATTCAGCCAGAGCTTATGTTTTTGGCGCTGGCAGCCGTTTAACTTTATCAGGGCGGCCGGTAGCGACCAAAACCGGCACCACTAATGATTTTCATGATGCTTGGACTTTAGGTTACACGCCGTCGCTGGTCTGCGGTGTCTGGGTGGGTAATAGCGATAATGCGGCCATGAAGGCGGGCGCGGACGGATCAGTGATTGCCGCCCCGATTTGGAACGCTTACATGACTGAAGCGCTCAAGGGCCAGGCGGCGGAAGAATTCATTGACCCCCAACAGGTTACTACCGGCAAAGCGGTATTAGACGGCATTGCCAATTCCGGCTTAATGGTAAAAATTGATACCATGTCAGGCAAATTAGCCACTCAATACACGCCGCTAAGCACCACTAAAGAAATAGCGACTGGTGAAGTTCACGACATTCTGTATTATGTGGATAAAGATAATCCGCGGGGCTCAATCCCCGCTCATCCGGAAAACGATCCGCAATATTACAGTTGGGAAGCCGGCGTGAAGACCTGGGCGGAAAAAAACAATATTATCACCAGCGGCCAACCCATACCGACAGCTTACGACGATATTCATTTGGCCGGCGATCAGCCGCAACTTAATATTATCAGTCCCGGCGACAAACAAACCATTAAAGACAGTTTCATAACCGTTGATTTGCAAGGTTCGGCCGCTCGCGGCGTCCAAAAAACAGAATATCTGATTGACAATCAATTAATTGACACGGCAAGCGGTTTAACCACGAAAAAAATCTTGGATTTATCGGAATTAACCAATGGCTACCATACTTTGACCGTCATAATAAAGGATGATCTGCAAAACACCGCTTCTAAGTCAATTGATTTCAATTTAGTGGCCGCCAATCCTTTACCGCGTCTTGATTGGACATCGCCGATTGACGGCGCCGTCATTGAAAATTTTCCCCTATCTCTAAAAGCCGACTTAACTAACTTTGATCGGATAAAACAAATTGACATTTATTACTCATCAACCACCAGTACAAAAGAAAATTTCATCACCACCATCAGGCCGCAAAGCGACAATTTTAATTTCAGTTGGAAAAAATCTCCCGGATCCGGTAATTACATCATTTACGCTAATATTTTTAATTTAAATAATAAAAAATACGAATCAGCTAAATTAAAAATAAAAATATAGTAATCAAAAAAACCCGGAAATTTCCGGGTTTTTTAATTGTTCTAATTTATAACTTCCACCTTATCGGGCAATGGTTTTTTCTTGGTGATTAATTGTTGCAATGAAGTGAAAACCGTCAATAATAGCCAATAAAACACCAAACCGCTGGGCAAATTCCAACCAATTATTACAGTCATAAGCGGCATCATAATCGTCATTTGGCGGCTCATTATGGCCGACATATCTTCATCCTTACTGTCTTTATTTTTGATAGCCGGACGCTTAGCCATCATCATGGATGTCTGCCAGAACTGCGCGGCGCCAGCCAAGATCGCTAAAATCCATTGGGGTTTGGCCATATCAATAAAACCGAAAGCTAAAGAATTAATATGCCCGGGATTAGTGATAAACGGATAAATCAAAGACAAACTACCGTTGGTTAAACCCGCATTAAACACTTGATAAATAGCGATTAAAAAAGGCAACTGAATAAGCAAAGGCAGACAAGAAGATAGGGGATTAATCTTATGTTCTTTATACAAATTCATCATTTCTTTAGCTTGCCGCTCTTTATCGCCTTTATATTTTTCTTTCATCTCATCAATTTTCGGTTGCAATTCCTGCAATGCTTGTTGCGCCTTAATAGTGCTGCGTGACGGCAAATACAAAGCTAATTTAATCAATAAAGTCAAAATGATTATCACCCAACCGATGTCATGGCCCGGGACGATATCATAAACAAAGATTAATAAATTGAATAATGGTTGATAACAAATTAAATTAAAAATATTTACAATTAAACTAATCATATTTTATTGGTTTATTTTATTGGATCAAAACCGCCTTTAGAGAATGGGTTGCATCTTAGAATACGATAAAAAGCCATAAATCCTCCTTTTGTCACTCCATATTTATTTATGGCTTGATAGCCGTATTCAGAACAAGTCGGATAAAATCGGCAATAACCATAAGGAAATAGGAATTTAGGCAACCCATGATCAAAAGATAGTGTTTTTTGGTAAATCTTAATTAATTTTAAAACAAAATATTTTGTAAAATTAGACAAAAAACTCATATAATTTTGCTTTTTGTTAACAACTTAATCATATCATCATTAACACTGGAAAAATCAAGTTTTTTACATGGGGCTAATGCAATTATAACTAAATCTATATTTTCTCTAAAATTAGATAAATTATTACTTAAAATGGCTTTAACTCGGCGCTTGATTTTATTTCTTTCAGTGGCTTTTCCACTAATCTTATTGCTAACAATAATAGAAAAACGGCAATTTTCTAAGCCATTTTTCATAAATCTAATAATAAAATTCTGACTTGATGCCTTTTTGCCGTTTTTAAAGATTTTATCAAATTCCTGCTTTTGTGAAATGCGGTATTTTTTGGCCAACATAATGTAAATTTAGCCAAATTATGACTATTTTGATCTGGCAGAAATTACTAATTTTTTTCTTCCCTTAGCTCTTCTTCTCTTTAGAACCAATTTTCCCGTGTGGGTGCGGCTTTTAGCTCTAAAACCGTGTTTTTTAACTCTTTTGATTTTATGAGGTTGGTAAGTTCTTTTAGTTGCCATAAAATATTAAAAATTATTACTAATAACTAAGATAAAAGTAACATTTTTTTTGTTATAAGTCAATAAAAATTATTATCCACAAGTTATAAACAGTTTTGACTCGCTTTACTTTTTTGACCGGTTTTCAATTGTGGATAATTATGATAAAATGTTATTAACTTAAATCAAAATCATCTTAAATAATCGGCGATTATTTAATTAATATTTTTAGTATGACACCACAAGAACTCTGGCAGGCCACTTTGGGAGAATTAGAAACTCTTTTATCTAAAGCTAATTTTACCACTTGGTTTAGACATACTAATATTGTCACTTATGACGATAATAAAGTGGTGATTAATGTGCCTAATATTTTTACTAAGGAATATTTAGCCAAAAAATACCATAGCGCCATTTTAAAGGCCATCAGAAATATTACCAATAATCCAAATTTAAAAGAAATTGAGTATAAAATAGAATCATCAATTCAGAATAAAAGCGCTTTCATTAAACCAATAGAAAGCGCTGTTGTTAATGAAAAAATAATTGCCGTCAAAGAAACGTTTGAATCAACTAATAGAGTAGCTAATGAAAAATTAATAAACACTAATAAAAACGGCTTAAATTATAAATATACCTTAAACACTTTTATCGTAGGAAAAAATAATGATTTAGCCCATGCCGCATCACTGGCGGTAATAAAATCTCCCGGTGTAGCTTATAACCCGTTATTCATTTATGGCGGTGTTGGATTGGGTAAAACCCATTTAATGCATGCTATTGGCAATAAAATATTGGAAAATAATCCGGAAATGAAGGTTTTTTACACGACTTGCGAAAATTTTACCAATGATTATCTGGCGGCAGTCAGGAACCTTTCCGGCAATGGCCAACGCTCAATGGAAGAATTTAATAATAAATATAGGACTTTAGATGTTCTTTTGATTGATGATATTCAATTTTTATCCAATAAAGAAAGGACAGAGGAAGTTTTTTTCAATATTTTTAATGAATTGCATCAAAGCAATAAACAACTGATTATTTCTTCAGATCGGCCGCCAAAAGCCATCCCTGATATTGAACAGCGTTTAATTTCCCGTTTTGAATGGGGGATGATTGTTGATATTTCCATTCCTGACTTAGAAACAAAAATCGCTATTATTCAAGAAAAATTAAAAGAAAAAAATGCGACTCTGGAAAATAATATTATTGAATACTTAGCCGGGTCGATTAGGAATAATATCCGCGAATTAGAGGGGGTTTTAAACCGGGTAATCGCCTTGACTCAACTGCAAAATCGCGCTATTTCTTTGGAAGAAGTCAAACAAATCACCGCGGCTACAATCAGTAATAACCAAAAAAACAATCTGACGCCTAAAAATATAATCAAATTAGTGTCAGAATACTACGATATAACCATTGATAATATTATCAGTCCGTGCCGTAAAAAAAATCTGACCGAACCCCGCCAGATTATTATGTATCTAATGCGGGAGGAGCTTAAACTGTCTTACCCCGTGATCGGCCAAGAATTGGGGGGGCGCGATCATACCACGGTTATTCATGCTTGCGATAAAATCATAAATTTGATTAAAATAAATGAGAAAATCAGGCAGGATGTGAATATACTTAAACAAAAATTATTTGTCTAATTAATTATTCGGGGGATAACTTGGTGATAAATAATTATAACAGTTGAAAAACTTTATCCTCATTTTTTCCTCTTCAGGATAACTTGGTGATAATAAAAATTAAAGAGTGATTTAAAAGTTCCTAAAGAGTGGTTTAATTAAAGTATAAAGTGGAAAAATAATTTAATTGGAAATTTTACCCAACTTATAAAATAATAAAATTGGTTTAGGTCTTTCTTATCAACAAGTAAAATCTTGATAAACCATAGAAAATTAAAAAATTAAGGTGGTTTTGCACTTTAACCAGTCCCTTATTACTATTATTAATTTATATACTATATAATATAAATACTCATATGAAATTATCTTGTACTCAAGAAAATCTTAATCAGGCGATTAATGTAGTATCTCATATAGCAGGAAAAAATTCTAACTTGCCTATTTTAGCCAACATCCTAATTAAAGCGGAAAATAAAAATCTGACATTGTCAGCCACTAATTTGGAAGTCGGGGTAACTGTTAATATTAGAAGTAAAGTGGAAAATGACGGGGAATTTTCAGTGGATGCCAAATTGCTTAATAATTATATTTCTTTATTACCTAAAGACAGGATTGATTTGGAATCGGCTGATGAGGAATTGAAAATCCAATGCCAAAAACAAAAAACTAAGATTAAAGGACAGAATGCCTCGGATTTTCCCTTAATACCAAAAATTGAAAAGGATAGTCCTTATATTATTTCCGCTAAAAAACTGCGCGATGCGATTTATAGCGTATTTTTTTCAGCGGCTAACTCCGAATTAAGGCCGGAATTATCCGGAGTGTTAATGGATTTTTCCGCTGATAAGCTGATTTTAGCCGCGACTGACAGTTACCGCTTGGCAGAAATAAAAATTGATTACATTGAGAATAATAAAAGTTCCAAATTAAACAATAATAATGAGAAAGTCATTATTCCCGTTAAGTCATTGCAGGAAGTTTCTCGCATTTTAGGTGTTTTTAAGGATGATAATAATTTGGAAATAATGGAGAATATAGAAATTTATACCAATGAAAATCAAATCATGTTTGTTTATAACGGGGTAGAATTAATCTCCCGTTTAATAGACGGGCAATATCCCGATTACAATCAAATCATACCTGCGGAATGTCCCAATAAAATAAAAGTTAATGTCAGTGAATTGGTTAAAGTGGTAAAAACCGCCAGTTTGTTCGTAAAAAACGGGGTTTTTGATATTAAATTGGATTATAATAAATCACCCAATGAATTGATAATTACCTCTTCTTCTTCTCAAACAGGGGAAAATGAATCAGTGGTAGAAATGGAAAAAAATGGCCAGGGCGGTGAAATTGTTTTAAATTATAAATATTTATTAGACGGTTTACAGGCCTTAACTTCTGAAAAAATAGAATTCTCCATTACTGATCCCAATAATCCTTGCATTATCAGGGGAGAAGATGATAATTATCTTTATTTGATTATGCCGATCAGGCAGTAATTAAAAAAACCCTCCCTAAATTGGGAGGGTTTTTTTAATTATATTTCCTATTTTTACCTACAATTAAATTTATTTTTTCTGCCGAGAGATTTATTTTTATTGGATTTTTAATAATTCTTTTTTCATCAATCAAAAGTATGGGAATTGATCGGTCACTGTCAATTTTTATTTTTTTTGCTTTAAAATAACTAAAAAATTCCTTTTGAGGAGAAAATATTTTTTTATTGACGTTTTTTATCACTAAATTAAGCCAACTCTTATTATTTATTAAAGGTATTTTATTGGTATAGTCGCCGTAATAAAGGTTACTAATGGTTATAACACTGTCTTTTTTATCAATACTGATATAATAATCATCATCGCAATTAATATAAATATTATCCCCGGACATCTCTAGATAGGAAATGAAATAATAATGGTCATTAATAACACCAAGATTTACTTTTTCTATTATTCTTTGCGATAAAATATTACATGCTTCCTCACCTTCCGGAATGCCAAAAATATTACATAAATTATTATTCGGCCCGATCGGTATAAAACCCAGAGTCGGCGATAGATTGGGCAAGAGATTGATTATTTGGTTTAAGGTTTTATCATTGCCCACTACCACCACGGTTTTAACGCCTTGGTTTAAATCATCGCGCAAAGTCAATTTAAGGTTTTTTAAGGGAGAAATCCTGGTTATTTTGCCATTAATGCCAAAATCAGCCAGTCGCGACTCTATTTTTGATAAAGTATTCCTGTATTTGGCCTCATTTAAATAATTATCGTAAATGTAATAATACATAACTGATTAAAATATACCCGCGTTTCAACCGCGGGTATAAAGTAATTTATTGTTTATCGGTTATTAGCGGCTTTAATTCCATTTTTTTCTGTTTGGTTGATTCCGGTTTAGGGGTACGGTCTTTATTGTCGTTCATTGTGCATTTGCCGTTAATTAAGGCGCCGCCGGCCACCGATAATATTCCCGTCTTAATATCGCCGTAAATTCTGGCAGTGGAAGTTAATTCCAATTTGTTTTTTATATTAATATTGCCTTGTATCTCCCCGGCAACTAAAGCGTTTTCCGCTCCAATATTGGCAAATATTTTTGAATCCGGACCGACTTTAAGATTTTTACTCGTTTTAATGGTGCCGCAAATCATACCCTCAACAATAATATTGCCTTCAGTAATGAAATCACCCTCGACTTTTACTGATGGACCGATAATAGTGTCTGTCTCATTTATTAATGGCTGGTTTTCTTTGAACATAAAGGATTGTTAATTAAATATATTATATAACAATTTCTTTAAGATTAAAATATGGTAAAGTCAAGCATTAATAGTTCATTTATTTTTAATATTCTGTTATAATATAGATGTATGACTAATTCTTTTATTAAAACAAAAAATAATCCTAAAAGCGTAAAAATCAAGGAAAATAACGATTTTATCGGGTATTTTGGCAATAACACTCCAAATAACACTCTAAATAGCAGCCAATGGTTTGACGGTGAAGCGCAATTATCCTGTGATGTTTATGAGACAAAAAACGATATTGTCGTCAGAACGACTGTTGCCGGAGTTAAACCCGAAGATCTGGATATATCCATTTCCAATGATTTATTAACTATCCGCGGATCGCGCCGGCAAGAGGAAGAAATTAATAAAGAAGATTATTATTCTCAAGAATGTTATTGGGGGGCTTTTTCCCGTTCAATTGTCTTGCCGCGCGAGGTAGATCAGAAAAAAATAGATGCTAATTTGAAAAATGGCGTATTGACCATAAAACTTCCCAAAAAATATAAAACAACAGGGATAAAAATTAAACAAATAAATGATTAGTTTATGATCAATCCAGAGCAGGGCGTGGTGGAAAGAATAGGGGAAGATTTTTTAGTGATAAAATTCAGCGATGGACGGGAATTGCTTTGGTCTAAAAAATTTATTGATTGGGAGGTACGGGAGGGAGACCGGATAAAAATAATTGTTTCCCGTCAGGAAGCCAAAAATGATTTTCCGGAAGACCAAGCTAAAAATTTATTAAAGAAAATTTTTCAAACAAACAATGCTTGAAACTTTATTGAATAAAATACAGACCAGTAAGATTAATAAACAATTAAGCGGCCGCTGGTTAATAATAACCGTTACAGCCGTTATTTTTTTAACTGTATTTATTTTTTTTGTTTCATTTGAATTTATTTACGCCGCTAAATTTTTTCCCCGCAGTTACATCGGTTCAACTGATTTATCGAATTTAACTGTCAGTAAGGCATTGGACAAAATAGAAAGCAAAGCCAATAAAACAAGCCAAGCCGGCTTTAGTTTTATTTATCAGAGCGACCAGCAAGATAAAATATCACCTCTGGAAATTCCAGCCGATCCCGATGTTTCCGGAGTTGATTTATTATCTTTTGATATCCATCAAACTGTTTATGGTAATTTTCAATTCGGCCACGGCGATAATTTTTTTCTTAATGTCATCCAGCAATTGGATATAATTCTGGGACATAAGAAATTATCAGCCGCTTACAGATTAAACGAAGAACTTTTAAATAAACTGTTAAAACAGCAATTTGGATTTTTAGAACAGCCGGCAATAAATGCCCGACCTGATATCCAATGTGAAAAAAATAATTGCCAAATTACGGTTTTGCCGGCCAAAGAGGGGTTAAGCATTGATTATCAAGCCGTGATTAAAGAGTTAAAAAATAATCTTAATCAACTGGAAAACAAACCGATAAAAATAATCCCCACTGTTTCGCAACCGGAAATCAGACAAGCCGATGCGGGCGACAAACAAAATGAAATACAAAATATTTTAGCCGCCTCCAGCACAGAGTTTGTTTATCAGGATAAAAAATGGGTTTTGAGTAAAAAAAGCTTGAGTCAGTTGTTAGAGTTCCAAAAAAACAATAAGCAAATAATCGTCGGAATAAATCAGGAGAAATTTTTTGACTGGTTTAAATTAAATATCGGCTCGGAGTTGGATAAGCCGGCAAAAAACGCCTCCCTGGAAATAAGAGATGGAAAAGTAAATAAATTATCCGCTCATCAGAACGGCCAGGAGGCCGATAAAGACAAGGCCTACGACAGTTTTAATCAAAAAATAATCAACCATGATTTTACCGGTAATCAAATAATTATAACCACTAAAGATGTTTACCCGGAAGTAACCACCGATCAGGTCAATAATTTGGGTATTAAAGAAATTATCGGTACGGGGCAATCGTCATTTACCGGCAGCCCGACCAACCGCCGCAAAAATATCAGAAACGGCGCCGCCAAACTGCATGGCTTATTAATTAAGCCGGATGAGGAATTTTCCTTGGTTAAGGCGCTGCTACCGGTGGATGCGGTTAATGGTTATTTTCCAGAATTAGTGATTAAAGGCAATAAAACTACGGCGGAGTATGGCGGCGGATTATGTCAGATTGGCACTACGGTTTTTCGCGCCGCCTTAGCTTCCGGTTTGCCTATTTTAGAAAGACAGAACCATTCTTATAACGTAACTTATTATTTAGAGAGCGGTTTGCCGGGAGTGGACGCCACAATTTATGATCCTAAGCCGGATTTAAGATTTAAGAATGATACCGGCAATTATATTTTAATCCAGACCAGAATAGAGGGTGATAAATTATTTTTTGATTTTTGGGGGATTAAAGACGGCCGTACCGCCACCAGGACTAAGCCAAAAGTTTGGGGTTGGAAAGACCCGCTTCCGACCAAGATAGTTGAAAGTGTTGATTTAAAGCCGGGAGAAAAGAAATGCACCGAAACATCCCATAAAGGGGTTAGCTCGTCGTTTAATTACATTGTCAATTATTCTGATGGCCAAACATCAACCACTACTTTTTCTTCTTACTATAAACCATGGCAAGCGGTGTGCTTAGTCGGAGTTGCCGCGACTACGACCTCGGAAGTTTCAGCCGACATATTAAATTAAGGGAAAGGCATTTGATTATTCTAAAAATTTTCCAATTTTGCTCATATCTCACTTCTGTCCTGTTCGACTCCCCGCAACAGTAAATAAAAATACAGGACGTTTAATCCTGTATTTTTATTTAGTACCGCCACGGGGAGTCGAACCCCGCTTAACGGATTGAAAACCCGCTGTCCTAACCGATAGACGATGGCGGCAAAATTTGCCTGAAATTTTTAGATACCCTTCCAGTATAATCTACTTTTCTTGTTTTGTCAAGGTGTTTACTCTTTGGATAAGGCGCCGGAGGTGTATTTATTGCCCGCATTCCACAATAGCCAGCCGGAAACGAAATTTTCATCAGCCGCTCTGATTTGCGCCTTAATCATATTAGCATCATAAGTCGCTCCCATATTAAAATCCTGCAACCAGGGCCGGCTTTGCGCCGTGGAAGAAGCGGCGGCAATCATAATATTGCCGTCTTGCATGGCTTTATTCACTATCTCATAAGGATGGGCCGCCGGATTGTCAAAACCCATAATGCCGGAATAATAATGCGACGGATAAACCATAGGAGAGATGTAATCAAAATACTTAGCGGCATCCGCCACCCTTTGGCCGATGCCCAAATCGTAATCCGGATCGTTTCTTTGCCAGTAAGTCAGACCGAATAAATCAATGGAAAGAGGGATACCGATATCTTTGAGTTGATTTTTTAAATAGAAAAAAAAGTCATTCAATATCTCAAAACGCTTTTTCTCCGGCAGGAAATTGCTGTAACTGATTGTTTTAATATTGCCATCGGAGGGGAAACGGATATAATCAAACTGGATCTCATCAAAACCAATATTTTTGGCTTCCCGGGATTGTCTGACCACTAAATCCCAAGAGCCCTCATTGGTCATATCCAACCAGGAAATACCTCGCCGATCCAGCCAAACGCCGCCGCTGGTGTTTTTTAAAGCCAAACTTTTAAAAGCCGCCGCAGCCGTCGGATCCTGAAAAGCGGTGATTCTGGCAATGGTGTAAATATTCCTGTCTTGCAAATCAGTAATAATTTTTTGATAATTATCATAAGTCAGCGACGCCTTAGAAATCGGCCAACTTTTTAATATATCGTCTTGCGGCGGAAACATTAGTTTTCCTGACGGATCTTTGAAATCAATCACTAAAGCGTTAAGCTCGGTACTCTCCACCAAACCGATCAACCGTTGGCGGAAATCGGCGCTGCTGAAAGCGTAACCAGTCATGTAAATCCCCTTGACTTTTTTTGGTGTGGGCAACGGTTTGATTACTATTGCCTCATTTTCTCCGGCAACTTGCTGTGATTTAGCCGCAGAGCGCGGTAAAAAATAAAAAATAGCTATTAAAATAGCAATAATGAATATGCCGATTATTAAAATGATTTGGTGTTTTTTTGACATAAAATTTTCGTCATTCCCGCGCGCTTTGCCTGACGGCAGGCAGGGATGACGATAATGGATGTTGTTTATTTTTAAATTATACCTTAAACATTGCCAAAATGCTAATTTTAGGGTAGATTTAAAGTAAGTTTATGAAAATTTTAGCATTAGAGACATCTTGCGATGAAACATCGGCCGCGGTAGTCAAAGACAATCGCGGCGAATTGCTGTTGCTGTCTAATATTGTCTCTTCTCAAATCAACATCCATAAAAAATACGGCGGCGTAGTGCCGGAGGTGGCCGCTCGCCATCATATTAAAAATATTTTGCCGGTGATAATGGAAGCCCTGACTGAAGCCAATGTCAAACCGCAGGACATTGATCTGCTTTCGGTGGTTTCCGGGCCGGGGCTGGTAACTTCTTTATTAGTGGGAATAGAAACTGCCAAGGGATTATCTTTGGCTTGGCGCAAGCCGCTTTTGGCGGTTAATCACATGTACGCTCATATCGCCGCCAATTTTTTGGACTCGCGCCTGGCTTTCCCCGCGGCCTGTTTGGTGGTATCCGGAGGCCACACGGAAATAGTGGTATTAGACAGTTATCATAAATACGCCAAGGTTGGCCAGACAATTGACGATGCGGCGGGCGAAGCATTTGATAAGGTGGCCAAATTACTAGATTTGGGCTATCCGGGCGGGCCGGCGGTTTCTCGTTTAGCCGAAGAGCATGTCGGCAGTAAAAAAATGTATCCCAAAATTAATTTGCCGCGGCCCATGTTGAAGTCCGATGATTTTAATTTTAGTTTTTCCGGGTTGAAAACCGCAGTATTATACGCCACGCAGAATATTCGCCATATTGACAATGGATTCAAATCGGCCATGGCTTATGAATTTCAGGAAGCGGCAGTGGAAGTGTTAACGGCTAAAACAATTAAGGCGGCCAGGAAGTATAAAGCCAAAACAATCATGTTGGCCGGCGGCGTGGCGGCCAATAAGAGATTAAGAGAAGAATTGAAAACGCAAGCCGAAGCTTCAGGATTTAAATTTATCGCGCCGGAATCAAAACTGTGCACTGATAACGCCGCTATGGTCGGCGTAGCCGCTTATTACTTGTCGGCCAAGAAGAAGATCCCCTTGGATAATTATAAAAAAACCAAAGCCAATCCGAATTGGGAGTTAGTTTAATCGGTAAAGTCAGAAGACCACCCCAACCAAAGTTTTTATGAAATTTATTTCTGAATCAGAAAAAAAGACCTATGGTTTTGCCAAGAAATTCGCCAAACAATTGCGGGGAGGAGAAGTTTTGTGTTTGATCGGCGATTTGGGCGCCGGCAAAACCGCTTTTACCAAGGGCTTGGCGGCGGGATTGGGAATTAAAAGCATCATTACCAGTCCGACTTTCGTCCTGATGAAAAATTATCCGATTGAAAATAAAAAATCCTTAAAATCCAAAATCAAATATTTGGCGCATATTGACGCTTATCGCTTAACCGGCGGCGAACAACTCGCGGCTATCGGCGCGCTTGATTATTTGTCCGATCTAGACGGCGTAACGGTAATTGAATGGGCTGATCGGGTTCGCGATATTTGGCCGAAGAAAATGATCAAAATAGAATTTAAAATATTAAAAGACGATAAAAGAGAAATTAAGGTTAGTTAATCCAAAGACATGAAATGCTTTTTACATGCTAAAATTCATAAAGCAATTGTTACAAAAGCCGATGTTTCTTATATGGGCAGTATTACTATTGATGAAGGATTATTAAAAAGAGCCGGCATTATGCCGGGCGAAAAAGTATTAGTGACTAGCAATACTACCGGAGCCCGTTTAGAAACTTATGTGATTAAAGGTGGGGCGGGAGAAATCTGTATGAATGGAGCGGCAGCTCATTTGATTAAGGCGGGAGAAGAAGTTATTATTATGGCTTTTGAGTGGTCGAAAAAAATAATCAAATCAAAAATTATTTTAGTTGATAAAAATAATAAATTTATTAAAAATCTTTAATTTTTTTATGAAGCAATTAAATTTTCCCAGGGTTATGCAGACCTATGAATATGATTGCGGCGCTAAAGCGTTACAGGCGATTTTGCTTTATTATGGCATAGAAGTGCGTGAAGAGGCGCTTATTAAATACGCCAAAACCAATGAAAAAGAAGGAACACTAATAAATAATCTTTTGTCAGTTTTTAAAAAATACGGACTGAAAACCGATTCGCGAAATATAACCATTAAAGAATTGAAAAGGTATATTGACAGGAAAATCCCCGTTATGTTATTGCTGCAAGCCTGGGGTTATCAAAAAACTGATTATACTGATAATTATCAAGACGGCCATTGGGCAGTTGCTATCGGGCATAACAAGGACAAAATATTTTTTGAAGATCCTTATTCTTTCTCCTATGTGTATTTGTCATATAAAGAGCTTAAAGATAGATGGCATGCCCAAGAGAAAGGCAAGAAGATAATCAATCACGGCATAGCGGTTTACGGCAAAAAGCCGAGTTATAATCCGAAAAGAATAATCCACATGGATTAGGTTTTAGTAACTAAAATTTTGAAAAAGAAAAGCCCCGCACAATGTCGTTTGGGACTTCCCAAAGAATCGTACGGGACGATATGCTAATCTACTTGCTTTATATTGCAGATGACAAACCTATATTATAATAGGGTTTTTCTTCATCATCATCATTTATCATGAGACCCTCCGAGCGAAAGTAACCTACGTGCATTCGGTAGTATGCATCTGTTGTTGATACACGGACGAGTTCATTACTAAATAATCTTTCATTAGTCGATAGGAAATGCCCGATAATTGTGTAAACCATCACTTGTAATGTCGGTATGTATTCTCTGTGGCCAAGCAATGTTTCCTGCTCTTTAAATTTTTTATTTCTTGAATCGACAACAGATGTTTTCCGCACAAGAATCCAACGAACCCTTCCCGCGCCCTCGGAATAACCACTTTGAAAGTATGCATTATAGTGGAATACTGGCTTACCTTTAGTTGCTTCACGGATATCAGCGATACATAATGGAAAGGTAGCAACCAAAATATGGGTATCTTTACATTTTTCCAACAAATCTCGAGGGTAATAAATCTTAGATAGGTTGGCGAGATCTTCTCTGGTGGGATGGACACCCAAGCACCTTACTGCTTCCTTGATACCAAAGAAGTTTTTGCCCATAATTTTACGGGAATCTTTTTGAGCGCGAGTTTCTTTAAATAGGATTGTATCCATTATGATTTTATCCCCTTCTTTGTTAGTTAGGATTTATTAAGGCAATTAGAAAAAAGTGGGAACACACTCTCAGTTTATACTTTGCCTCGAAATTGAGACGAGCGTTTTAAAAATCAGTAATTCTGATATTTAAGGTACTCGTCTCAAATAGCTTTATTATATTTTAATGAACTGATTTGATTTATTATTTTAGTATACATCAATAAATTTGTCAAGTGGTTTATTCACAATTATTAAAAAATATCTAAAATAGGACAAAATATAAAAACTCCGAAGCAATTCGGAGTTTTTTGATATAGTTTATTGGTTTACTTAGCTACTCGGAATACTTCTTCCACGGTGGTTTCGCCGGCCATGGCTTTAAGGATGCCGTCTTGGATCATTAAAACGGCGCCTTCTTTGACGGCCAGTTCTTCAATTTCCAGGTTAGTCACTGCTGGTCCCTGCACGATTTTTTGCATTTCCGGGGTATTGGGTATGACTTCATAAATTCCCAATCGCCCCTTATAACCCAAACCGCCGCATTTTTCACAGCCGACCGCTTTAAAATAAGTCGGTTTCTTAGGTATTTTGGCTCCTGATTCAGGATTAATATCTTTGATTATTCCCGCCACTTCCCGGGCTGTTTCGGCGTCAAGTTCGGCCGGCTTGCGGCAATACGGGCAGATTTTTCTGACCAAACGTTGGCCGATTGTGCATTCCAATGAGTTAGCCAAGATGTGCGGTTCAATGCCTAAGCCCAAAAAACGGGGAAAGGCGCCGGCTGCGGAATTGGTATGGATTGTGGATAAAACCAGATGGCCGGTCAAAGCCGCTTCAATCGCCGTTTTAGCGGTCTCAATATCGCGGATTTCCCCGATCATCATAATATTGGGGTTTTGGCGCAACAAGGATCGCATAGCCGCGGCAAAAGTGTAGCCCTGGGCTTCGTCAATCTGCGTTTGCATCACGCCCTCCAAGTGGTATTCAATCGGATCCTCCACGGTAATGATTTTAATGTCCGGCTTATTGAGCTGATTAAGCAAAGCATAAAGCGTGGTAGTTTTGCCGGAGCCGGTCGGGCCGGTGGTGACAATAATACCCTTGGTTTTTTCCATAGATTCGCGCAACGGCTTCAAGGCGTATTCGCGCATGCCCAAATCTTCAACCTTCAAACTGGCCGCTTGCGCCGACAGGATGCGGATGACGATGGTCTCGCCATAACCGCCGGAAATAATGGAAATGCGGCAGTCCAATTTGGCTTGCGGCGTGAAAATGCCGAAGCGTCCGTCCCAAGCCGCTTTTTTGATATTGGTCGGCATGCCGGCCAATATTTTTAAATTGGATAAAACCGGCAGATATTGTCCTTTGTCTAAAGTAGCCATGTCATACAGGATGCCGTCAACTCTGAAACGCACCTTGACGCCGGCATCGGTCGGTTCAATATGCACATCGCCGGCATCCGCCTTAAGCGCCGTGGCCATCAGCAAAGCCGTTAATTCTTTGGCCGGCAAATCTTCCAATTCACCTTGGATTTGTTTTAAATTTTTGGATAATTCCTCGCCCCTGGTTAATTCTTTGGCGGTCAAGTTAATGCCGCGGCCGATGGTTTGAGAAATAACAATATCATATAATTCTTCCACATAATCCAATTTGCCGATAACCCGGAAAACTTCTTGCACGTCGGTAATGCCGTTTAAGGATTTGATAATGCCGTCCTGAAGCATGGTAATCATGCCGTTTTCAATCGCTTGCTTGAGAATTTCAAAAGCCGCCGCGCCAGCCATGGTCAGTTCCTTAATATTGTCGGTCATGGTGAAGATTTCATAAATGCCGATGCGTCCCTTGTAGCCGATGCCGCCGCAGGCCTCACAGCCCGGACCCGGTTCATACATTGGCGGCAAGTTGGCCGGCACGTTAATGCCTGATTTGGGCGAAATAGTCGCTAAGATTTTTTCCACCGTGATTTTTTCCTCTTCCGTTAGTTGATGCGGTTGTTTGCATTTTTCGCAGAGTTTGCGCACCAAACGCTGGCCGATTACCGCGTTGATGGACGGTACGATGAAGAACGGTTTGATGCCCATATCCATCAGGCGGGGAATAACTCCGGCCGCATCGTTGGTGTGGACGGTAGAAAGCACCAAGTGGCCTGTCAGAGCCGCTTGAGTGGCAATGTCGGCCGTTTCATTGTCGCGGATTTCACCCACCATTACCACATCGGGATCCTGGCGCAGAATGGAACGCAGGCCTTTGGCAAAAGTGTAATCTTTCTTCGGATCCACTTGCGATTGGTTGATGCCTTTAAGACGGTATTCAATCGGATCTTCCAAAGTGATGATTTTTACGTCCGATTGATTGAGCTTGTTCAAGACGGCGTAAAGCGTGGTGGTTTTGCCGGAGCCGGTCGGGCCGGCAGTCAGAATCAAGCCGTTGGGCTTTTTTATTTCCGCTTGCAAAACCTTGAATGCCGGCGGTAAAAGACCTAATTGTTCAAAAGACAGGGCAACCGACTGGGAATGCAACAGGCGCATGACCACGCTTTCGCCAAAGTTGGTGGGCAAGAAAGACGTTCTGACATCCACGGCGTCATTGTCTAAAAAAATAGTGAAACGGCCGTCTTGCGGCTTATCGTCAATATTGATTTTGACCCGCGCCAAAACCTTGAGGCGGGCAATGATTTTTTTCCACTTGTCTTTGTTAATCGTGGCCGAATCATGCAAGACGCCATCCACGCGCAGGCGCACCATGATGCCTTTTTCTTCGGCCTCAATATGGACGTCCGAGGCCTCGGCTTTAAGGCCGGTAGCCAGAATAATCGCCACTACATCCGTAATACTGACTTTATTGATTTTTTCATTCAGGTCTTTAAAAGTAGTTATCTCCTTTTCAAAACGTTCAATATCCTCTTTTTTTATTTCTACTCCGCCGATTAGTCGGGTGATTTTAGGCAGGGAATCGTATAATTTCACCGAACGATCAAAACTGTGCCGGGAAATAAGATAAGGCAGGACATGGGCATGGAATTTTTCTTGCAAATCAGCGATTAATTTTTTAATTTCGTCATTGTAATTGACGCAGCCCACGCGCAGTTCTGAACCGTTGTTAAAAAAACAGACGGCTTGGGCGGCTTTGGCCGCGGCCTCGTCAATGGAACTTAAAGCATCGGGCGAAATAGGAAAGCCGACTAAGTTTATGTAAGGCAAACCTAAAGCGTCGGCGTTTTTGGCCACCTCATCCTCTTTTTCTTTAATTTTTATTTGCGCTAATTTCTGTTGCAGCTTGCCGCCCGCCGATTCCTCCTCAACCGCCTCTCCCGCCATCAAATCCTCCAACGATGGACCCAGATTGTCAGTCATATATTTTTGTTACCGTAGTAATTAGAATTTAAAGCGTATTTTTTGCTTTCCTTATGTTATTATACTTGATTTTTTATCCTCTTGACAAGTTGGTTTTGATTTGCTATAATTATACACAGGTGAAGGGTGGAAAAACCCAAGAACCTTGATAACTTATTTTCGCAGTTATTCCTTAATTTATCGGAATTTGTGAAAGGGTTATCGGTTTATTATTAAGCAAAGAATATGGCTGAAAAAGACCAAATGTTTGTAGAAACCATCGTCAAGGCGATTGTTGCCAACCCCGATGATGTCAAAGTCGACAGAACAGTCGACGAAAGAGGCGTCCTTTTGACCCTCCACGTTGCCCCCACCGATATCGGTTACGTTATCGGCCGCCAGGGACAGACCGCCAAAGCGATTAGAACTTTGGCTAAAATCATCGGCGCTAAAAACAACGCCAGAGTCAACTTAAAGATCGACGAACCGGAAGGTTCCAGAGGTCCTCGCGCTTCCCGCCCGGTTGACACCGATGTAGTTGATGACTTGAGCATCTAATAAAGCCATCACAACATAAAAACACCGCCTCACTCGGGGCGGTGTTTTGTATTTGACAAATTTTGATTTTTACGGTATACTCGGGAAAGAAAAAGTTCTTTAAATGTTTAATCGGTATCAATTGTTACGGTTTCAACCAAAAAGGAGGAATAGATTATGGATGGTCAAACGGATGGCACCAGTGGAACTAAAGCGGCGGAAATAGAAATCCCGGCCGAAGTTTCCCTTGAAGCGGTGACTGAGGCGGAGAACGAAGAATTTGAAAAATCATTGAGCGCTTCCGGGCTTAAAGCGGTTCCGGTTACCAAGGACTTGGCGCGTAAAATGTTTTCCCTGATTTTTAGTATGTCGGACGAATTTGCGTTGGAAGAAAAAGATTTATTGGGTTTAGTGCGACCGGACGGCGTGGCTGTCGGAGCTCGATTCAAATATCAAGGCAAAAATTACGGCGCCATGGTTGCCATTCTATCGGACATGGAAAGCATGGAAAAAACCGGCCAGGTGGAAATTGGTGTTTTTCAGTTGGTTGAAAAGGATTGGTCTATTTTTGATCTTTACTTGAGTATTTGCTCGGGCTCGCGTTTGCCTGAGTTTATCAATGAGTCATTGACTAAAGCGACTTTTTCCGAAGAAGCTCTTTTTACTTTTACCGACGAAGCAAAAAAGCAATCGGCGCAAGAAATTTTCCAAGCCATGCAGGCATTGTTGTTGGCGAAGGAAAAAGCTTCTCAAACCGAAACTCCGGCGGAAGCGGAGAAGCCGGCAGAATAATTGTCAAGCACATTTAACCGGTCTTTTGGCCGGTTTTTATATTTGACAGTTTATAGTTTTTGGCTTAAGATTTACTTGGTTCTTTAACAATAGAGGAGCTTTAAACAATAAAAACCAACAAAGGAGGATCCGGCCATGAAAGTTGATTTTAAAACAGTTGCTATCGACATTAAAGAGTGCCTGCTTAGCTTGCGATACTTTAACTCTATTCCTGATTTGCGGGAGTTGCTTGAAGATCCCGCAATTGAAGTATGGCTGGAATCATTGGATAATAAAACAGAAGAGGAAATAGAACGGTTTTTAAGTAATGAACCCCGAAAAATGAAACCAAACGACGACAACAGTTCAGGATTCTATGATGGCGGGTACAGGATCAGATTAAATACGTCAAAAAAATTCCTCGGTGTCAGGCATCTCGCTTTAAGCATCTGGCTTCTTTACGGCGGGGTAAAGCCCAATCAAGAATTTTTTGTCAACTTTGAATTTCAAAAAGTTAATCGGGAGGGCCATACTGATTTGCTCCCTCTAAGTGAAACAAGTTTTGAAATAAAAGGTTTTCATACTGTTGACGGTTATCCGGAAATCGTGCTTGTTACCCATCTTTTTAATGAACTTGACAAACTGCGAGAAACTCTGGATCAGCCGGCAACAATAAATTAAGGTAATCATTAACAGTTCTTTTGCCGGTCTTTTGGCCGGTTTTTAAATTATCTGTTATAATTAAACTGTTTGAGACAATTATATGAAGCGATTTGACATTATTACAATTTTTCCCGAAATTTTGGAATCGTATTTTAATGAGTCCCTGTTTAAACGCGCGCAAAAAAATAAGTTGTTTGTCGTTAAGACGCATAATCTGCGGCAGTGGACGGCCGATCGCCATCAAACAGTTGATGATAAGCCCTATGGCGGCGGAGTCGGCTTGTTGTTTAAGATTGAACCGATATACAAAGCGCTCAAAGCCATAAAACAAAAGGCCAAAACGAAAAAAGTCAGAATAATCCTAACGGCGGCTAACGGTAAGAGGTTTACGCAAAAGGATGCCGTGCGTCTGGCTAAATATGATCAGTTGATTTTTATCTGTCCCAGATACGAAGGCGCGGACGCCCGCGTGGAGAAATTAGTTGATGAAAAAATTTCCATCGGCGATTATGTCTTAGCGGGCGGTGAATTGCCCGCGGCTGTAATTATTGAGGCCGTTTGCCGTCACCTGCCGGGATTTGTCGGCAAACGGGAATCAGTGGAAAAAGAATCGCACGCGACCACCGGCTATTTGGAGCACCCGCATTATACCCGGCCGGAAGTTTTTATGGCTGGCGGCAAAAAACTAAGGGTGCCCAAAATACTCCTGTCCGGCCATCATGGCGAGGTGGAAAAATGGCGTCGGAAAAAAAGCAAAAAACAACAGACCGCCGGCCGCGATTGACAGAATGATTTTTGTAACGTATGATTAACGAATAACTAACTAATAAAACAAACACATGTCATTTCAATTTTTTGGCGACGACGATAACGTTGTTGTTGCCCCGACCGAAGAGGTCGCCGCTACTGAAGAAACAACTGAACCGGCTGCTGAAGCCGCAGTTGAAGAAGCCGCTCCGGAAGCTGTTGAAGAAGCCCCGGCTGAAGAATCCGCCGAATAAGCAGTTGGATAACATCAGCTTTGTGCAAATACTGTGTATAAATGAAACTGTTTAAAAATCGCCGGTTTTGCCGGCGGTTTTTTATTTTACTAATTTTATCTAAATTTAGCCAATTATTATTTAATTGTAAGCTTTTAACTGTTAGCCCTTTATTATCCTTGACATTCTTTAAAAATTAAGATAAAATTAGAAGGTAAAAACTAAACACCAAACTCTTTCCCAAACCATCAATAAAACTAGATCCTTTTTTTGTTCCTGTTACTCCTAATCTGGAGTCGGGAGCGGCCAAAAGGAAAATAATCTAAATCATAGTTTTAAGGGAAAACAGTGGTATCTGAAGTGAATTCCCCGGTCTGCCAATCGGCAGAGGCGGAGTTCGTCAAATCGGATCCCTCTGTTTTTTCTTAACTCAAAAATCAGCCGTTTCCTCACCCTGTCATTCCTGAATTTTTGTGTTAAGGCCTAACGGCCGAAACAAAAATATCAGGAATCCATAAAACCTGGATTCCCGCCTGCGCGGGAATGACAAGGCGGATGGCGGTTAAGAGAAAAGTATTTTGACAACTGAATAGTGGTAAAAAGCACCAAACCAAAAAATTAAACTTTTTGAGTTTATTATGAATTCGTTTCCGCCCCCGCGGAGTAAAGCGAATTCAATACTTTCAATCCAACTTCATGACAACGGTTCGCCGTCGCGCCCTTAGCGCGGGTCATGGAGAAAAAAACGGTTGGCAACTGATCGTAATCTAGTTGCAAAGCCAGTTGAATGAAATTTCTTTATCTCACTTCGGTGTTGATAAGGAACCCTTCCATTCATCTTTTATAAGAGTTTGATCCTGGCTCAGGATGAACGCTGGCGGCGTGTCTAAGGCATGCAAGTCGAAAGGGTTTAGACCCTTGGCAAACGGGAGCGTAACACATTGGTAACTTACCCCTAAGTTCGGCATAACCCAGCGAAAGTTGGGATAATACCGGATGCTCTTGTCGGATTTATGTCTGGCAAGCAAAGATTCATCGCTTAGGGAGAGGCCTATGATCTATCAGCTAGTTGGCAGTGTAAAGGACTACCAAGGCTATGACGGATAGCGGGTGTGAGAGCACGACCCGCCTCACTGGGACTGAGACACTGCCCAGACACCTACGGGTGGCTGCAGTCAAGAATATTCCCCAATGGGCGAAAGCCTG
>JBAYFY010000004.1:0-80530 GCA_041666945.1 Candidatus Buchananbacteria bacterium | reverse complement strand
CGAGCGAACCAGCGCTTCAAAGCGCTGGATTCCGAGCGAGCGACGCCAATATAGTCAAATACTGCTCGGCTTGCCGAGCTGTTAGTACGCAAGTTCCACTATTACCCCGGGACTTGCCCCGGGGACTATATTCATCTAATTTAAGGCAAATTTTTCCAAAATAATTTTCTTGCTATTGACAACAGGGGTTAGTTGTGATATGATTGAATATCGGTGTAACGGGGCATTAAAGAATAGGGTGCTTATCATTCTTTCAATTTAACGTCAATTGAGAGCAGAAAACATTTTTTCTGTTGTCATTTGCCGGTAAAATGACTCCACCAACCCGGCAGATCCTTTGGGATCGGAGTCAGAAAGATGGTTATGGACCAGGTTATGGACCAGTTTGAACGGATGGTTTTGGCAGTGGCCAGCGCCGGCCACGAGGATTGGCGGAAAAAGCATCGGGCCGCCAAGGGCGACGAAAAGCGGATGAAGAAGACCACGGATAAGGCCTTCCTGGCGCGCGGCATCACGGAGGTGGACATCGCCGCCACGGCTTATGTGGACTTGCCCAGCGATAAGCAGGCCGAAAACAAGGCGGCCGCCGAAGTCGCGGTGGACTGCGTCCTGGCCGCGGTTGAGCAGGGCATCGCTTTGAATGATGGCTTCATTGAAGCCGCGTCCGCTGTCCAGCACGAGAAGTGGCTGGAACGGAACAGCGACTGGGCTCTGGACAGTCAGAAGGTCCCCTACGCCGAGTTGAGCGAGGAAGAGAAAGAAAAGGACCGCTCTTTCGTCCGGTTCGCTATTGAAGCGCTTGAAGTCGCTTGAAGTATTGTAAAATCGTAGCTCTTTTGGGAGGCGTCGACTGTCTGGTCGGCGCCTCGTTTTTTTTAAAACCAACTACGCCGCTACGCCAGGAATCATCGGGTTAGCGGCGTTTTTTGTTTGATCAGGTTTTTTAGGTAATTATTCAAGTCAATTTTTTGGGCGGAAAATTTCATGGTTTCATACAGCGCCTTAAGCGCCAGTCGGATGCTGTCGTTTTTTATCTTAACCACGATTTTCTTCTCAAAGTTTATTAAAATCACTTCCTTGTCCAGGATTAAAATATCCATGTCAAAGTCAATCAGTCCGTCGCTGATCAAATACATTACAGTCAGACGGTTTTCATAAGTTTTCAACAAATAAAGCGGCAGGTCGTTGAAGTATTCCAGCGAACTTTCTCCGGCGATGCCTTCAATAATAATTTTTTTCTGTTTGAATTGGTTTTGAATGTCGTTTAAATAATCAGAGCTTAAGGATTTTTGCGCTTTGACTGATTTGTTGCCCTGGATGGCATAGACGCGGCTGTTCTTGTTGGTTTTCAGCGACTGGCGGTAAGCGTCCAGAATCGCCGCCTGGCTTTTAAAAACTTCCACGCCGATATCCGGCAGATTGATTAAGGCCTTGGATAAAGTCAGATTAAAAAAGCCGTACAGCGAATTTATTTTTTCCGCCAAATGGTTTTCATCGGCCAGCCGCCACTCAAAGTGGCCGCCGATTTTTGTTTTTTTGATTATCCCCCGCTCTAATAATTTGTTCAATAGGAAGTTAACCGTCGTCCTTTTGACGCCGGCTTGGCGGGACAGGGCAGTCGGCGTCAAACTTTTCCCGCCGTTAAGCGCCTGAATAATTTTTATTTCTTCCGGCTGAAGCTCCAGAAAAGACGGGGTATTTTTGTGTTTCATATCTTTCATCATATAAAATGACAAGAATATTGTCAAAAATAATATTTATTATCATGTAAATTTACACGAAAAATAGAAAAGTTAAATTTTTAATGGCTTATCGTTTTCCGGTCAGTTACACTGTGATTGTAGGATAAAAAATATGAATAAAGAAGTACAAAAATTTCAGAGCGTTTGTGTCATGGGCGCTTGTCCGGAAGTTTTGAAAACCGATACTGTTGTCAAACTAAGAAATTCCAGTCAAACTAAGAAATTCCAGCCGGCCGGAAAAAGTCGTGGATTTTTCGAAGAAGGAATGGGAAGAATTGCGCGATGCTTTTATAGAAAATAGAATTTAGTTCTTTACATGTAAGAATTGCCAGCGCTGTTTGTACCCTGTCATTCCGACCGAGCCGAATGAAATGAGGCGAGTGGAGGAATCTCTTGGGTCGGAGGTGATGTCTTACCTAATCTAAGGGATTCCTCGACTTCACTCTCTCGCTCGCGCTCGTTCGCTACGCTCGGAATGACAATTGGCCGTTTTAAAAAGTAAAAATGACGTTCAAGAATTTTACACTTTACAAAATAAGCAAGAGATAAAATAACATGAAAGGAATAGATAAATCATGCCGGAGCAAAAACTTTGCGATCTGCTTGATAAGATTTTAAAGAAAGCCGAAACAGATAAACGCCGCCAACGATTACAAGACAATATTCGCGCAAAAAAAGAAATCAGCCGATTAATAAATCCGGAAATTAAAGCTATCATTGACCATTTGCCGAAAGCGTTAATAGCCAAGGCAGAACTTGGCGAAAAAGAAGAAAAGGAAATTGACTATAAAATATTGGGGGATAGAAGAGGTTATCTTGACAGGTTGTCATCCAGGGAAGAGTTTAACAAGCTGCCTCCCATAATTCGTTTATTTAAATTTTGCCAGAGGAACGGCTTGAAGTTAAAAGTGGACACGAGTTATTATCCCTATGCTAATTGCGGCGCCATATTAAGAATTAGTTGGTAGTTAATAGTCAAGAAAGGAAAATATAATTATGTTTATGTGCGGCGGACGTCAAGATGGTGCGATAGCAAGAAATTCAGTTACAAGAAATTCAATCAGGAGGGAATTTTTTGAGGCCATCGCTCAAGGTAGTAAAATGAGAATCCAGTATGCCGTTAACAACTTTAGCAGGGAAGAAATTAGGGAATTGATTAATTAAATGGACAGATGCGGTTGCCAAATAGCCGCTAATGAATATAGAAGGGTATTAAGTAGAAAATGAATTCCAGTTCGCACAAAAAGACCCCGGATTATCCGAGGCCTTTTTTATTTTTTGATTTTAGCTGTTAGCTATTTGCCATAAGCCATAAGCTATGTGCCGTATTTTTACATCATCCCGCCATAACCGCCCATGCCGCCGCCCATGCCGGACATGTTAGCGCTGTGATCATGACCTTCCTTTTGCGGCAAATCGGCAACCGCGCATTCGGTGGTTAAGATCATGGCCGCGGCTGAAGCGGCGTTTTGCAAAGCCGAGCGGACGACTTTGGTCGGGTCAACGATGCCGGCGGCGATCAAGTCCTCGTATTTGCCGGTCAAAGCGTTGTAACCCATGTTGGCGCCCAGTTTTTTGACTTCTTCCACCGCCACTTCGCCCTTGTCGCCGGAGTTATTGGCGATTTGTTTCAGCGGCTCCTCAATGGCCTTGGCCAGTATTTCAATGCCGATTTTTTCGTCGCCTTTGACTTCCAAATTATTGAGCGCTTTGGCCACGCGGATCAAGGCGGTGCCGCCGCCGACCACCACACCCTCTTCAATGGCGGCCTTGGTGGCGGCCAGGGCGTCTTCAATGCGCAGTTTCTTTTCTTTCATTTCCGTTTCGGTAGCGGCGCCGACTTTAATGACAGCCACGCCGCCGGACAGTTTGGCCAGGCGTTCGCGCAATTTTTCCTTGTCAAAATCGGAATCGGACAATTCTATTTCCTTATTGATTTGGCTGACGCGCTTTTCAATTTCTTCCTTATCGCCTTTGCCGCCGACAATCGTCGTGCTGTCTTTGGTGGCAATGACTTTGGCGGCATGGCCCAGGTAAGTCAGGTCGGCGCTCTCCAATTTCAAGCCGACTTCGTCGCTGATGACGCGTCCGCCGGTTACTACGGCGATGTCATTTAACATTTCCTTGCGGCGATCGCCAAAACCCGGGGCTTTGACTGCCAGAACATTGAAAGCGCCGCGCAGTTTGTTGACCACGAAAGTGGCCAGGGCTTCGCCGTCAATATCATCGGCGATAATTACCAGGTCCTTGCGTCCGGTTTGCGCCAGCTTTTCCAGCAAAGGCAGAATGCTCTGCAAAGAAGAAACTTTCTTATCGGTGAGCAAGATCGGCACGTCGGCGTATTCCGCTTCCATGCGTTCGGCGTTAGTGATCAGGTAATGACTGACATAACCCTTGTCAAACTGCATGCCTTTGACGATTTCTTTTTCTACGCCGAAGGACTGGCCTTCTTCCACGGTTACCACGCCCTCATTACCCACTTCGCCCAGAACGTCGGCGATGATTTGCCCGATTGCTTCATCATTGGCGGAAATGGCGGCGACTTGGCGTTTCTCTTCGGCCGAGGAAATCGGCTTGCTGATTCTTTTCAGTTCGGCCACCAAAGCGGCCACGCCTTTTTCAATGCCATGCCGCAAAATGATCGGATTGGCTCCGGCCGCGACGTTTCGCAGGCCTTCGCCGACGATCGCTTGCGCCAAAACCGTAGCGGTAGTGGTGCCGTCGCCGGCCACGTCGTTGGTTTTACTGGCGACTTCCTTAATCAGTTCCGCGCCCATGTTTTCAAACTTGTCTTCCAGTTCAATTTCCTTGGCGATAGTTACGCCGTCGTTGACAATTTGCGGCGCGCCATAACCCTTGTCCAAAACCACATTGCGGCCTTTGGGTCCCAAAGTGGTCTTAACGGCGTTAGCCAGCTGATCAACACCGGATTTCAGTTTGCTGCGGGCGTCTTCATTAAATAGTATTTGTTTAGCCATATATTATTTAGATTATTTTTATTTATCGTCGTCCCCTTACTACTTCGTCGTCCCCTTACTACTTCGTCATCCCCGCGAAGGCGGGGATCCAGAATTCATAGTAATTTACTACTTCGTCATCCCCTTACTACTTCGTCATCCCCTTACTACTTCGTCATCCCCTTACTACTTCGTCATCCCCGCGAAGGCGGGGATCCAGAATTTACAGCAACTTACTGCAATGGATTCCCGCCCCTGCCTGCCGGCGGCGGGCTCGGAAAATCCGTAAGCGTAAGCGAGAGGATTTGTCCGGGGATTCATATTATTTATTAATATCATGGATTCCCGCCTTCGCGGGAATGACGGTTTTTATTCAGTGGATTCCCGTCCCTGCCTGCCGATAGGCAAGGCGCGCGGGAATGACGCGGAGTGTTTTATTCAATCACTGCCAGCACGTCTTCCGATGACAGGATTTTGTATTCCTTGTCATCAACCTTTATCTCATCGCCGGCGTATTTGCCGCAAATGACTTTCTGGCCCGGCTTCAATCCGAGCTTGGACACTTTTTCGCCTTCACCCACGGCGACGACCTCACCCTCCGCTTTTTTTTCTTTGGCGGTGTCCGGCAGGATAATGCCCGATTTGGTCATTTCCTCTTCTTTAACGGCGGCAACCAGGACGCGATCGCCTAACGGTTTAATGTTCATATGGTTTTTTTATTAATAATTTTGTTTTAATTTTACCGAAAATTTTTATGATTTTTGCCAATTAGCACTCATAACGGAGGAGTGCTAACGGCTTAGCTGTGAGTATTGTAAGAGATAATTTTTCTCTTGTCAAGAGTTTTTTTGGTTGCGTTTGAGCCGGTTTTCTGGTATAATCAAACAAGAAAAATAACAATAATTGCCAAGCATATCAAGAAACAATGGGACAAACTAATAACGCGGTTATTAGCTTTTTTGTTAAGAGGCCTGCTTAAGTCAGGCGATCTTTTGGTTTGGCTATTCGGCTTTTTGTCGGCGGTTCTTCGGCCGCTGGCGCAGGTGATTTTTAAATTTATTATTCTGCCTTCATACGGCAGGCATCTATGGCTGAAATCGCAATTGGCCAAAAACGCTTCACAGCGGACGGACAAATTCTTATTGCTTCTGACCAACCGTTACCTATATCATGTGCTGTTGGTCCTGCTGGGCGTCGGTGTGGTAACTTCCAATTTGCTGGCTTATGAGAACAAAGAGGATTACGGCCAGAACGCCCTGGTTTACAAATTGGCCGGCGTCAGCGACATTGAAATCATTGAGGACTCCAATAATATTTTTGAGGATGCCAAGGTTTATAATTATCAGGATCAAGGATTATACGTGCAGGGCAATTTTTATTCTGACAGCCAAGGCGTTGATCAGGATAATATTTTTACCGATCAGGCCGTAGTGCAGGGCGACTTGGCTTTGATCAAACCGGTTGTCTCCACCGACGATGCCAAAAACACGGTCGGAGTCATTCAAGAATACGAAGTGGTGCAAGGCGATTCCATCGGCAAAATCGCGGCTCGGTTCGGCGTTTCCGTCAACACTGTTTTATGGGCGAACAATTTGTCTTTTTCGTCTTACGTCAAACCGGGTCAGAAATTAATCGTTCCGTCCATGAGCGGCATAGTTTATAAAGTGGTCAAAGGCGATACGATATCAAAGATCGCGAAAAAATATGGCATAGCCGAAGCCAAGATCATTGAAGCCAACGCCTTAAGCGAAGAAGGGTTGACTATCGGCAAACTGGTTATCGTGCCCGGAGCCAAGATTATTGAAACGGCTAAGCCGCGCGCCGTGGCCAAGGCCGCTGCCGCCGTGCCGGCTCGCACGGCGGAAGACAGTGAGATTAAAGTTCAGGGCACCGGCCGCATGAGTTGGCCTAACGGCTGTTATCGCATTTCCCAGTATTACAAGGGCTGGATCCATACCGGATTGGATATTGCCTGTCCTTGGGGCACGCCGCTTAGGGCCGCAGATTCGGGTACGGTTATTCGCGTTCAATACGGCAGAACCGGTTACGGCTATAACGTGATTATTGATCATGGCGGAGGCATCACCACCCTTTACGGCCACATGAGCCGGATTGACGTGGCGGTCGGCCAAAGCGTGGAAAAGGGCGAAGTGATTGGCGCCGAAGGTTCCACCGGCCGTTCCACCGGACCGCATTTGCATTTTGAAGTGCGCATTAATGGCGCCAGGGTAAATCCGCTGGGGTATATCAGATAATTTATGGCTTACAGCTTATAGTTTATGGCAATATTGACATCAGAGAGTTGATCTGTTAGGATAGGATATCAGTTAATTATAGTTTTAGTACGTTACAAAACAACCATAAGGAGAGCAGTCATGGAGATTATGCCGAGACAACCAGTAACCGGCGAGAACCATAACCGGAGGTTTGTTGGTTTAGTTGATGATTACACCGGTCATTTATTTATTAGTATTGAGCCATTTAATGAACAAACTTTGGCATTGTATGAATTTTGTGGGTGGTGGTTAAAGGATTGGTGGGATTTGGAAAGGATGTGGTTTGAGCCATCTCAATCCGCTGAAATCGATAAAAAGGTTGAGTTTGAAATTCTTTGGAAAAATAATCCTAACGAAGTATTTCGCCAAATTAGACAGTTGGCTGAGGCAGCACGGAAAGAGTCCCAAGGTTGATGATCATTGAATAATAGAACCGCCCCGGAGTCCGAGGCGGTTTTTTTAACTCCATAAAAAAAGTCCCGACAGCATTATTTGTTGGGACTTAGTTTTTAAAATATACGTTGCTTAACGTTTTGACAGTCGGTTGCTTATGGCAATATTTTTGATTTTTTCGGTAATCAATTTTCCTGGCACAGCGTGTTCTTTGCCGCACTTGCCGCATTCGACAACACAAATATAGCCGACCGTATCACCTTCACGATCAATATTCCTTCGAAAGGTGGTGTCACCCGGCTCTGCTTCACATTTTGTTCCGCAAGCTTCACAAGTGAATACCCACCATGGTTCTTCCTCGATGATTTTCATTGTTAATCACCCTTTCTTTATTAAGGTTCTCTGTTTAAAGAACAAGCAAATATATTGATAAGTCATTATATCGTATTATAAATATTCTGTCAATAACTGTTTTTTTTGATGTTAATTATATACTATAAGCCATCAGCCATCAGTTATTCCTTCGGCCGATATTGCAAGGCCTCGGCCACATGCTCGCATCTTATTTCTTCGCTAATTTCCAGATCAGCGATAGTGCGGGAGAGTTTGAGGAGGCGGAAATAAACGCGGGGCGACAAACGCAACTTTTCCACCGCCTGGCGGATAAGCTGTTTGGCCGATTCGTCAATCAGGCAATAAACATTGACCTGCTCCGAAGACATTTCGCTGTTGGCGAATATTTTTTCCGTTTGGAATCTTTGCAGTTGGGTATCCCGCGCCCGCTGGACGCGTTCGCGCACCGCGGCTGACGATTCGCCGTTGCCGTCGCCGGACAGTTCTTCAAATTTTATCCGCGGCACTTCCAGGTGCAGATCAATCCTGTCCAGGAGCGGACCGGAAGCGCGCTTTTTGTAGCGCAGGATTTCCGCGGCCGTGCAAGTGCATTCCTTTTCCGGATCAGTGGAATAACCGCACGGACAAGGATTAAGCGCGGCCGTCAAAATGAATTTTGCCGGAAAACGCAGAGTGCCGGCGGCGCGGGAAACATTGATCAGTCCGTCTTCCAGCGGCTGGCGCAAGTTTTCCAAAACCGTCTTGGGGAATTCCAAAAATTCATCCAAAAATAACACGCCGCGATGCGCCAAAGAGATTTCTCCCGGGCGCGGCCAGGCGCCGCCGCCCACCAGCGATACGCCGGAAGCGGTATGGTGCGGCGCGCGAAAAGGCCGCAGAGTGATAAGCGGTTGATCAGCCGGCAACAGTCCGGCGGCTGAATAGATTTTGGTCACCTCCAAGCTTTCTTCACGGGTCATTTGCGGCAGTATGGAAGGCAGGGCTTTGGCCAGCATGGTTTTGCCCGAGCCGGGCGGGCCGGACATGAGAATGTTATGGCTGCCGGCCGCGGCGATTTCCAGAGCGCGCTTGGCCGAGTTTTGTCCGCGGATATGCCTTAAATCCACCGGAAAATTTATCTCTTCTATCTCTTGTCGCCAGTCGGCGCAGGGCTCAATCAATTCCACGCCGGCCAAGTGTTTGGCTAATTGCGTTAGATTTTTAACCGGATAAATATTCAGGCCGTTGATTAATGATGCTTCTTTGGCGTTGGCTGTCGGCACAAATAAATTATTGATGCCGGCTCGCTTGGCGAATAAGGCGATAGACAATATTCCGGACACCGGGCGCACCTCGCCGCTTAAAGCCAGTTCGCCGGCAAAAAGCGAGGAAGCGAAGTCAACTAATTTTGTTTGCTCGTTTAAAATCATGGCGGCCACGGCCATGGGCAAATCATAATGCGTGCCGCCTTTGCGCAAATCGGCCGGCGCCAGGTTGAAAGTTACGTTGCCGCGGGGAAACTCAAAGCCGGAATTCTTGATGGCGCTGCGAATGCGGCTTTTGCTTTCGTCCACGGCCTTGTCCGGCAGGCCGACAATAAAAACCCCCGGGTTACCGTAGGGGCTGTTATCCGCTTCCACTTCCACCGGCTCGCATTCCAATCCGACAATCGCGGCCGACAGGACTTTTGATGGCATAATTTAATCAATTAGATAAAAACTTTAATAAATTATACCATTTATGTTGATTGAGCTCAAAATTACTGGATCGGAGATGGCGTGTTAATACCGCTCCCCTTGACTTTTTAAGGTAAATAAGTTATGATTTTAGAGTAAATTATCAAGCATATATTAAAAACTATGGCAAAAGCAAATGTTAAGCAAGATTGGCATGAGAAGGTTTTACCGCTGCTTAAAGCAGGCGTAACCGTCAAAGTCCATCAGATCATCAAAGAAAAAAATACCAAAGGCGAAGAAAAACAACGCATTCAGATTTTTGAGGGCATTATCCTGGGTCGCCATGGCGGTAAGGGCAAAAGCGCCACTATTACAGTGCGCAAAGTCGCTTCCGGCGGTATCGGCGTGGAAAGAATCTTCCCTATCTGGTCTCCGGCGATTTCTAAAATTGAGGCGACTAAGATCGCCAAGGTGCGTCGCGCCAAATTGCCTTATATCAAGAATTACAAGAAGAAACTGTCAGAAAAGCAAGTTAAATAATTCTTATCAAGCCCGAGCAATCGGGCTTTTGTGCGGACGTGGCGGAATTTGGTATACGCGCAGCCTTGAGGTGGCTGTGGCCGCAAGGCCTTGGAGGTTCAAGTCCTCTCGTCCGCATTATTTAATTTATTTTTGGGTGATTAGCTCAGCTGGTTAGAGCGCGTCGTTTACATCGATGAGGCCAGAGGTTCGAATCCTCTATCACCCACAAAAATAATTAGAATTTATGCTTGTTAGAATTTTAATCGGTGTCGCAGTCATAATCGTGGGATTTTTCATGGTTTGGAAGCCAAGATTTTTTTATGATTTCATGGGCCATCAAATGTGGGCGGAAAAGATTTTCGGCATCCATGAGGATGAGCTGGCTTACAAAGTCATCGGCGTGATCGTGATGTTTGTCGGCGCCTTAATCGCCACGGATTTGATTTATAATTTACTCGCTTGGTTTTTTTCGCCGGTGGTTAAAGGTCTAAAATAGCAAAACAATACAAGGGCCCGTAGTTCAGTTGGTTAGAACGCCGCATTTGCAATGCGGAGGTCAGCAGTTCGACTCTGCTCGGGTCCATAAATTTAATTTAATAAAAATAATATGGAAAAATTTGAATCACGACAAGAAAGTAAGGCCGATGAGGCTATGCGAGTTGTGGTGGGGTCAGAAAATGGGTATATACAACCAGAAACCTTAGCCAGTTATGTTAAGAGTTTACCTGAGGATATAAAAACAGAGCTCAAACCAAAGATTTTAGATGTATTGAGAAAATTGGCAGAGGAAATAGAATCAGCCTAAGTATTAGTTAAACAATAAAAGACGGTCTTCCGATCGTCTTTTATTGTTTATATGGAAAAATTTTGGTGCTATAATTATTCTATATGAGAAAAGCCGTAATATTATCGGTATTTATTTTGTTTTTGACCGGCTGTGCTATTGGCATTAAGCTGGCAGATGTTTCAACAACTAATTTAAAACATATGATTAAAGTCACTTCACCGCAATTTGAAGCGGGCGATGTTTTGCCGTCAATATTCACTTGCGACGGCGAAGGCGTCAGTCCGGAACTTCATATTTCAAACGTTCCCGAGGGGTCTAAGAGTTTGGCTGTTATTCTGGATGATCCGGATGCGCCGGCCGGCACTTTTACTCATTGGTTAGTGTATAATTTAAGTCCCGATACGGCGATAATTAAGGAAAACAGCTTGCCGGCAGAAGCCAAAGTTGGCAATAATAGCGGGCGGAAGCAGTCCTACTTTCCGCCCTGCCCGCCCTCCGGCAGCCATCGTTATGTCTTTCATGTTTACGCTCTGGACAAAATGTTAGATTTTTCTAACACTCCCGATCGCCGGCAGGTTGACGAGGCCATTAGCGGCGCCTTAATTGATTCGGGAGAATTAACGGCTGTTTATAGCCGCAAGAATTAAAAAATCCTCGCCACAGAGCGAGGATTTTAATTACAATTTACTGATGAATTCCAGGATTTTTTCCCGCATTTTTTTGCCCTTGGGCAATTGGGCGTAATGGTGGCCGAATTTATATTTAAAAATATCAGTCCTGATTTCGCCTAACAGCGCCCGGTATACTTCGCAAGCCACATACTTGGCCGCAACGTTAAATCTCCCGTCTGTTTCCAAGCGGCGGACAGAGACATATATTTTAGGACGTTTGAGTATTTTATAGACGCCGTGTTTTTTAACGCGTTTGATGTATTCGTGATCCTCGGCCAGCTTGAGCGACTCGTCAAAACCGCCGCTGCGGTCATACAATGATTTTTTAATGAAAATGCAAAAGCCCGGAGCGTGCGGATAAAAATATTGGGTCAGCTGGATGTAGGCGTTAGCCATATCGTGCAAAATAGCGTCAATAATTTTATCGCTTAAAGGGATGACGGCGCAGGAAGCGACGTCAGCTTTTTTTTCCTCGGCTTCTTCAATCAGAAATTTTAAGAATTTGCCGGACAAGAATACATCGGCATCCAAAAACAACAGCCACTCGCCGGCGGCAATCGCCGCGCCATGATTGCGTCCGACGGCCGGCATGCCGCCCTTGACAATGCGACAGCCGTAGTCCTGGGAGATTTCTATGGTTTTGTCAGTAGAGCCGGCGTCGGAGATAATGATTTCATAGTCGGTGAATTCCTGATCTTTAATTGACTCCAGCAAGTCGGGCAAAGTTTTTTCTTCATTCAAAGTCGGAATGATAATGGAAATTTTAGGCATATTTTATACCTTTTAAGTATAGTGGATTATTGCCTGCCAGTCAACGTCCGTGATATAATTTAAACATTATGTTTTTATCCGTCATTCCCGCGCGCCTTGCCTACCGGCAGGAAAGGGCGGGAATCCATTGCAGTAAATTGCTATAAACTCTGGATCCCCGCCTGCGCGGGGATGACGGAAACTGGATCCCCGCCTACGCGGGGATGACGAAGCAGTAAGTTGCTATAGGTTCTGGATCCCCGCCTGCGCGGGGATGACGAAAACTGGATCCCCGCCTGCGCGGGGATGACGAAAACTGGATCCCCGCCTGCGCGGGGATGACGAAGCAGTAAGTTGCTATAGGTTCTGGATCCCCGCCTGCGCGGGGATGACGGAAACTGGATCCCCGCCTGCGCGGGGATGACGGAAACTGGATCCCCGCCTTCGCGGGGATGACGGAGCAGTAAATCGCTATAAATTATGGATCCCCGCCTGCGCGGGGATGACAAAGCAGTAAGGGGATGACGAAAGTCAAAAGAAAGATTTAAAAAATTTATAATTAATTTATAATAGTTATGAGGAGGGCGATCTTTTTTTATTTGATATTTCTGGCGGCCGTTGCAACCGCCGGATTTTTTATTTTGCTTTCAGGCGAAGTGTCTCGCGCGGCCGGCAATCAGCTGGCTTTCACCAATTGCGTTAACGGCAGCTGCTCGGCCGGCGATTGGCAACAGACCGTAAATGACAATGGCGATTATTGGATTTTTAACAATCCCGAGTCGGTTTTAGCAACTGGCATGATCGACTTGAGCCGTTGTACGACTGCTGCTATCAGCTTTGATTACAAAAGATATTATTCAAGCGCCACCGGCACCAGTGATATGTTATATTTGGAAAGTTCGGTCGCTGGCAGCGAGTGGCGGACTTTGCAATCATTTCAAGCGTTAACCACGGCTTTTATTTCTTCCACTCCCGTAACCCTGTTTTGCGGCAGCAATCTGCAATTGCGTTTCCGTGGCAGCGTTGATGTTGATTCTCGGCATGGCGTTGGCGTAAATAATGTCAGGTTGGATTTAACCCTGCCCAATCAACCGCCCGTGGCTGTGGCCACCTCGACCAAAACCGCAGCCGAAACGGGAGAGGAAATAGAATTTTCCGACGGCGGTTCCACCGACCCGGACGGAAATGCCTTAATTGACTGGCTTTGGGATTTCGGCCAGCAATTAACCAGGCACGGCGTTAATGTCAGCCAAAGTTTTCCGGCATCCGGGACTTATGCGGTCAACTATTACGTGGTGGACAGCGAAGGAGCCACCTCTTCCCCCGCGATTTTGAATTTATTCATCACCGACCCCGTCGGCACCACGACGCCCACCTCTACGCCCACCACCACTTTGGCGCTAAAGCCGCAAATCGGCGATGTGGTCATCAATGAAATTTACCCCGCTCCCGATGCCGGCGAAGAGGAATGGATAGAATTGTTTAATACCGCCACTTCCACCCGGGATTTATCCGAATTGTTGTTGCTTAATATTGACGGCGATAAATTCGTTACCACCACTTTAAGTGGTGAAATTTCTCCCGGCCAATATTTGGCGGTGGAAAATATTGCCGGCAATTTGAATAATGACGGCGACACCATCGTCTTGAGTTTGGCCGATAAAATTTTTGATCAAACCGTTTACGGCGATTATTCCAATAAGAAAGGCGAGGCCTGGGCGCGCAACAGCAGCGGTATTTTTGAAGAAACCATCACGCCGACCAAAGGCGCGATAAATGTCATTACGCCCAAGCCGGTTTCCGGCGGTTCAACCGGCGGCGGTTCATCTCCCTCCGATTATCAACCGGTTAGCATTGAAACCGCCAGTTCAACCACCTCCACCGCCGTTATCGCCGCCGGAGATTATTACGGCAAATTAATTATTAACGAGTTATTCCCTCATCCGGCCACGGGCGCCAATGACGAGTTTATAGAATTAAAAAACATCTCCACCACCACGATTGATTTAAACGGTTTTTATTTGACGGACAATACCAACAAGAAGCATTATTTGCGCGCCGCTTCCTCAACTCTGCCGTTATTGCCCCAGGAATTAATCGCCATCAAGCGGGCATCCACGTCCATCGCTTTAAATGATACTGGTTTTGAAACGGCCAACTTGTTTTCGCCGCTGGGAGAATTATTGGATCGTGTGAGTTATACGGCCAAGCAGAGCGAGGGTTTGGCTTATGCCAGAACCGCTAAAGGCGAATGGCTGTGGACGGAACAACCGACGCCGGGAGCGGAAAATATTTTTCCCGGCGATGGCCTGGACCGGGAACAGACGGTTGAGGTTTTAAACACCATTAAAGCGGCGGCGATCAAAAAAGCCGCCGGCAGTTCCGGAGCAATCCATGCGGTCAGCATGGAAGAGCTGAAGAATTTGGCCGTGGGTGACAAAGTCAGAGTCAGTGGCGTAGTGTCGGTAGAACCGGGAGTGTTGGGCACGCAGATCTTCTATTTGGCCGGCTCCGGCATTCAGGTATATTGCAATAAAAAAGATTTTCCCGAACTTAAAGTCGGCGATCGGATAGAGGTTGTCGGAGAGATATCGGAGACCGCCGGCGAGAGAAGAATAAAGATAAAAACCCGCGACGACATCAAATATTTGTCCAGCGAAGCCGAACCGCAACCGCAGGAAATCAGCGCGATTGAGTTGGAAGATAATATCGGATCACTCGTAAAGATTTCCGGTGAACTGTTAGAGATTAAAGGCCGCAATGCGTTTGTTGACGACGGCAGCGGCGAAGTTAAGGTATATCTTAAAAATCGGATTGACACCAAGGAAATCAATTGGCATGCGGGCGATAAAGTTACGGTCGTTGGCATTGCTTCGCTGACCGCTTCAGGCGCCCGGCTTCTGCCGCGCAGCGCCAAGGATATCACAGCAATTAGCGGCCAGGTCAAAGGCGCTTATGAAGTCGGAGATAAGGCGCCGTTTCTCGGTTCGCCTTTGAGTTATGCCGTAGCCGTCATAATATTTTTCATTGCGTTTAGCGGTTGGCTGGGGTATAAATTAAGAGCAAAAAACAGCCAGTGAAATTTAAAGACCTGTCGAAATTTTTCGACAGGTCTGTTTGTGCCAATTATTCACTGTTATTCACTGATTGAAACAGGTGTATGGCTTGTTCCAGATAGCTTTTGGCCATTTGCCAATCAAGTAGCCGTCCTTGAGCATCAATGCTTAGTTTGGGATATTTTTTAATCAGCGATTCAATTACTCCTATTGTTTCCGGTCCCAGACCGCCGGCCACCACCAATCCCAGATCGGGACGTTGCTCAGATAATTTATCCAAGAACGGTTCTAAAAATTGAACGGACATCAATTTGCCTTGGCCCATGCTTTTGTCCAATAAGACATAATCAAGGGCCGAGCCGTATAACTTCAATCTCTCCAGCAGCTTATCGGGTTGTTCTTCCACTTCTTTGAAGGCGTAAGCGCCAATTTGCAAGATGATGCTTATCCGGGGGTAGATCCTTTTAAAATTACTGACTACCTCATAATCGGGCCAAATCATGTCAAGCTGCAGGGCTTGCATATACGGTTCGCCCCAAAATAAAGCTTCCTCAAAATCCCTGGTCGTCTCATCCCAGGAGTAAGCTTCATAATCGGCAAAGTGCAAGGTGTTGAAAGCCAAAGGATGAGGAATGAAGATTTTGCTGATGTCTGATTTTTTCGGAAAAACTTCGGCGTAACGGGTCGGCAAGCCGCGTAATAACTTATGGCTCGTCATGACTCCTACGCCCAAATGATGCGGCAAAGGCGTTTCCGCGCCGGCGCGCTCAATTACTATAGACATTGCCTCGGCTTGTTGACGGTTAGTAAAACCAGTGATGCTGATATAAGGAACGGGCATTTTACCTCCTTTCCAAGGTTGCTAAAGTTCTATCATAAATCAATAGATAATTAAGCTTAACAAATACGGGTTGTCTTGTCAATAGATTATCAAATATAAAACCGACTCGGCTGACCGGGTCGGTTTTATTGGCTAGTGAGCGAGCGAACCAGCGCTTCAAAGCGCTGGATTCCGAGCGAGCGACGCCAATGTAGTCGAATACTGCTCGGCTTGCCGAGCTGCGTTAGTACGTAAGTTCCCCTATCACCCCCGGGTTTGCCCCGGGGAACTACATTATCTTATTCCGCTGGATTTTTTTCAGTCGCGCTTGTTTCTTCCGCGGCTTCCTCGCTTGGCCGGGTTTCAGCCAACTCTTCGGCTATGGGGACTTCCTCAAGCAATGGAGTTTCTTCCGATTTTATTTCTTCCGCCCCTTCTTTTTTGTCGTCCTCAATCGTTTTCTTTTTTTTAGTCCTTTTTTTCTTTTCCTTCGGAGTTTCTTCTTGGCTCGGTTCGGTTTTGGCCGGCTCTCCAACGCCTTTTTCGGTGTTTACGTCTTCCGGTTCAGCGGGTTTTGCGGTTTCAGCCGGAATTTCGCCTTCAGCAGTTTCCGCCGCTTTTTCCGGATTGTATTTTTCTCCGCCGTCGGAAATGATGTCAATTTTCCAGCCGGTCAGTTTGGAAGCCAAACGGACATTCTGACCGCCGCGGCCGATGGCCAGGGACAGCTGGTCTTCCCTTACCTTAACCTTGGCTATATGGCTGGCTTCATCAATGATAACGTCATTGACTTTGGCCGGCGATAAGGAATTGGTGATAAATTTGGCCGGATCGGCGTCATAAAGAATAATGTCAACTTTTTCCCCGGACAATTCGCTGATAATGGTTTGGATTCTTGATCCGCGTTGACCGACGCAAGCGCCTATGGGGTCAATGTTTTCCTCGGTGGAAGCGATAGCGACTTTGGTGCGGCTGCCGGCTTCGCGCGCCAGGGATTTTATTTCCACGGCGCCGGTGGCGATTTCCGGAATTTCTTCTTCAAAAATTCCCTTAACCACGGCGATATCGGCGCGCGAGACAATCATCATTGATCCCCTAAGGCCCTGATCAACTGTTTTGAGATAGAACTTCATGCGATTGCCAATATTGTAGCGTTCGCGCTCCACCTGTTCTTCGGGCGGCATGATGGCGGCAGTATGGCCGAAATCAACAAAAACATTCTGGCCTTCGCGACGCTGGATGGTGCCGGTAATAATGGTGTGTTCCAAACTTTTGAATTCCTCAAAGATTTTCAGGCGTTCTTCTTCGCGCAATTTTTGGATAATGACTTGCTTGGCGGTTTGGGCGGCCATACGGCCGAATTCTCCAGGTACTTCCAGCGGCGTGACAATTTCATCGCCGATCTTGGCATCCGGCTTCTCCAGCAAGGCGTCTTTGATCTGGATTTCCGTTTTGGGATTGAATTTTTTTTCTTTTTCCTCATCGGTCAACTCCACTTCCTCGGCCAGGAACGATTTCATGGCCGCTTTTTCTTTCTGTTCTTTTTCCGGAGCGGCGGTTTCCTGCTCTTCGCGTTCTTGCTTCTCTTTTAAGGCCGCGGCAAAAGCGGCGGCGAATGACGCTCCGGCCTCTTCTTTGGTTTTCTTTTTCTTTTCCGTTTTGGCTTCTTTAACTTCGGCATCATCCGTTTCTTGCACTTCTCCCTCGGCGCCTTCTTCCGGTTCATTTTCCACTACGGTTTTAACGTCAAAGGCCTTGACCCCGCCTGTTTTGGGATCAAATTCGGTAATGATGTTTTGCAGTTTATTGCCGAAATCTTTGCGGTAAGCGGCGGCTAAGGCCGCCTCAATGGCGCGAAGCACGACCGCTTCGTCCAAGTTTTTTTCCTGGCAGATTTGTTGGATGGCTGCCTGGATTGGTGATTGTGACATATTAGTATTAGATTATTTTCTTTATTGTCATCCCTGCCTGCCGGCAGGGGCAGAAAATCCGTAAGCGAGCAAAGCGAGCGGGAGGATTTGTCTGTGGGTCTATTATTTATGGTTTTTAATTTTTTGGATCCCCGCTTACGCGGGGATGACGAAAGACGAAAATTGGATCCCCGCCCCTGCCTGCCGGCAGGCAGGGTGCGCGGGAATGACGTATTGTTTTTGTAAAAAATGACAGCCGGCTAGGGCTGTCATTAATCATCTGTAACCAGTATAGCACGGGCGGTTTTATTTGTCAAGCGCCGACAAAAATAAATCGCCGCAGTGTTTTTGCGGCGATTTGGTGTTCTATTCCTGCGGATTGCGGGCAACTTCCTCGGCTTTACCGCCGCCGGCTTGTTCTTCAGATTTTTTCCTGCGGCCAGCTTCTTCTTCGGCCATCACTTGGGCTAAAGCGTAAATTTTTTTGAGGCCTTCTTTATTGGCGCCAGGTTGCGCGGCTTCCCGGGATAGCAGCTGCTGTAAAGTCAATCCCAATTTTTTAGCTCTGTTTTGTTTGGCTATGACCACCATCCTGTCGATTTTTTCTTGCAGCCGGCGGTTAAAATCCGATTGGTTTTTGGGAAATTTGTCCGGCGGCAAACCCAGTTCTCGCCGGACGGCCTTATCGGCATTACGCATGACTACAATTAGCGGCGCGGCTGTCAGCGGTCTGCCGCTTTGAGCTTGACTTCTGTTATGCCTGTACCAATCAACCAGTATCCCCAACATTTCCCGCGGAGAAATGTCTTCCAATTCATAACCTTGATCACGGCAGGATTCAGTCAGTACCCTGGCGTCAGTTTCCAGATTTTCCGGCTTCGGCACTTGATTCAATGTTCTATAAAAAAGTATCAGCTCGTAAAACGGCACGCCCAGTCGGGAATATTTTTCCAAATCTTGAGCCGTCAGTTTTTCCTTGACTATTTCCTCTATTGTTTTCGGTTTGGCCGGTTTGGCCGGTTTAGCCGGTTTTTTTTCTTTTTCTTCTTCCGCCGGTTTGGGCGGCCGGTTTTTCTGCCGATCCGCCGGATGAGGGGAAATAGCAGGATTAGCTTTGCGATTTTTGTCTTTCTCATCCCTTTTCCACCAAAGCATATTTTTCTCCTTTTTTCCCGTAGCGCGGGAAGTTACAGTTTTTATTTAAAGTGCCGTGTTTTTGTCAGTATAAAGGAAAAGCAGATAATTGTCAAGAGATTGAGATGTTATTGAACCATTTTATTTTAGCCGTGCCGGTCGCCCGGTTGAGTTCTACGCTGATAATGTCCAAGCGCCAAAAACAGCTCCAGCCGCGACAGTTGAGGTAAATTCTGGCGGCTTTTTGCAAATGGCGCAGTTTATGGAGATCAACCGCTGTTTCGGGCAAGCCGGTTTTGTCGGCAGTGCGGGTTTTAACCTCCACAAATAAAATCTCATCGCCGGATCGGGCGATGAGGTCAATTTCTCCGAATTGCGTGTAGTAATTTTTTTCAATCACTTGGTAACCGCGCCGAGTTAGAAATTGCGCCGCCAGATTCTCGCCGTATTTGCCCAGGCGCACTCGGTAATCAGACATAATTATTTCTTTTTGGGCAAATATTTCAAGTATTGCTGATGCGTTTGGGCTTGTTTTTGCGCTTGCGGCACCACCTTGCGCCAGTAAAGGAATATCCGATAAGCCCACCATAGGGCTATAAGAAGCAGAATCACGCTCCAAAAACGAGCGGAAAGGTAAGACACTCGTTCATATCTAAGCCAGGTCCAGAGCAGTTCCAGGGCGCCGAAAGTGGCAAACCAGACAGCGATCCGGTCAAATAATCTTGCTTGATAGCCGGGCAGCTTGGCTTTGAGGGCATAAATTTTGAATCCCAGGGCGATCACCAGCAGGATGGCGCCGGCGACAATCATAATTTTGACGGTGGAGGGGTAGACATACGGGCGTAATTCCAAAAAATAGCCGGGAGTAAAGAATTTAACGATGTTGAACATATAATTTTAGATTTGATTCTTTTATTATTCCGGGCACAACGCGAGCGTTAATGTTGGCGGAACGAAAGATTTTTTATCGCAGTGGTAGCATCTTAGCGACAATCGGCGAAAATGTAAAGACCGGCTAACGGGTGAAGATTAAACCGAAATGATAAGGGCCGGCTTCAAATTCTTCAACCAATTTCAGTCCGGCTTTATCCGCCATCTTTTTAATCAGTTCCGGTTCGGGCCGATCTTTGACCGGCGGACCAAAAGGCGAGGCGATTTTTTTCCAATCAATAACCATCAGTTTGCCTCCGGACTTGAGCAAGCGAGCGGTTTCTTTGAGAAAGTTATTATGTTCTTCCGATTGAAAAAGGACATTGTGAATGAAGGCGGCATCCAAACTGCCGGCCGGAATATTGGTTGCCCCGACTAATTCCAAATTAGACCAAACGGTTTTAATATTCTTTAATCCCTCCTGTTTTATCCGGGTGTCAACAGCGTTTAGGGCGGACTTGAGAATATCAACCGCATAGACCTGTCCGTTCTTGCCGACCAGCTTAGCCGAGCTTAGAGCGTAGAAGGCCAAATTGCCGCAGCCCAAATCGCCGACGTGCATATCTTCCTCCAAACCGATTTTTTTGAATACGTCGACTTTTATCAATTCATTGCCATTTTGTAGGTTGGCCATATTATTGTTGGAATATCACCTTCATTAATTAAGGTTATTATAATTATACAATATTTCTCGGTTTTTTGACAAAAAATTAAATCAAGCCAAATTAAAAATAAAACCCGCTTGAGCGTTTCAAGCGGGTGGTAAAGTTCTGTTATTTGCGGCTATTCGTCGGTATCTGGGATAATCAGCGGTACCGGAAGGTAATTTTGTTCCGAAAGCTGGGGCGTCAGCAAGTTGAGGTCGCCGAAATTAACCAGTGATGGAAATTGTTCCAGCGGAGATTGTTCCAGCGGCAATATTCTGTCGCCCTGATTGATATATCTGACTTCAACCATTTTGATTTGGCTGCCGGGCGGCAAGAGCATTTGATGCTTGGTGTCGGTCAACTGTTCAATTAATTGTTTGGGGTCAAGACCCAAATCGGCGGCGATGCGAGCGCAGGATTCTTCCAGGCGTTCCCGAATCAGAATATTGAAGATATCATCGCCCGCCACCCATAATGACTTGGAGGTTTGCTTGCATTGCAGGGCGAATTCAAATTCGGCATTATGGAACAGCCACCAGGCCTGATCAATCGGCACGGGCAGGCCGTCTATAATGAATGTTTTGACAGCCGTTTTCTTGGCTTCATAGTTGACTGAATCAAGGGCTTGCAACCGTTCTTGGGTGATATTTTTGGCGGCGACGTAGCTGGAAACGGCGATGGTTATTCCCGAAAAAATTATGGCCAGGCCCAAACCGCGCCGCCAGCGTTTCTGGTGTTTGTACATCTGCCAGATACCCAGAACAATCAATATGGCGACCAGGGCCGCGCCCGTCATGGTAAAAAAATAGGAAAACAGGAAATATTGCAGATTATGGTTCAACCCTTGCAAAAGACCAATCAGGTTATCCAAATCCCAGGGCGCCAGTTTCATGGGGTACCTCCTTTTAGCAGTTGATTTTAAACATATTAATTGATTTAAAGTGCCACTACCGCATACCGATTAATAAGGCATGATAGCATAAGGCGGGAGAATTGTCAAATTGGCATAACTAAGGATAATTTTTTCTTTTAAACGAACTTTGCTATAATTAATTGCGTATGGCAGGGACAAAAAAAAGATGGGAACCGATCAACTTTGTTTTTTATTTTCAGTTCGTATTGATTCCGGTGTTGATTGCCGGGGCGGCGGAAATTTTTTTGCGTTGGCTCTTGGTTTGGCTTTGGCCGGATTTGTCGTTCGGCCTGATTGATTTGCTGATGTGGCTGATACGGTTGGCGGCCTTTGTCTGGATCGGCCGGCAAGTGGTGAAATCCTACGGCCAGATCAACGCCATTGGCGCCTTGGCCGGAGGAATTGCCGGCTTTGCCATCGGGCTGATTGTCGCCGCCTCTCGGTTCTCCGCCGGCTTCAGGATTTGGAAGGTCTTTAATCTGGCGACAGAAAGCATCCTAACCGCTTTGGCCGGTTGCCTGTTGGTTTACATGTTGGTGCTGTTATGGGACAATTTACCAAAAAAAGTAACAGGTAATAAGTAACAAGTAACAGGTGATATAAATTTAATAATTTAATATCTACTTATTACATATTACTTTTTACTTATTACATAATTAAAATAATTTTATGGCTAATCAAACATTAACGCAAGATCAAAAGGCCTGGGGAGTGATTTCTTATCTTTGGATTTTAAGCTTGGTGGCTTTGGCGGCCAAGAAAAACGACAGTTACGTGCGTTTTCACGCCAATCAGGGCGTGCTGTTGTTTGTGATTTCTTTTGTCGGCCTCATTCCCGTTTTGGGTTGGTTGGTCAGTTTAATCGTGGCCGTAACGGCGATTATCGCTATGGTCAAGGCCTACAATGGAGAGAAATGGCAGCTGCCGCTATTAGCCGGCCCGGCCAAAGAATTCGGCGCTTGGTTGGAAAAGACGTTGAAACTGTAATCAATAAACAGTCGTTATTCCGAAATCACAATGCAATCATTGGGATATCAGGGATCTCCGGCTGGGAATTATCAGAATCCAAAGATCCCGGATAATTTTTCCGCCAACCGGCGGGATAAATTTTCAGGGTTACAATCTCAAAGTATTTATGAAAAGAACTAAGATCATCGCGACCATCGGTCCGGCTTCGGAAACCAAAATCCTGATGCAGAAAATGATTAAGTCAGGCCTGAACGTGGCTCGGCTTAATTTTTCGCATAACACCCACAGCCATCATGCCCGGTTAATCCACAATCTGCGTTCCGCAGCCAAAGCGATTAACACCAATATCGCCATCCTGCAGGATCTGCAAGGCCCGCGCATCAGAATCGGCGAAGTGGGCGACGGCGTGGCAATCAAAGCGGGTCAGGAGGTAATCCTGGTGCCGGAAAAATATTATTCAACCGGCAAAAAGTCCGCCAGCGCGTTTGTGCCGATTCAATACCCCGCATTGTATCGCGATCTGAAAAAAGGCGATCCGGTTCTGATTGATGACGCAACCATTGAATTGAAGGTCAAGGAAACCGGCCAACGAGCCATCCGCTGTTTGGCCTTAAACGGCGGCGTTATCAAGACGCATAAAGGCATGAATTTTCCCCGCTCGTCCATTAATTGCCCGGCGCTGACTGAAAAGGATCTGACTGATGTGGAGTTCGGCGTTAAAAACGGCGCGGATTGGATTGCCCTGTCTTTTGTCAAGGATGGGAAAGACATCTTGGACTTGCGAAAAAAAGTTTTCGCGCTGGAAAAAAAATATTTGAAGCTAAATATCAGCGATGCTAAAAAAATGGGCAAACCGGAAATGAAAGGCAAGATTTCCGGCGAACATATCCGGATTATCGCCAAAATTGAACGGCGCGAAGCCGTTAATAATTTTGACCGGATTCTGGAAGCGGCTGACGGCATTATGGTGGCGCGCGGCGACTTGGGGATAGAGACGCCTATTGAGGATCTGCCCATGTTGCAGAAGTCCATGATTGAGAAATGCCGGCAAGCCGGCAAGCCGGTGATTGTGGCCACCCAAATGCTGGAATCCATGATTAAAAATCCCATTCCCACGCGCGCCGAAGTGTCGGATGTGGCCAACGCCGTGTTGGACGGCACCGACGCCATTATGCTTTCGGGCGAAAGCGCCACCGGCAAGTATCCGCTTAAAGCCGTGCAATATATGGCGCGCATCGCCAATCACATGGAGCAAGAGGAAATCGTGCGGGAAGAAGCGCGGGAAAATGATTTCAAGAGCAATCAATCCATTACCCAAGTGATTTCTTTCATGGCCCAGGATTTGGCTGAAGACAGCGCGGCGGCGCGACTGATTGTTTGCGCCACCACCTCTGGCTTTACGGCGCGCAATATCGCCCGTTTTCGGCCGGCCGTTCAAATTATAGCGGTAACGCCGTCGGAACTGACGCGGCGGCAATTGGCGCTTAGCTGGGGCGTGGATGCGCAAATGGCGCGTTTTACCGATTCATTCAATAAGCTCTTGGCTGATATCAAAAAATTGTTGCTCGCTAAACGTTTGGCTAAACGCGGAGACACGGTGGTAGTGGTGGCGGGCCACCCCTTTGGTTACAAAGGGCAAAGCAATTTGATTAAAGTGGAGGTGATATAAGTATTTTCGTCATCCTGAACGAAGTGAAGGATCTCAAGTTAAATTCAAATTCATTTCTGGTACCTTTCTCTATGAGAAAGGTACCTCCAAAGAGTCGCGACCGCTAAAAATCATGGCCAAATTTTCAGTTGCGCTCACTAAATTTTGACGCTACGCTAGCAAAATTTTTACGTGAGCGCCCAGTCCGTCTGCGACGGACACTGAAAATTGGCACAATATTTTAATGGTCGCCTTTTTTCATTCAAATACAAATACAATTAAAATTAACAAATTTAAAAGCCGCGGGCGGGTGCTCGCGGTTTTTGTGTACAATTATTATTCGGTTTCGCTATAGATCTTGTCACGCATGGGCCTCAAGAAATTTTTCTCGATCCATTGGCCGGACATCAGGTCTTTGACATCATTCCATTCGAATTGATTATCAACGAAACGTTTTATCAACCTTTCGGACACGCGTCCGGTAAGTGATTTGAAGCACATACAGATTGCTTCTTCTTTGGTAATACCAGCACGAGAAAGTATCATCTCCGGTTTCTTGTATAAAACTAGAAGATCTTCTTGGGTAATCTCACAATACGTCAGAATGCCGGCAAACACCCCAGTTTCTTCGGTTAGCTCGAAAACAGCGATGCGTTTTTCGGCTGGATCGGGTAGCGATTCATAAGGGTATTCCGGTTCGGGACTTTTGTGTGCATCTTCAGACATGACTTGTCTCCTTTCGGTTGAGGTTTATAAATTGCGCCAAATTTCATAACCATAAATTCCCGGGTTGCGCTCTTGCCATCCCGGACAAGCGACATTGAGGTCAAACAGGAAGTACTGCGTATAGTTCACATGCATTTTTCCCGATAACTCATCGGCTAAATCCTTAAGGGTGGAGAATTTCGGTTCACTAATGCCCAACAGAGAAATATAACCGAATTTTTCATCTTGTTTGTACAGGTAAACCTTAGTGATAGAGTTTTCCAGCGGCCGGAGCAGAAAAGTTTCCCAAGAGGTTTTAAGACAGAGGACGTAGGGCTTATAGCCGCAGTGTTCCAAAACATAAGCGGCGATAATTGCGGCGCCGTAATCGTCCAACGGTCTTCTATGATAATGGATTTGGCTGAAACTGGGCGGAGAACCGTCGGCTATCAAACCGTTCTGTATCTGGTAACGGAAAACAGTTATGCGCGCTTGCAGCGGGTGATGAACGCTGGCGGCTATTTCTTCTGCCGACGGAGCCAGTATGCTTTCCGGCGTAATTGCGGCGGCTTCTTGGTCCCCCCTTAAAGAAGCGCCGGCAATTTTTTCCCAATCGGTATAAACAGTTGACAGGCCGTCAATGTTTTTTTGCGTTTCATTCAACCGCGGATCGGCCGTTAAAAGCGCCTGCTTGATTTGCTCCGGGTTTAAAGATATTATTTTCGGTTGGATCAGATCAAGGGCAACAGCGATAACAATGATAATGAACACGGCTCGCGCCATAAATGATATCCTTTGACCAACGCGGCCAGCGGAGAAATAAATCGGCCAAGCCGCAGCATAGAAGATTCTATTTTGACGGGTTAAGGGACAGGAATCGCCGTTAAGCGCCGTTCCCGCCGGCATAAAAGCGGTCAGACGGCTGGCATAACCGATAAGCAGGTAGCAGGACAAAGCAATCAGCGAACTTACGTAGGCCAAGCAGTATTCCATAAGCATAGTACGTTCCTTTTTGTTGGTTATTTCGTTGTTTTTTGTTAAAGAACTTTAATGGTTGATTGTATCATAAAGATTTTCGGTAGTCAAGCCGTTTGTTCTGAAGATTATTGCAGGTAATGCGCGATTATCTTTTTGGGAGTATAATTAAGATATTAAGATAAATTCTGGATCCCCGTCTGCACGGGGATGACAAGGTACACGGGCATGACAAGGTACACGGGCATGACAAAGTAAAGGAGGTTATGACAAAACAAAAAAACATTCTGTGGTTTAAGGAATTGACGATGAAAGATTCAGGCCGGGTTGGCGGGAAAAACGCCAGCTTGGGCGAAATGTATCAAAAATTAACCGGTCGGGGCGTGCCCATACCGAATGGTTTTGCCATTACCGCCCAGGCGTATAATAAGTTTTTGTCTGGCGCTAAAATCAAACGGGCGATTTACGCCGGGCTTAAAGGCGTAACCGACAGGAATTTGGCCAAAAAATCAGCGGTGATTAAGAAAATGATTTTAACCGCGGACTTGCCTGAAGAATTAAAAGCGGAAATATCGCAAGCATACAAAAAGCTATCCAAGCAATACGGCGCGGACAGGACCGATGTTGCCGTCAGGTCTTCGGCTACGGCCGAGGACATGCCCAACGCCTCTTTTGCCGGCCAACAGGAATCGTATTTGAATATTCGCGGCGAACAGGAATTATTTTGGGCGATTAAACGCTGCTTTGCCTCGCTCTTTTCGGAACGGGCGATTTCTTACCGGATTGATCAGAAGTTCAAGCATGAAAAAGTTTTGATTTCAGTCGGCGTGCAGAAAATGGTGCGTTCGGATTTGGGCGCGGCCGGCGTAATGTTTACCATTGACACCGAGAGCGGCAATCCCAATGTGATTTTGATTAACGCCGCTTACGGCTTGGGTGAATTCGTGGTCAAGGGCACGGTCAATCCCGATGAATATTACGTTTTCAAGAACACTTTGGCCAAGGGGTTTAGGCCGATTGTCTCCAAACAGGTCGGTGACAAGAACAAAAAACTGATTTATGCCGATAGCCCGATTCGGCCGACGCGTTCAGTGGCCGTGCCGCTTCTGCAACAGAAGAAATACGTTCTAACCGATGAAGAAATTTTACAGTTGGCTAAATGGGCGGTGATAATTGAAAAGCATTATAAGCGGCCGATGGATATTGAATGGGCCCGAGACGGCCGGACCGATAAGTTATACATTGTCCAAGCCCGGCCGGAAACGATCGCCAGCAATAAAAATCCTAACCTCTTGGAAGAATACGTAATGTCGGGCCAAGGCGAATTATTATTTACCGGTTCCAGCGTGGGAGTGAAAATCGGCGGCGGCAAGGCGCGCGTAATCAAGAATATTTCCGAGCTGAATGATTTTAAGGACGGCGAGGTGCTGGTAGCGGCCATGACCGACCCGGACTGGGAACCGTTTATGAAACGCGCCGCCGCGATTGTTACCAACGAGGGCGGCCGGACCTGCCACGCCGCGATTGTTTCGCGGGAATTGGGCGTACCGTGCGTCGTGGGTACCAGCGTAGCGACCAAAAAAATAAAGACCGGCCAGACCGTAACCGTATCTTGCGCCGAGGGAGAAATCGGCAAGGTGTATGGCGGTTTGGCGCCGTTTAAGATCAGGCGGACGAATTTGAAACGCTTGCCTCGGCCCAGAACAAAAATCATGATGAACGTCGGAAATCCCTATGCCGCCTTGTCATTTTCTTTTTTGCCCAACGACGGCGTGGGCTTGGCGCGCGAAGAATTCATCATCGCCAATTACATTAAGATTCATCCCTTGGCCCTTCTGAACTATTCTAAAATCAAAGATCAAAAAGCCAAAGCCGAGATTGCCGAGCTAACCGTAAATTATCCGAAGAAGCCCCGATTTTTCGTTGACAAGTTAGCCGAAGGCATCGGCATGATCGCCGCCGCCTTTTATCCCAAAGACGTGATCATCCGCTTGTCCGATTTCAAATCAAACGAATACGCCACGCTGATCGGCGGCAAGCAGTTTGAACCGGAAGAGAGCAACCCCATGATCGGTTGGCGCGGCGCTTCCCGCTATTACGCTCCGCAATATGAAAAAGCGTTTGCTTTGGAATGTTTGGCATTGAAAAAAGCCCGCGAGGAATTCGGGCTGAAAAATATCAAGGTCATGGTGCCATTCTGCCGCACAGTGGAAGAGGGCAAGAAGGTGATAAAGATCATGGAGAAAAACGGCCTCAAACAAGGACATGATGGATTGGAAGTTTATGTGATGTGCGAAATCCCGTCCAATGTGATTCTGGCTGAAGAGTTCGCCGAGATTTTTGACGGTTTTTCCATCGGTTCCAACGATTTAACGCAATTGACGCTGGGCGTGGATCGCGATTCGCAGTTAGTGGCTGATGTATACGATGAGAATAACGAAGCGGTTAAACGATTGTTATCCATTGTGATCAAAGTGGCTAAGGCCTCGGGACGGAAAATCGGCATTTGCGGCCAAGCGCCGTCGGATTATCCCGACTTTGCCAGATTCCTGGTACGACTGGGCATTGACAGTATTTCTTTAAACCCCGATACGGTAGTGAAGACGACTGTGGCGATATTGAAAGAGGAGAAAAATAAAAAAAGACGGAAGAAAATGTAAAAAATAAAACGCCCCGCAAGGATGAACCTGGCGGGGCGTGTTTGTACGATGAGACGGGAATTACGGAACTGCTTCGGCGGCCGGGGGCGGTTGCGGACAGTACACGACTTTGATATTGTTATGCAGCGCCGGCCAGACCTTCTCGTCGAAATATTTTTCCCAATCCCGGTCAGTATCGGGACAGGGGCCGAGGTACTTTTTAATCGTTTCTTGGTAGGGCTTTAACCTAAGGCGGCTAAAGACCAAATACCGGTCGGGATAGGCGACAGACAGGTCAATCCACCACATCTCCTCCCTCGCCATTGGTTCTTGGGAAAAAAACCGATCCAGCGCTTCCGCGTTTTTCTTTATCGCCTCCTGGTATTCAGGCGTTTTTTGCAGGTGTTCCTGATGTTTATTTATTATCCAGCCACCCGCCTGAGTTACCATTAATCCCACTAAGGCAATGGCCAATGATATCACTGAATTTTTCATGTACCATAAGAATCCGTCTATTCGACCTCCTCCGCACATTCGCCCTCTTCCGCAAGTGAATAATATTGTCACTCCTATCAAAAATAAAGCGACACTGAAAATTGTTCCCAAGAATAGCGCGACCATTGCAAGCGCCATCAACAGTACGAGCAATAACAGTAAAAAAGCCATCTTTTTATCCTCCGCGTTTGTTTGTCAGGTACTTTTACGGTTTAGAATAGATTCTAATCCAATAATTCATTATATCACATGATCATTGTTTTGTCAATATGCTTATCCACATCCGCTGGACTCTGCCATTAATTAACTTTCTTACGCCGAATAAAATTAATCTAATTTTACATAAAAATACCCCCGGCTTATTAATCGGGGGTGTTTTTTTACTTATATTTCTCGTATTTGAATTTATTTTTGCTTATGATTGACAAGTCGTGTTCAGGCAAGGGTTTAGCCGGCACGCCGATAGCCATCAGGCATAAGATGCCGTGTTGACTGGGAATATTCAAAATTGATTTGACATTGTCATCAGCATTGCCTTGATTGCGTATTTGGATCCAACAGGCGCCCAGACCCTGCTCCGTCGCTTCCAGCCATAAATGTTCGGCGACAATGGAACAATCCTCAATCCATTCAGGACTTTCGTTTTTGTGCCCGACAACCGCAATAATCACCGCCGCCTCTTTGGCAAAAGTGGCCCAGGGTGTGACCTTAGACAATAACTCTTTGGTGCCATGATCTTTGACGATCACCAGTTCCCAGGGGTAGAGGGCGTTGGCCGAGGGCGCGCAAGCGACGGTGTTTAACAATTCTTGGATTTTGTCGTCGCTTACCGGTTCATTAAGATATTCGCGTACGGCCCGGCGTTTTTTAATGGCGTTAATCATAAAATTTAATCCTTAATGACTAATTTTTTTAAGTAGTCCATCACCTTGCGGTTGCCCAGGGAATTCTTAAGGTAATCGCGATAGGTTTCGCTCTCCAATTGTTTTTTCACGTCGGGGTTGGGCGGATAATTTTTGAGCAGCTCCTCAATCTCCTTGTCCACTTCATCCGGCGTTACTTCAAATTTGTTCTGCTGGTAGATTTCGCGCGATAAGATGGCGGTTTTGACCCTGACAATCGCTTGCGGTTCCATCTCTTTTTCCATCTCTTCCTCGGTTTTTTTGAGGGACTGCAGGTAATTGCCAAGATCCATGCCTTGGCGGCTCAAACTGTCTTCCAATTCATGCAACATGCGATGGATTTCTTCGTGAACCAGGATTTCCGGCAATTCTCCGAATTCGCTCAATTTGACCGCTTCCTCAAGCAACTCAATTTCCAATCGGCGGTCTTGCTTGGCTTGCTCTTCCAACAGCAGATTTTCCTTAATATTGATTTTCAGTTCTTCCAAAGCGGTGAATTTGCCGCCGGAAACGGTTTTGGCCAGCTCGTCATTAGCTTCGGGCAGAATGATTTTGGCCACTTCATTGACTTTAATCTTGAACTCCGCCGGTTTTCCGGCCAGCGATTTCTCAAAATATTTTTCCGGAAAATCCAAAGTGAATTCTTTTTCTTCACCGGCTTTAAGCCCTACGATCCGGTCTTCAAAACCGGGAATGAATTTATCCTCGCCCAGGAGCAAGGGGTAATTTTTGGCGCTGCCCTGGTCAATGGGCACGCCATCGCGGAAAACGTCAAAATCAATTTTGGCCAGGTCGCCTTTCTCCGCCGCCTTGTCGGTCTTTTCTTCCCGGCTGCGCATTTTGCGAATTTCTTCAATAACTTTTTGAATTTGTTCGTCGGTGATCGCTATCGGCTTGCGTTGGAGTTTGATTTTTGCCAGCTCGCCGATTTTTACCTGCGGCAAAACCGCTACCGTGGCTTTGTAGCTGAAAGGATTTTCCGGCGCCATTTTTTCTAAGTTGATTTGCGGCTGGCCGATAGTAGTCAGATTATTATCTTTGATCGCCTGATAGTAAGTTTTGGAAATTATATCATCAACGGCTTCAGACAGAATGGCCATCTCGCCGTATTTTTTAAGGACGACATCATAAGGCGCCTTGCCGGGACGAAAGCCCTCAAGCGGCTTGTCCGTGGCGATTTTTTCCGCCGCCTTGGTCAGATAAGGTAAAAGTTCGGCCGGCGACAATTCTACGGCTATTTCCACCTGCGATTTCGGTTGTTTGGCGATATTAACTATCATGTGTTTTTGATTAATTTTTGGTTAAATTATTCTAACCGTTTGGCGGTTAAATGTCAATGATTAGAATTGGTAGACATAAATTATTCCCTTGGTTCTTAAACAGCGGTCAAACCAGTTTTTCTTTTCTCGGCCTAAAACCGTCTTGGCCGGCTGGATGTTGGGCAACTTGAAAGTGTAAGAAACGACGCGAGCGCCAGGACGCAATTCTTTTTGGAATTTATTTTCCAATTTGTCCATCACTTCAGGAAAGAGGTAGCAGAAAATCACGTCGGCTTGGGACAAGTCGGCTTTCAGGAAATCCTGCATCTTCAGTTTAACATCGGCGCGTAAAAGTTTGACGCGCAATTTGCCCCAGAAGTAGGGCCAGAGCGACAGCTCGTAACCCGTGCCTGCGGCGCCGAATTTTTTGGCGGCGACCGTCAGCAGATTGGCTTTGCCGCAGCCCAAATCAAAGATTTTTTCTCCCGGTTTCAGTTCCGCCGCTTCGCAAATCTTTTCCAAATCATAGCGCGGGGTGGAAACAAACGGCACGCCACCGGTCATAATCAGGCCAATCAGAATGGAAACGCTGAAAATGACGCAAAGCAACAGGAAGATAATGTAGACGGCGAGAAGAAAGTAAATGAGCATATGGTCAATTAAAATTATTTTTAGCTTATGGCTTATGATTGCCATCCCGGAATTTTAGGATGACGGAAGCGTTTTATATTTTTATTTGCTCCAATAATTTTTTGTCGGCGCGGGAAAGATTTTTGGGTATATCCACTATCACTTCAACGATCTGATCGCCGCGGCCGCGGGCATTGAGATGGGTTACGCCTTTGCCCGGCAATTTGAATTTGGTCTGGCTTTGCGTGCCCTCGGGGATTTTTAAATTAACCGAGCCGTCAACGGTTTCTATTTCCACTTTGTCGCCCAAGATGGCTTGCTTGACGGAGAGATGATAGGCGGAGTAAATATTAAAGCCGTCGCGGCGGAATTTGGCATGGGAGCGGACGCGAATGCGGACGAGCAAGTCGCCGGACCGGCCTTTTTCTCCGGCTTCGCCTTTGCCGGACAAACGCAGGGACTGGCCGTTGTCAATGCCGGCAGGAATAGTTATTTTTATTTTTTCACTGCCCCTGACATGGCCGTTGCCGTGGCACTTATGGCATTTGTTTTCCGGCATTTGGCCGGCTCCTTGGCACTGGGGGCAAACCGCTTCAGTTTGGATGGTGCCCAAGAAAGTTTGTTGCGCCCTGACGACGCGGCCGCGGCCGTTGCAGGTTTTGCAAGTGTTGATTTTACTGCCGGGTTCGGCGCCGCTGCCGCCGCAGATGTCGCAGATGATCTGTTTGTTGAGTTCAATGGTTTTCTCCGCGCCAAAGACGGCCTCCTTAAAATCAATCGTCAATTCGGTTTGCAGATCGGCGCCGCGTCGGGGAGTTTGGCGGCCGCCAGCCGCGCCGCCGAAAAAACTGCCGAAGATATCGCCTAAATCACCCGCATCGCCGAAATCAAAATTAACATTGCCTTGGTTAAAACCGCCAAAGCCCTGGCCGAAAGGATTGCCGCCGTAATAACCGCCGCCCGGCCTGCCGCCGCCGGGAAAAGTTTGGCCGAATTGGTCGTATTGCCGGCGTTTGTCTTCATTGCCCAGCGTTTGATAGGCCTCGTTTATTTCTTTGAATTTTTCCGCGTTGCCGGTTTTTTTGTCCGGATGGTATTCGTGCGCCAGCTTGCGGAAGGCGCGCTTAATCTCGTCTGCTGAAGCGGACTTGTTAACTCCTAAAGTTTTATAATAATCTTGTGCCATGGTGTTTGTTTAGTGTTAGGCCTTAAAGCCGATTTCTTCTTTGGGGCTTTCCGCTTCGGCGATAGCGCCGAATTTTTCTTCGTATTTTTTTAAGTTATCGTTTAAAGCGGCAATCATGCGTTTGCAATGGCCGGGGCTGCTGATAATTTTGGCGCAGACGCGGCCGCTGGGCGGAATGATATTTAGGAAAGTCAGGATGAATTCGTCTTTGCTGTGCACGACTTGCATGGCATTGGCGTATTCTCCGCCGGCGGAGTTGTCGGCGATCTTGATTTCCAACGGTTGGTTTTGTTTTTCCATATATTTGACAAAATTGTTTAGTTTTGCTAAAATAATTTATTAAAGTAATTTCAGCACTTTAGATAAAGTTTACTAATCGAAACCGAAGGAGGATAGAATCATGCCAAGTAAAATATCCATAATTTGTGAGGGAAGAAAACTTCAAACCATTAGAGATATCCATATTGAAGATAGGTTGATTCCGTCAGGTACGATTTTTTATGCTTGTGTTCATAATGATAATATTGATTTCGGTGTTGTAAGGCCGATAATAATCTCGGGTTTTGGGCACTGCTTGACAAGTGGAATTCGTGTATCTACAGTGGATCCTACGGATCCAAAAACACAGTGGGATTGGGAAAAATCATCCATATTTTTGCCCCTTGACTGTTTACAACTACTACAGAAATAGTCATTTTTTACCTCGTCTTGAGATTAACCAAGGCGAGGTATTTATTATTTTTCTATAACAGCAAACCGCCCACCCTCTCGGTAGAGTTTTTTATAAGCTTCCTTCATCGCTTTCTTATTTACCGCTTTAAAGAATCTTGATTGCAACTGGCGGCTGGCCAGGGCGCGCTTGGCCGGCGGCAAAGAAAACAATACCGATAAAAACTTGCGCAAAGACCTGTGAGTCCATAAAGTGGCGTTATCAAAAATATAATTCTGCAGCTTGCCTTCCTCAATGGCCGAAACCACGACTCGCTCCACTGTGTTAAACGGCACATACTTCAGATTATCGCGCCGTTTGAGCGAGATACTCTTGCTGGGGCAGAATCTGGTACAGACGCCGCAACCCACGCACTTGGCCGGATCAATTTTAGCCACTTTTTTATCGCCGTTTTTGACTAAGGTTATGGCCTCAAACGGACAATGTTTGGCGCAAGCGCCGCAAATGCCGCCGCAACGCGATTCATCATTGACGGCCAAGTAGTTGCTGCGGAAATCCTCATAATTGCCCAAGCGTTTGGCGGCCAGAATGGCCTCGCAGCAACAGCCGCAGCAATTGCAGATGAAACTGACACCGGCTTGGATATTATCGCCGATTTGCACCAGACCCAGATTGATGCATTTGTCTAAGATGGCCAGGCCTTCTTCGGTGGAGATTTTTTTGGCGATGCCGCGCTTGGACAGGTTCTCGGCGCAGGAATTGAAAGTCAAACAGACATCTTGGGGATTATCGCAGGCCTTGCCCAGGTGTTCCATTTTGTGCCGGCAGTAGCAAGCGCCGACCGTGATGCAAGTGGCGGTTTTAATGACGGCTGACGCCCGTTCGTAATTCAAAATCTCTTTGTGACTCTCCGGAGGCAGAGCTGTTTCATGGACAAAGACCCGGGCAATGGCCGGACTAATGCCTAAAACCTGTTTGACAAAGTCATCCTCAATGTTGATATACTCGTAGAAGGCCTTAGACAGGGCCTGGCGATCAAATTTCCCGTCTTCGCGCATAAGGGAGAATTCAAAAAATCCGGCCATAGTCGGCGCTAAGCAGTAAAGCGTCTCGTCGCCTTTTTTAGAATCAAAAATCACGCCTTTATCGGCCAGTTCCCCTAATATTTTTTCGGCTTGTTCGGCAGTCATCCGCCAACGCTTGGCCGCTTCCTTGGCAGTGAACAGTTTAAGCGGCAAAACCGAAGCCAATCCGGCTTCCTCTTTAGTAAAGATTAATTCCAAAATGCGATACAAGGCGTCAGACGGCGGAGCGCCCTGAACGCTTTCGTCCAAACGCTTCTGCAAGTCCAAGTATTCTTTGGCGGTAACATGGCCCATAGATTAAAACTTATTTGTATTGACAATTTATTTATAAACCGCTATCGTATCTTACGTAATCTTTGGTTCTTTGCAAAATCGGCTGAAAGCCGAAAAGGAGGAAACATGGCAGCCGTATTGACGTTCATTGGAGTTCTGGTGGTTATTTTGACCGGAATATTTTTTCCTCGGGTGGTCGGTTGTATTGTAGTCGGCGCGCTAACGTCAAGTTGGCCTTTGGCAATCTTGCTCTATATTTTGGTGATCCCGGCCTATTTCATTGATGACAGTGAAAAGAGCTTGGAAGAATTTATGAATTGGCTGAAGAAGCAAATCAGCCAGATGAAATCCGTGAAGGGAGATAAGCCGGAAGACGCCGGTTAAAATCAGCACTTTAAACCCCGACAAGTTCGGGGTTTTATTTTTCAATAGTTTCATCACGAAAGCTGTCGAAGATTTTCGACAGCTTAACGTCAGAAAATTATTAGTTATTTTTACTCATTACTTATTACTTTTTGACCTCTTCATATTGCGCTTCAACCGGTTCGCCGGCAGTTCCCGTTCCGGCGGCGCCTGGGGGCGCTTCTCCTCCGGCTTGAGCAGGATTGCCACCGGGGGCGGACTGATACATGGCGGCGCCGATTTTTTGGATGGTTTCGGACAGGGCGTCATAGTTTTTCTTGATCAAATCCTTATCCGCGCCATCCTTGGCTTTTTTCAAATCTTCAACTTTGTCCATCACATTCTTGCGATCTTCAGCTGATACTTTGTCTCCCGCGTCTTTTAAGGTTTTTTCGCAGGTGAAAATCAGCGACTCGGCTTGATTTTTCAAGTCAATCAATTCGCGCTTTTGTTTGTCGGCCTCGGCGTTCAGTTCCGCGTCTTTTTTCATTTTCTCAATGTCTTCTTTGGATAAAGCGGAAGAAGCAGTGATAGTGATTTTTTGTTCGCGGTTGGTGGCTTTGTCTTGCGCTTTGACGTTTAAGATGCCATTGGCGTCAATGTCAAAAGTCACTTCAATCTGCGGAACGCCGCGCGGCGCCGGCGGGATGCCGTCTAACATAAACCGGCCCAGAGTTTTGTTATCCGCGGCCATGGGACGTTCGCCCTGAAGCACATGGATTTCCACGCCCGGCTGGTTATCGGCCGCGGTGGAGAAAACCTGGCTTTTGGAAGTCGGAATAGTGGTGTTTCTGTCAATTAACGGCGTCATGACGCCGCCCAAGGTCTCCAAGCCCAAAGTCAAAGGGGTAACATCAAGCAACAAAACGTCTTTGACATCGCCTTGCAGCACGCCGGCCTGCACGGCCGCGCCCAAAGCCACAACCTCGTCAGGATTGACGGAGATATTCGGTTTCTTGCCGAAAAATTCCTCAACTTTTTTTTGCACCAAAGGCATACGGGTCATGCCGCCGACCATCACAATTTCTTCCACGTCTTTGGCTGACATATTGGCATCGGCCAGGGCTTTCTTGACCGGCCCAAAGGTTTGTTCCACTAAGTCGCCGACTAACGATTCCAGTTGCGAGCGGCTGACGCGGATATTCAGGTGCTTGGGAGAATTATCGGCGCCCATAGTGATGAAGGGCTGATTGATTTCCGTTTCCATCTGCGTGGAAAGTTCAATTTTGGCTTTTTCCGCCGCTTCTTTGACACGTTGCAGGGCCGTAACATCTTTGGACAAATCAATGCCCTCCTGTTTTTTGAATTCATCAATAATCCAATTCATTATTTTCAAGTCAAAATCATCGCCGCCCAAATGAGTGTCGCCGTTAGTGGATTTGACTTCCACGGTGTCGGCGGAAACATCCAGAATGGAAATGTCAAAAGTGCCGCCGCCCAAATCATAAACAGCGATTTGCTGGCCCTTTTTCTTTTCAAAGCCGTAAGCCAAAGCGGCCGCGGTCGGTTCATTGATAATGCGCAGGACTTTTAATCCGGCGATTTCACCGGCGTCCTTGGTGGCCTGGCGTTGGGAATCGTCAAAATAAGCCGGTACGGTGATGACTGCTTCGGTTATTTTTTCACCCAGTTTGGCCTCGGCGTCTTCTTTGAGTTTGGTTAAAACCATGGCCGAGATTTCCTGCGGGCTGTATTCTTTGCCGGCCATTTCTATCTTGACGCCATTGCCGGCCTTAACGATTTTGTAAGGCATGAGAGTGATATCCCTTTGCACTTCACTATCGGTAAAGGCGCGGCCCATTAGACGCTTGATGGAAAACAAGGTGTTGGCTGGATTGGTAACGGCCTGGCGTTTGGCGGCAATGCCCACCAGGCGTTCGCCGGCCTTATTTTGCGCCACAATTGACGGCGTGGTGCGCGCTCCCTCTTTATTTTCTAAAACTTTCGGCTGGCCGCCTTCAATGACCGCCATGCACGAATTGGTCGTGCCCAAATCAATTCCTAAGATTTTTGACATATTTTTTGTTTAATTTTGGATTATTTTTAACTATTGACTTATTTAATGATATTTGCTATAATTAGGTATTCAATCATGCAGTTTAAGTTTTTATGGTTAATGATTGACGGTCTGTAACAACATAAGGGTAAATACCCGCAAGAAGGAGGATGGCATGACTTTTTTTACGATTATCGGGATTTTGGCCGTAATAGTTGCTTTGTTTTATCTTCCCCGCACCATCGCAGTCGCTTTGCTGGGGGTGCTTCTGGTAAGTGTGATGGGGTTTAACGCTTTTGTTGTAACATTCATATTCATTTTTGTAATAATTCTTGCCTTCATTTGTGACATGGCCACGGAGAGCTATGAGTTATAAAAAAAGAATATGGTAAGTTATCAACGCACTTTATTACGTCGGAACGCTCGTTCCGACGTAATTATTTTTCATTAATTTTCTTATCTCATCGGCCGAGAATAACTCCGCCGATTTTATAAGCAAATTATTTTATAAGAAAATTATTTGGTAATGTTCACTTTAATTGTTTTCGGTTTGGCTTCCGGCGATTTGGGCAAAGTGATTTTTAAGATGCCTTTGTCATAAGCCGCTTGGGCTTTGTCGCTTTCCACTTTGGAGGGCAGAGCCACCGAACGGTAGAAAGACCCGGTGCGCACTTCTTTGCGATAATAATTTTTATCTTCCACCTCGGTTTTCTTTTCATTTTCGCCTTTGATGGTTAAAATGTTGTTTTCAATGGCGATTTCCACTTTGTCCGGATCAATCCCGGCCAAGGGCGCTTCCACTACGACATTGTCTTTGTCTTCGTAAACATCTATGGCCGGAGTGAATGAGCCGGCAGTGATGGGCCAGTCGCCCATTATTTTTTCCGCTTCGTCAAAGGAATCGACGAAGGGAAAAGGAGTCCATTTGATAATTGGCATATGTTTGACGGTTAATATTTGATAATTCAAATTTTATTTGGCTACCTTGACTTTGGCCGGCAGGAGCACTTTGCCGTCTAACAAATAGCCCGGCGCCACTTCTTCAAAAATCACATCCGCTTCATAGCCATCTTTTTCTTCATGCGTCAAAGCTTCGTGCAGATTTGGATCGAATTTTTCACCGACAGTTTTGATTTCCTTTATTTGGTATTTTTTTAAAAAATCCTGAAAGGTTTTTTGGATAAAAATCACGCCTTCCACCCAGGGCAACTTTTTCTGGTCTTCAGGGATGTGTTGCAAGGCCAATTTGAAATGGGAATAAACAGGCAGGATTTCGGACATGAAAGCGGCATTAGCCCACTCAAAAGTTTCCTTGGCTTTTTTTTCTTCGTCTTTTTTCAGATTCAGGTAATCGGCTTTGGCTCTTTGCCAACCGGCCAAAAGTTCGGCGGCTTTCTCTTTTTCTTTTATCAGTTCCTCTTGCAATTGCTCAAGGGATTGTTCTTCGGACATAAATTATATTATGGCTAATTAATTTTATTGATTAATTCTTGAGCGTATTTGATCAGTCCCAGATTCTTTTTGTAGTCCATGCGCAGGGGGCCGAGAATACTGATGACTAAAGGACGCCCTGACAATCCAGCTTTGGCAATTATAGCCGAAGCGTCGCGGCCGAAAGGACAGCTGTCGCCTATCAGTATTTGCGGCATTTCGTCGGCCTGCGGAAAATACCAATTAATCACCCGATCCAAATCATCAATAATGTCGGACATGGTGCAAACGAGTGACAGGTTGGTGAATTCCGGCTGGCGGAACAAGTGCGACAAGCCGGTATAATACAAATCATTAGCCGAAAAAGCGATGATAACGGTTTGTTCGGCTAAGCCGGAAAGCTGTTTGGCCAAGGTTTTGATGCTGTCGTGATCCTTGGCCAAATCAAGGTTGGCCAATTCATCTTGATCTTTATCGGAGATGCGGCTGTCAATAACAAAATGGCTGACGTAATATTGATAACCTAAAATAGCGGGAATGCGGCCGGCGGAGGTGTGGGGCTGATAAATCAGGCCCTGCTCTTCCAGTTCCGCCAGTTCATTTCTGATGGTGGCCGGGCTTAAGTCGGAAAAGTATTTTTCCGCCAAATGCGAAGAACCGACCGGCTGGGCGGTTTTGACGTATTCTTCAACTATGGCTTTAAGCAATTGTTCTTGCCTGGCTTCCATAAATGGCTAAAATTAGATGTTCTCTCTATTAGCACTCTAATAGAGAGAGTGCTAATTTAAATATAACGCAAAGATAAATTGGTGTCAAGACGGCTTTTTGTAAGAAAAATAAAACCCCAACTCGCTGGCTGGAGTGGGGGTATAAAGTGCTGGTGTGATTTCAGTTTGGTTTTTTATGCGGCCCTCTTTCCACCGGCTTGATCAGTTTGGCTCTAATAGTGGCTTTACTGCCGCTGCCGCCGCACGTTGGACATGTGTTACCGGTGCTACTGCGGTTATAGGGATCTTCCAGATTACGCGTTCGGCCGGTGCCGCCGCAGGCCGGGCATTTTTCCTTATTCAAATCGGCCATGATTTTTCTTAGCGGGTCAAGCGGTTTTTGTACTGGTTGGTTTTCCGGCATGTTTATTCTCCTCGTTTTGGCTGGCGGCGTTTGATTTTTTTAGATTGCGCTTTTATTTCCTGGATAATATCCCACCAATTTTCCGTTCTCATCGGTTTGAGGCGTATTTGGGTTATCCCTAATTTAGCCGGCCGGGAACACCTTGTTTTTTTCATCGTCGGAATTTGTTTTTCCCCGTTTAAAGAATTACTTTTTGCTACCTTTACGATTTGTCTGCCAGCGTCAATTATGTCCAGGCAGCTATCATCATCATCTTTATCCAATAAACAACGCATTGATCCATGCGTGCTTTTATTGCCAGGGCAAAGATCGCATGAGCCGCATAAAGCCGCTTCACCTATATTGCTAAGGTAAACATTCTCGTCATAACTATGCATTAAAAAAGTAATGTGGACGCCTTGCTTAAAGAAGCAGGCGATTAATTCATAATAACCCTTGCGCTTTATTTCTTTGCGGGTTTTTTTTGGATCTTTCAAAAAAACAAATACTGGCGCTTTCCTGGTTCCCAATACTGGCGCTTTCCTGGTTCTTATCATTTTTTGTTTCCTTCCTTTTCATTTTCATTAATCTTTTTGTTGGCGATAGCGTTTGGCTTTTTTCATGGCCGGTGTCGGTTGTTTTGGACCGGCGTTTTTGCCTTTCCGTTTGACCGAAGCGCGTTTTCCTTTTCTTTGTTGTTTACTCATTATCCCACGCTCCTTATTGTTTGGATTCCCGCGTTTTTTATCTTTCCTTAAGTTTTTAAAGTCCCAAATCAGTTCATTATATGTTATTTTTGGCTTTTTGTCAAATTTGCCAAATCAGAACACATCGGTACCTGTAAAATAAAATGCTTGCAAAATGAAAACGGAAGCCGCGACAGCTTCCGTATGGTACGTTTGAATTATTTTTTGCGGACACGACTTGCGGTTTCAACCACGCCGCCCACGTTTTTAAGCGCTCCATTGGCGCTCTGCGCGGCCTTGCCGGCGGTGGAAAGAATGCCGCCCGAACCCATGTCGGCCAGAACCAGCGCCATGGCTTCGGAACGCGTGAAGCAGCCGGTATTTATATATGAGAAAAGTTGAGCTTTCCTCATGCTCGCCCGCGCATTGAAGAATCGTCCTCGCGCATCTTCGATGCTATCGCTGACCTCGACGAATTCGTTTAAGGCGAACTCAATCAGGGCGATGATGCTGGGGTTCAGATCTTTTATGGCTGTGCCGCCGACGCCGCCGATTGCCGACAGCAAATCGTTCAATGTTCCCATTAACGGAGTGACGGTTTCTTTGGACAATCCATCGGCGATATTTTCGGCTATAATTGCCGCTTGGCTTAACGTGTTTATCCGCTCTTGGTTTGATCGGATAAATTCAGCCAAAATTTCTCCTGTCCTTTCCGGATTTTCCAGCACCAATTCCAAAAATCTCGTAAACTTCATGAGCGTTCCCTTTCTTGCCCTTTGGGGCGGTTTGGTTTTTGGCCAACTGCTGACAACTGCTGACAGCTTAATGTACGGCTCATCAAAATTGATGATTCATCATTTTATCATATCTTAGTTTTTTGTCAAGCGCCGGAACAAGAGTTTTGGTTTTTCAGGTTATTTATGTTAAGATAACGCCATATGGCAGAAATGGCGGAAGACCGCGTAATTGCCGCCCAGGACGACGGCAATGATACTGTTTTGGATCTGACTTTGCGCCCCAAATCGTTGGGCGAATACGTTGGCCAGCAGGCGGTTAAAGACAACTTGCAGATATTTATGGCGGCGGCCAAGACCAGGAGCGAACCCCTGGAACATGTTTTGATTTTCGGCCCTCCGGGACTGGGCAAAACCACTTTGGCGCATATCATCGCCAACGAAATGGGCGCCAACATTAAAATAACTTCCGGTCCGGCGATTGAACGCACCGGCGATTTGGCGGCGATTCTGACTAATCTCAATGAAGGCGATATTTTATTCGTGGATGAAATCCATCGCCTGAACAAATCCATTGAAGAGGTGCTGTATCCGGCCATGGAAGATTACGCTTTGGATATTGTCATCGGCAAAGGACCGTCAGCCCGGACGCTGCGGCTTAATCTGCCCAAATTCACTTTGGTGGGAGCAACCACCAAAATCAGCGGCTTGTCTTCGCCTTTGCGCGATCGCTTCGGCAATGTTTTCCGTTTGAATTTTTATAATAAGCAGGAAATCGGCGAGATTATTTCCCGCGCCGCCAAAATATTGTCAATTGAGATGAATGAATCGGCTCAAGAGATTATCGCCGGCCGCGCCCGCCAAACGCCGCGCATCGCCAATCGTCTGCTAAAGCGCGTCCGCGACTTTGCCCAAGTCAAAAAAGATGGTAAGATTAATGAAGAGACGGCCAACGAGGCCTTGCAATTATTGGAGGTTGACGAGCTGGGTTTGGATCATGTCGATCATTTGTATTTGAAATTATTGCTGGAGAAATTCAACGGCGGCCCGGTCGGCTTAAACACTATTTCCGCGGCCTTGTCCGAGGATATGGATACGATTGAAGACGTGATTGAACCGTTTTTATTGCAGTTGGGTTTCATTAACCGCACTTCCCGCGGCCGCGTTCTGGCTGAAGGAGCGTATAAGCATTTGGGCGTTACGCCGCCGGCCAATCTGCGGGAGAAACTTATTTAAGAAATTCCTTGCTTCCGCTTCCCCTATCCTTGCGTTGCGTTCGGAATAACAATAATAACAATAAGAAAACCGAATCTAAATCATATGTTTTCACAATTGGATTTTTCCCTGACTATCGGAGTTTTCTATTGGCTCTACCTGATCGTGGTGGCGATTTTTATTTTGTACACCCTGATCAATTATTACCATTTGCTTAAATTCGGTTTTTTTTCCGTTCTCAATATCGTCGTAATGATTGTTTATGCCGTGGCCGCCGTTTGGCTGGTTTGGTTTTCCTTGACCACCTTGGCCACTCTGGATTGGAGCCGCTCCCTGTTTGATGCCAGCTGGATTGCCGGGTTGACCGATATTTTCAGTTCCCTTAAGTAAAAAGATTATGATAAATTTAAACGCCATTCCCAATAAGCGGCCGCAGGAATTAGTGCTGGTTCACCTTTGGCCGCACCCGCTTGTTTTTATCGGCATATTCCTGTCTTATCTGGCGCTGTTTGTCATTCCGCCGATAATTTACGCCTTTATAAATTTTGTTACGCCGGGAGCTTTTGACAATCTGGTTATTATGCCCGTATTGCTGGCCTTAATGTTCGCTTATTACCTTTTGATTATGGTGTTTATGCTGACCGTTTGGATGGACAATTATCTGGATGTGGACACTTTGACCAACGAACGATTGATTTTGCGGACGCAAAAGGGCTTGTTTAACCGCACTGTTTCGGATATTGAGCTTTATCGCATCCAGAATGTTTCCGTTAATCAAAAGGGATTATTGAAGACCATCTTTAACTACGGCGACGTTCAAGTGGAAACCGCCGGCAAGGATCCGAGTTTTACTTTGGCCAGCATCAGCAACCCGGTCAGGATTTCCCGCCTAATCCAACGCTTAGATGAAACCGTTAAAAATAACCGCCACGCTCCCCCTGGCCAAATTTGATTTTTCTTTGCCGGCGCGACTGATCGGCCAACAACCCATAAAACCGCGTGACGCCGCGCGGCTTTTGATTTTGGATAAAATCACCGGCCGGATCAGGCATCGTCATTTTTTTGATTTGCCCGATTTGCTTCAGCCGGGCGATGTTTTGGTTTTTAACGATTCCAAAGTGATACCGGCGCGTTTGTCCGGCGTGAAGGATACCGGCGGCCGAGTGGAAATATTTTTGCTCAAGCCGTTAAAGCCGGGCAGGCCCAAAGCCGGAAAACAAAAAAATAATTTATGGCAATGCTTGATCGGCGGAAAGGTCAAGCCGGGGCAAGAGATAGCTTTAAGCCAGGATGTTTTTGCCAAAATAACAGGCAGGGACAGCGCCGACACTTGGCTGGTGGAATTCAATGCCGGCGACAAGCAATTATTCGCTTTGGGCGAGACGCCCCTGCCGCCTTACATTAAGGCCAAGGCGAAGTTAGAAGATTACCAAACAGTTTATGCGAAGGAAGCCGGTTCGGTGGCCGCGCCGACCGCCGGTTTGCATTTCACCAAAAAACTTTTAAGGCAATTGGAAAGCCGCGGCGTGCAGATTGAATACGTAACCTTGCATGTGGGACTGGGGACTTTTGCGCCGGTTAAAACGGAAAATTTATTGGAACATAAGATGCACGCGGAATGGATTGAGATCGACCGGATCACTGCCGGCAAATTGAATCGCGCCAAAGCCGAAGGCCGGCGGATCATAGCGGTCGGCACGACGGCGGTCCGGACTCTGGAAACCATGGCTGATTCTTCCGGCCGCTTGGGCAGCGGCAACCGCTTAACCGGCATTTTTATTTATCCCGGCTACAAGTTTAAGTTTACAGACGCCATAATCACTAATTTCCATTTGCCCCGATCAACTTTATTGGTGTTAGTGTCGGCTTTTGCCGGACGGGATAAAATTTTTTCCGCTTATCGCGAGGCAATCAAAAAGAAATATAAGTTTTTTTCTTTCGGCGATGGCATGATGATTGAATAAGCGATGGCTAAAACCGCCCTTGACCGAATCAAGGGTTTTGTTTTTTAATATTCATCCCTTGACAGTCCATGGCAATTTGTCTATGATTGAGTATTGCGCGGTTGGCGCGAGATTAATGCGAATTAAACGTTAGACACTTAGAAAATGGCCTTAAACGAACAACAGCAGGTTTTTGAGCTTGTCAAAAAATCTCGGCAAACTCTAATCGCCTTCAGGAAGGATTGGACCGGAGACGCGCTTTCCGGCTCTTTGGCTTTGGCCGAATTCTTGCGCAAGTTAGGTCAGAAAGTTGACATCGTCTGCCATGATTTCAAGCAATCGTCCAACCTGGCGCACTTGCCGGCCAGTGAAATTAAAAAATCCCTGAACAACCTGCAGAAGTTCATCGTTTCGGTGGATCTGACCGCCACCGGCTTGGCGGAGTTCCAGTATGACCACAAAGAGGGCCGATTGAATTTTTATATTACGCCGCAGGAAGGCCAATTGACGCCGGACAATATCGCCACCTCGGTTTCCGGTTATAAATATGATTTGGTTTTTTTAATCAACACGCCCGATTTGGAATCGCTGGGCGAACTGTATTTGAGAAACACCGATTTCTTTTATTCGGTGCCCAAGGTCAACATTGATCACGCCGCCAGCAATGAGTATTACGGCAATATCAATTTAGTCAATATCGCCGCCGCTTCCAGTTCGGAAGTGGTTTATGATTTGATTAACGGCTATGACGCCGCGCTGATTGATGATAATCTGGCGACTTACATCCTTTCCGGCATTATTATGGCGACCAAAAATTTCAAGACGGGGGAAGTAACGCCCAAAACCTTGACTCTGGCCAGCGAGCTTATCTCTAAAGGCGCGCGCCGCGATCAAATCGTGCAGAATTTGTACCAAAGCCGCTTCTTGTCCACTTTGAAATTATGGGGGCGTGTTTTGTCCCGGCTTAATAATGATCTGAATGATCGGATTGTCTGGTCGGTGCTGTCCACGCAGGATTTTTTGGAAACCGCCACCAACCCCGAAGAATTGTCCGATGTGATTGATGAGTTGATTGTTTCCATGCCGCGCACCGAGGCCGTGGTCTTGATGTATGAAGACAAGCGCGGTGAAGTGCCGGTGGTGCAAGTATTGGTGTATGCGATTAAAAACCATGATGCCATTTTCATGGCGCGTAAATTCAACCCGTCCGGCAACAAGGATGTGGCCAAATTCGTTTTGACCGGAACAACCTTGGCCGAGGCGGAAAGAACTGTAATAGAAGAGGTTAAAAAACAGTTGGCTTAAATAATCAACACGGGATTATTGCGGTTGATAAAACACGTTTTTTATTTTTTTAAAGCCCCGATCCGGGGTCTTTTTGTTGTGAATTATTTTAATACTCCAACCTTTGGGGCGGGTCTTAGTATTTTTAGTTAAAAACTTGACTTTTAGCTTAATTTGTGATAAATTAGGTGATTCTCTTTATTAATGTAACTCGGAAAGATAAAACAAAGATAAATTAAGAATGAATCGCGCAGGTTAAAATGATTAATTATGACTAAATTTTTGTCTAAAATTAGATAAAATTGGAAATCAGCGCTGATTAAAATGAGCGTTGTTTTCTGTTTCTGACTCACAGAGTCGGAGGCAAGCACCTTAAATTTTTTAAAATAACCTGTTTAAGTAAAAGTTTTGGCAGGTTTAAGAAGGAGAGAAAATGACTGATCCTAAAAGCATTATCATCGGCGGCAGTTCCGCCAATCCTCCTCATTGCGGTCATTACGCCATTTTAGCTGACGTTTTGCAAGGCGAAAGAAAGGACGATTATGATTTGATGATTTGGATTCCTTGCGGCGAGCGGCCTGATAAGTATTTGGCGGTTTGCCCGAAATGCGCTGACAATTCAGCGGGATTTTGCCATGATTGCGTAAATCATAGAATCGCCATGACCGAAATGATGGTTAATGATTTTCGCCGCTTGTCCGGCAATCCCATTAATTTTCAGGTTTGGTATGATGACATTTTCGGCCGGAACACGGCAACCATAAATTGGCTGGAATATTTAGTCAAAAAATATCCGCAAGCCAAACTAACGTGGCTGACCGGTTCGGATTCGGTAATACCGCGTCCGGAATTCGGCGGCCTGAATGAGATTCAGGCGCGTTGGAAACGGGGCGAATGGCTGTTTGCCTGTCAGAGATGGCATTGGCTGGTTTATCCCCGGCCCGGTTATGAATTAGGCGGCTTACAGTTGCCTTGGCAATTTCAAATCGCTTCATTGAATACGAGAATAGACATTTCTTCGTCGCAAATTCGCGCTTCAATTGCCGGGAGTCGTTGTGATTGGGAGAATTTAGTTCCTCCCAATATCGCTAAGTATATCAGGATTAATGGGCTTTACGGTTATCAAATTTGATTAGCAACAGAAACATTAACCGAACAAAAAAGGAGAACAAATCATGGACAACAATAACAGCGATCAAAGCGGAGTGGGGATTTTTTTGGGCGAGGCCTATGAGCTGGTTTATAAAGGTTGGGTCACAGTTTGGCGCGGTTTTCATGGAAAGCAGGAGATTGTAGAAAAGAAAAACGCCGTGGCGTTTTTGGTTTACAATCGCGATAAGCGCGCCGTAGCCATGGTTTACCAAGAAAGGCCGGCCGCTTCGTTTTCCCGCGACGCGGGTCGCGTGCAGGAAGTCCCCGCCGGCCACATTGATAACGGAGAACTTACAATCGAGGCGATGGCTCGCGAAGCTCGGGAAGAGCTGGGCTTGTTGGTTGATTTGCCGACAGCCATAGAACATTTTACGCTGGTTAATTTTGGCGCTTCTCTTTTCACTTCGCCGGGAATCGTTACCGAGCGTATTTTCTTGGGTTATGCCGAGTTCAATGATGATGAATTTGACCACAGCCGAAAACATTTCGGTTTAGCCGAAGAGGGTGAAGAAGTGGAACGCCGTTGGATCGCGATTGAAAGATTGGAAAATATGCCCTATGTCGATTTGAAAACATTTGCTTTGGCGCAGTGGTTTCTGCGGGAAATTTATCCGCAATTAGCGGCAGATAACGACAGAGAAGGAGAATAGGTAATGACTGGACAGGAAAAGCCGTCGCGAATTTCCCCGCTTTTGACCGATTTTTATCAGATTTCCATGCTCTACACGTATTGGAAAACCAGCCGGGAAGAACGGTATGCGGTGTTTGATTTGTTTTACCGCACCGCTCCGTTTGGCGGCCAATACGCCGTATTTGCCGGTTTGAGCCGCATCCTTGATTATTTGTCCGACTTCTGTTTGACGCCGGAAGAGATTCGTTATTTGAAGAGCTTGCCCGTTTGCAGCCACTATGAACCGGAATTTTTTGACTGGTTCAATTCATTGAAGATGAAAATCAAAGTGTGGGCGCCGGAAGAAGGGACTTTGATGTTTCCGCGAGTGCCGTTAGTGCGCGTGGCGGGGCCGATCTGCGTGGCTCAATTGATTGAGACGACTCTTTTGAATTTGACGAATTATGCGACGCAAATTGCCACCAACGCGGCGCGCATGCGTTATGCGGCCGGCTGGGAAGCGGTATTGATGGAATTCGCTTTGCGCCGGGCCCCCGGTCCGGACGGCGCCATTTCCGCTTCGCACTATGCGCTTATGGGCGGGTTCAATTCCACCTCCGATGTTTTGGCCGGCCTGATTTATGATTTGCCAGTCGGCGGAACGCATGCCCATTCCTTTGTTACCAGCTATACGGCGGAGGATTTGTCATGCCATAGACTGTTAACCGCCAAGGATGGAAAGAGCACGCATAACCTTACCACCGACACCCTGCATTATCAGAAGTGTCTTAAGGGTTATTTTCCCAGTGAAACCAATCAAGGCGAGTTGGCGGCGTTTATTGATTACGCCTGGGCTAATCCCGAGAGGTTTTTGGCCTTAATTGACACTTACAACGTTGAAACTTCGGGCTTGCCCAATTATCTGGCAGTCGCCTTGGCTCTGGCTGAATATGGTTATACTCCGTTAGGCGTTCGTCTGGATTCTGGCGACTTGGCGTATTTGTCCAACGTCGTCTATAATGGCTATGAACGTATTCAGAAATATTATCCCTGCCGGCATTGCGATTTTACCAAACAAGCAATTGTGGCGTCTAACGATATTGATGAGGCGATTTTGTGGAGTTTTAGCAGACAAAAACATCATATCACTCACTTTGGCATCGGTACCCGTTTGGCGAATTGTCCCGCATTGGGTGGTGTGTATAAGTTGGTGCAAATCGACGATCGCCCCGTCATCAAACTGTCAATGAATAGTGAAAAGATGACGATCCCCGGCGCTAAACGAGCGATTCGTTTGTATGGCGCGGACGGGAAAGCCATTTTGGATCTTTTGGTGGCTGATGAAGAATATGATGAAGTGGTTCAGTCAATCCGCGCGTCTAATGAGATTCTTTGCCGCGATCCGGTCAATGAGACGGTTCGTTGCAAAGTTAAGCCGGCCACTGGTAAGGAATTGCATCAACTCGTGTTTTTTAATGGCCAACGTTTTGATTCTCTTGCCCAAGGCGTTTTGGGCGTTCAGGCGCATGTTAAACGGCAGTTTAAGGAAGAAACGCGCGAAGACCATTTGCGGCCGGAAAATCCAACGCCGTTTAAAGTGGCGGTAACCGAGTTGGTCTACCAGCAAATGCATGCGCTTATGGCTTCGGAGGCGCCGATTCCCGTATTATCGTAATATCGTAAATCCTCGTAAAAGCACCTTTTAGTTTAAACCGGCGGAACTGTCGAAAATTTCCGACAGCTCCGCCCTTTACCTAAGCCGCTTACCTCGGTAGGCGTCTTGGTTTGAAGAAATCAAGCACTTTAAAATTAATCCAACAATCAGGAGGAATAGATTATGCCTATGCCGATGAATTTGTTTTTGGTCCGCCATGGCGAATCGGAATTGAATCAAGCTAATGCATTATCGCGTCGTGGCGATAATGCTATGTTTACTGCTGAATTTCGCAGAACTCAAGACAGGCAATTTCGTTTGACTCCCCGCGGCAGACAGCAAGCTCAAGTTACCGGTGCTTGGCTTAGGCAATTGGGAATGCCTTTTCATAAATTTTTTGTTTCTGATTATGTCAGGGCCTGTGAAACCGCTGCATTATTGGGTTTGAACGGTCGCTGGAAAATAGATTATAATCTGCGTGAGCGTGAATGGGGGAAATTAAGCGTTTTGCCTGACGATGAACGGCGCGAGAAGTATGGCCCGATTTTGCTTAATCGCGACGGTAACGGTTTTTATTGGTCGCCACTCGGAGGGGAATCCATGGCTAACGCCTGTATGCGAGCCGATCGGGTTTTGGGGACGTTCCATCGTGAATGTTCAGAGAATAATGTCGTCGTAGTTAATCACGGCGAGATGCTGTGGTGTTTTATAGTTCGTTTGGAACGCCTCACTCCCTTTCAATATGTGGAAATGGATAGCTCCAAGGATCCGCTTGATCGTATTCATAACTGTCAAGTTGTCCATTATACTCGACAAGATCCGTTTACGGGGCAGATTACGCCTTATTATGTTTGGCGGCGTTCCGTTTGCCCTTGGTGCCCATCCAATTCGCGTAACGAGTGGGAAAAAATAGTCAGAGTAACCTATTCCGACAGCGATTTACTGGCTTTAGCCGGTAAACATCAGCAGTTTTTGCCGCAAACCCCAAAGGAGGATGATTGATGCCTGAAAAATACGGTTTTACCATTGTGCATGGTCAAGAGCCCTTTCCCGCTCAAGTGACTAAAAGCATTTTTTTAGCCGGACCGATTCCGCGGGATGAAAAAGGGTTATCCTGGAAATTCGGCGCTTTCGCCATTTTAAAGTCGCTGAGTTTCTCCGGTACGGTTTATGATCCGGAAAAGAAAGGCGGCGGTTTCCGCAAAGACAATAATCGCCAAGCCCAAACCGACTGGGAAGACGAAGGGCTCAATCGCGCCGATGTAATCCTATTCTGGATACCGCGGGAGCTTAAACATATGCCGGCTTTGACCACTAACGTGGAATTCGGCGAATGGATGAAATCGGGCAAAGTTGTTTTGGGCGCGCCTGAAAATGCTGCTCGCATGAAGTACTTGTTTGAGAAAGCGGGAAAATATCAAATTCCTACGGCGAATACCTTGAAAAAGACCATTGAGTTGGCTTTGGACATGTTGGGCCGAGGCGCTTTAAGAATCGGCGGCGAATGCCAGGTGCCGTTGCATATTTGGCGGACCAAAGCTTTTCAGCATTGGTATCAGTCGCGAAAAGAGGCGGGTAAAGAGTTGCGCGGTTGTCGTGTGCTTTATAACAATCTTTTTGCCAAACATCAGCCGATTTGGCTGAAGCCGATTTGGCTGATTCGTCCGCAAGTGTATGTGCCAGAGGAAGATCGGATCAAGAGCGCGGAGTTAGTTGCGGGACGATCCGATGGTACTTGTTCGGATTTGTATTATCTGCCAGAAGACGAAGATACTATTTTCCCCAGGTTAATACTCTAAAGGCAATAGGCGCTATTAGTTGGATTAAGTTAATTTCATGCAGAGGCGCTTCGCCTCTGCCTTTCAATAGAGCAATTAAAAGGTTGATTGTTCTTAGAAAGTTTGAGAACGTTACAATTTAATATGAGCAATAACAACGCAACCAGAAAGGAATAGAAACCATGCCTGACAAAAATGTTGTTATTTTGGGTTGCCCGATCATGGAAGGATTCGCTCACGCCGTAGCAAAAGCCCTTGAGCATTATCCGGTTGAGTATTCTCCCGTCAGGTGGGGGGAGTTTTCCGACGGTTTTCCCGATACGTCCATAGACGCCGAAGCGGTGAGAAACAGACACGTCTGGTTTTTTGCCTCTTTGGAAAATCCGTTGGAAATTTTCCGCCAGTTTTCCGTTTTATGGGCTTTGCCGCGTTATGGCGCCAGGTCGCTCAATGTAGTTTTGCCTTTTTACCCCACCGGCACCATGGAACGGAAAATGAAACCCGGTGATATTGTTACGGCCAAGAGTTTGGCTCGAATGTTTGACGCCATACCGGGCAATGCCGGCACGCCCCGGATTTTTATTTTTGACATTCATGATCTGCGCGAGGAATTTTATTTTTCCGATAACGTCCTGGTTTTTTTACAATCGGCCATTCCTTACTTATCAAAATCGTTCTACGATTGGTCAGTGGCTTTTCCCGACGAGGGAGCGCAAAAGCGTTTCGGCAAGACGTTGAGTAATTTTTCGCAAATCACTTGCCAGAAGATCAGGCAAGGCGACGAGCGCATCGTCACCGTAAAAGAGGGCAAAGTGCAAGGGCGGGATATCTTGATTGTTGATGATTTGACTCGGACCGGAGGCACTTTGATTGAATGCGCCAAGGTTTTGAAATCCCAGGGAGCGGCAACGATCAACCTGGTCGTGCCTCACGCCGCTGTTAATGCCCGAGCCGTTAGCAAGCTGGTTGAAGCCCACGAGCAAGGGTTGATTAACCGTCTTTACACCACGGACTCCTGTCCCGCGGCCGTTAAACTGCTGGCCGGGCTGGATTTCGTTTTTATCAAATCGTTATGCAATCCGGTAGTAGAAATAATCTTAAGAGAAGAATTCTAATTGAGTTAAACCAAGAGGATCAATGATGGAAAAAATCTTTGACTTGTTCAGACAGTTATTTGAACTGGTTTTGAATTCTTTGGCGCCCTTAACCGTATTGGTTTTAATTCTTACCGTTGCCTATTTTTTATTCAGGTATTGCGTCAGGACAATCAAGAATGTTTATTTCCGGCGACAGGAAGCGATTCGCTCGGCGGCCCTGGCTGAAACAGCCCAGTCGGTCTTAGCGGAAATTTCAGCGCCGGATCAGCCGTTGCCCGAACCGCCGCGTGAGTATGTCTATTATTTAAAACTGGCGGAACGCAATGATTTGGCTAACCAGGTTTTCCCTTGCGGTTTTTGTTATGGCCGGTATCAATTGGATCCCAAAAACCCCGATGCCATGGGAGAACAATTAGGAATCGGCAGCGGTGAAGTTTTTTATTTCAATCGTCCCGACATGGAACGAACCGGCTTGGAAGCGCACCAATATGAAAGCCGGGTGGCCGATCTTAATCTCATTCTGAATTTTTTAGGTAATATTACCGGAGAAGTGAATGAACGCCAGGCGATTTTTCCCAAAGATGACAGCGTGACCCTGAAAAATCCGACCCGAGCCATGTTTAAGTCATCCAGGACCATTAAAGCGGGAACGCTATTAGAAATCATTATTGAGGAAGGCGAATATTATTTAGTCAGGGTGGTTAAAAGCCCTCCTAATTTTGAAAATGACAACGGCGCCATGTTCTTCGTGGAAAAATCACAATGGGAAAATTGGCGTCAGCTTTTTGCCGGCCTACTGTCGGCGGCTGAAAAGTCCCGCGATAAATATCTTGGTTATCTGCCCGAGGTTTACGCCATAGTAGATCAAGAGATGGCTTATATTGAAGGGTTATTGGCGAAAGCCGAGGCGCGACAAGCCGAAACTGAAACCGTAACCGTTGCGTCGGTTGAGGGGTTAAAAGCGGAAGGATAAATATGCGCCATCGAAAAAAGAAAAATTAGCACATTTTGAAAGAGCCGTAACTCGCGTGAGTTACGGCTCGTTTTTAATAAAGTTGAACCCGCCGCAAGCGGACGGAGTACCTGCCTATCGGCAGGCAGGTTCGAAGGACTTTCAATAAATCGGGAATTTTTTAGTCAGGTCATGGACTTCTGTTTTGATCCGCGCTATTAATTTGGCGTCATTCGGCCGTTTGACGATTTCGGCAATCCACAGGCCGATCAATTTCATTTCTTTCTCTTTCATCCCGCGAGTAGTCAAAGCCGCCGTACCCAGACGCAAGCCCGAAGGATTAAGCGGTTTGGCCGTATCATTGGGAATCATATTGGCATTGGTATAAATTTCCGCGTCTTCCAAAGCGTCGGCGGCAATTTTACCGGTTAGGCCGGCAGAACGCAAATCCACTAAGAGCAAATGATTATCCGTGCCGCCGGCGACTAGCCGTAAATCGGATTTTTTTAAGGTTTCGGCTAATACTTTGGCATTGGCCACTGTTTGTTTTTGTATTTTGACGAAATTTTTTGACAACGCCCGCTCAAAACACAAGGCCTTGGCCGCGATCATGTTCTCCAGCGGCCCGCCTTGGAGGCCGGGGAATACGGCTTTATCAATCGCTTGGGCCAAACCGCGGCGGCAAATGATAAAAGCGCTGCGCGGTCCGCCCAAAGTTTTGTGCGTGGTGGAAGTGACAACGTCAGCGTAAGGGAAGGGTGAGGGATGCTCCTTGGCGATAATCAGTCCGGCGATATGAGCGATGTCCGCCAGAAGCAGGGCGCCGCAGGAATCGGCAATTTGCCGGAATTTTTTAAAATCAATCAGACGCGGATAGGCGGTGGCGCCGCAGACGATCATTTCGGGCCGTTCTTTCTTGGCCAGGCGCGCGATGGCCTGATAATCCAATCGCTCGGTTTTCTTATCTACGCCGTAATGAGAGAATTTAAACAGTCGGCCGGAGAAGTTTACCGGCGAACCGTGCGTCAAATGTCCGCCGGCAGACAAGTCCATGGCTAAGATTTTAGCGCCCGGCCGGAGCAAGCCAAGATAACACGCCAAATTGGCGGAGGAGCCGGAGTGCGGCTGAACATTGGCGTGCCATTTTTCCGGCTGGAGGCCGAATATTTCCAAGCATAATTTTTGCGCGGCGCTCTCTATTTCGTCAATGTATTTGTTGCCCGAATAATAACGCTTGCCGGGGTACCCTTCAGCGTATTTATTGGATAAAGCGGTGCCCATGGCGCTTAGAATATTCTGCGGGCAGTAATTTTCGGAAGCGATCATCGTCAATCCTTGCTTTTGGCGTTGGACTTCTTGTTTGATGAGTCGGGGGATTTTAGATTTTGTCATATTTTGCTATAATTAACCATAGCAAATTAAGATTTTTTATTCAATCGTCATTGGCTTATGCAACGTTTTTATATTCCGCTTCAAAATTTCCGCGATGATTACGCCGTCAGCGACAGCGAGATTTTAATTAAGCAATTAACCAATGTTTTGCGCGCCAAAGAAGGCGATAAGTTTTTGCTGTTTAATAATTCCGGCTGGGAATATTTGGGCCAATTGATTAAACTGACGAAAACCGAAGCCAGATTCTTGCTGATTGATCAGAAGCCGGGTCTGCGCGAACCCGAACGTCGCGTTACTCTGTACCAATCCCTGCTTAAAGCCGATAAATTTGAGTGGCTATTGCAGAAAGCCACGGAAATAGGCGTGACCAAGATCGTGCCGATTGTCAGCGAGCGCTCCGTTGTGCGCGAAGTGCGTCCGCCCAAGCTGGAACGCTTCAGGGAAATAGCGCGCGAGGCCTCGGAGCAGTGCGGCGCCGTGGTATTGACTGAAGTTCTGCCGGCTTTGTCTTTCAGCCAGGCCCTGCAGATATTGGGACGGGAAGGCGGCATTCGTCTGATCGCTTACGAAGGCGAGGAAAATCGGCCGTTGGAAAACCATCTGGAGGAAAAGATTAATTTATTTGTCGGTCCGGAAGGCGGTTGGTCAACGGAAGAAATAATTTTAGCTCAAGAAGCCGGCTGCCTGACTGTTACTTTGGGTCGCCGAATTCTGCGCGCGGAAACAGCGGCGCTCGCCGCCCTCGTGCGTTTAATTCAGGATTGACATAATTGCCTTGGCATAATATAATTATGCTATCTTTAAGTATTAGTCATAATTTTATGGATAATCAGCAGATCCAGCAATTCAAATCACAATTAGAAGCAAAAAAAGCGGAAATCATCAAGCATTTGGATGCTATTGGCACGCGCGCCGAAGGCGAGGAAGTAAATTTCAACGCTGATTTTCCCGATTATGGCAACAGCCAATCAATTGAAGATAATGCTTCCGAAGTTTCCGATTACGCTACTAATTTATCACTGGAACATGAGCTGGAAGATAATCTTCATGATGTGGAAAAGGCCTTAAAAAGGATCGCCGAAGGCACTTACGGCAAGTGCAAGCATTGCGGCAAAGAAATTGAGGCCGGACGCTTGGCTATACGACCCGAATCCACCTCTTGCGTTTCCTGCAAAAAATCGCTCAAAGGCCAGGGCTAAAATTAATTATGAAAAAATTATCAACCGCAATTACCCTTTTGGCGCCGATTGCGGTTTTTATATTGGATCGTTGCTTGAAATGGCTTTTTACTCATCCCTGGTCAGAGGCCGTTTTTACTCTTTGGGGCCGGTGGCTTAGCTTGCGGTTGGCTTATAATTCCGGCGCGGCTTTCGGTTTGCCGATTTATTACCTGTTGATGATCGGCGCGCATGTTTTAGCGCTGTTTGTCCTAACTTATTACGGACTGATTTTTTATCGTCGCCGAGATAATCGGCGGCTAACGGCCGTGCTGCTGGCCGGCGTCGGGGCTTTTTCTAATTTTCTTGATCGTTGGCATTGGGGGCAAGTGATTGATTACATTGATTTGCGTTATTTTTCCGTTTTTAATTTGGCCGATTGCGCCATTGTGTGCGGTCTGGTTTTTCTGGCCTGGTCTTTATATCGTCAGGAAGCTAAATGAATTTTTTAATCCCCGGCCTTCTGTGTTATAATATAATTGGAAGTTAAATATATTTATGTCCAAACGAACAATTTGGCCGGCAATTTTTTGTCTGCTGTTTTTAATGCCGCTTGGTTCCGGCGCCTTCACCATCACCCAACTGACCAACGTTAGCAATTTTAATGATTTTGTGTTGGAAGGCGGCAAGAAGGAGTTAATTTTAGATCCGGGCGGCAGCGCCAAGACCTCGGTTGTTATTATTAATCGTTCCGGCCAACCTTTGAATTTTTCCGTGGCTGTCGAGGATTTTATCGCTGAAAGCGGCGCTAACCTGGATTTTTTAGGTACCCAGAAGGGCCAATATTCGCTGAAAGATTTTCTTCGTCCCGAAGTAATGAGTTTTTCTCTGTTGCACGGCGAACGAATGGAATTGCCGGTAGAAGTGAAAGTGCCGGCTGACGCTCCGCCTGGCGGACTTTACGGCGCGGTTTTAATCAGCGCGGCCGCTCCCGCCCAGGCGGATTTAACGGATAGCGCCGGCCAAGTCAAACCGGTTTCGCGTTTAGCTTCCTTATATTTTGTCCGAGTCAGCGGCTCGGTTGAAGAGTCGGGTGAATTAACCGTTTTGCGGGCGGAAAAAAAAATCAACGATTCCGCTCCGGTCAAAGTTGATTTTTCTTTCAAAAATACCGGCAATATTTATTTGAATCCGTCAGGAGAAATGTCCTTATTGAATCTTTTTGGACAAACCGTGGAAATAATAAAGATTCCTGCTTATTTTGTCATGCCGGATACGACGCGGACGCAAACCTTGGAATTTACCCGACCGCAGCTCGGCTGGTACCGCGTCAAATTATCGTTAAATCCCGGCTACGGCCAGAGTTATATGGAAAGTCGCGTCAGTTTTTGGGTTTTGCCGCCTTGGGTTTTTACGGTTCTGATCGCTCTTATTGTGATTGCGGCGATTGTTGCGATTATTCAATTGCGGCGCCGGAATACAAACAAGACATTATGAAGAACAAGCTAACTTTTTTAATCGTTGCTGTTTTTTTGGCCGCTCTCGCCTCGCCGGCCTGGGCTTATGTTATGTCATCCACCAATTTTGAACTGCAACGCGATTCCCTGAACTTCACTGGCGGGCTAAGTACCTCCACTACTTATGATTTAGAGCAGACCGGGGGAGAAATCGGCACCGGTCTTTCCACCAGTACCACTTATCAAGCTAATGCCGGTTTTCAGCAAATGGACGAAGCCGTTTATATTACCTTAACCATTGCCGATGCCAGTGTTTCGCTTACGCCATCAATTACCACCGCTTCCGGCGGTACGGCTAACGGTTCTACGGTTGCCACCGCCCGAACCAACAATTCTCTCGGTTATACTCTACAAATCAAAGCCGGCTCGGCCCCGGCGCTTGTTTCCGGAGCGAATAGTTTTATTGATTACGTTAAAGCCGGGGCCAACCCTGATTTTACTTGGTCAGTAGCCGCGGCCTCATCGGGTTTCGGTTTCACTCCGGAAGGATCGGATATCACTTCCACTTATAAAGATGACGGGTTAGCTTGCAATACCGGATTACTGAATACCCCCAACGCTTGTTGGGATGAATTCACAACCAGTAATAAAACCATCGCCCAGTCAGCGGTAGCCAGTACCGGCGGAACAGCGACAACCATCAAATTGCGCGCCGAAGCCGGCGCTGCTGCCGCTCAATCATCCGGCAGTTACAGCGCTACCGTTACCCTTACCGCCTATACCAATTAATTATGTCAGCGGTCAGAAAAATAGCCATTATTTTATTTTTTGTTCTTTTGCCGTTGACAGCCATGGCTGTAACTACCAGCGATAGTTTTACTGTCGGCTTGACGGTCGGCGGCGGCTGCAATAACAATGGCGTTTGCGAAACCGGAGAAACTCATGAAACCTGTCCCATTGATTGTCCGCCTCCTTGCACTAATTGCGGCGGCGGTTTTGAAATTTCCGATGTTAGGGTGGCCACTACGACTGTCAGCAGCGCCGCTATTACTTGGCAAACCAACCACCCCGCTCTATGCCAGTTGCATTGGGGTACAACCACCGATTACTTAACCGGCCAAACCGCCGAGATCTCTCCTGTAACGGCCCATTCCTCGCTTATTGTTTCTTTAAGTCCCGCGACCCTGTATCATTTTTATCTGGCCTGCCAAGATACAACCGGCGGTTCAGCTAATACGGGTGATTATACTTTTACCACCCAAAGCGCTCCGCCTTTTGATTTAATCACTAACGTTGCCGGTTTGCGCTTGGTGGCCGGCGACAGCCAATTGGCTTTATTTTGGCAAAATCCTACCAGTACTAATTTTGCCGGCGTCATTATCAGGCGTTCTACCTTTGATTATCCCTCATTGGCTTCAGGCGTATTGGTTTATGATGGCTGGGGCGAACCGGCGGTCAGTCCCGAAGTCAGTTTTTTAAATACCGGATTAACAAACGATACAAGATATTATTATACGGTTTTTGCTTATGATTCTTTAGACAATTTCGCTTCAGGCGCCGGCATCAGCGGCGTGCCTTTCGTTGTTACCACCACTCCGACGACTACTCCTCCCGTTATCCCGCCCACCACCACTCCGACGACTACTCCTCCCGTTATCCCGCCCACCACCACTCCGACGACTACTCCTCCTGTTATTCCGCCATCGGTCAGTTTAGGTGATTTTATTTTCAGTCAAGACGGTATCGCGAGCATTTTTTCGCCGGCTGGCGAAGCGGTTGTTTCCGCGGACGGCGGAATGATTACGGTTTATATTGCCGCCGACAAAGTGCCGACAGGTACAGAGCGAATCAGGATGGATTTATCATCGGCAGTTAATAATTATGTTTATTTTTTAGTTTACGATGCCATAAGCAATACTTACGCCGCTCAATTTTCTCCCGTACCGGCCGGCCGTTATGATTTGAAATTCACTTTGCAGGATTCTGTCGGGACTAATTTGGCCGATGTTTCCGGTTGGCTGGTGTCCGTTGCCATAATTAAGCCCTTGGAAATCTTGGAACAATTGCCGGGTGTTGATTCGCTTAAAGCGGTAGCGGATTTTTTAACGCCGGCAAGAACTATTGCCCAATCGCCAGCGGGGAAGGCAATCGTTCAAGCAACCGTAGGCCTGGCCTTGGTTAATGTTGTTTTGGCCGCGCCTTTTTGGAGTTTTTCCATCCTGCAATTCTTATTTACCCAACCCTGGCTGTTTTTATTCCGGCGGCGACGCAAGGATTGGGGCGTAGTTTTCAATTCCATTACCAAGAAGCCGGTGGATTTAGCATTGGTCCGCTTATATGATAAAGCCACCGATCGCTTGGTAACTTCTCGGGTAACCGATAAATTCGGACGTTTTATTTTTTTCGCTCAAGAAGGCCAATATGTCATTAAAGTGGAGAAAACCGGTTTTGTTTATCCTTCCGAGATTTTAGTTGGCAAAAAGTCCGACGGCCAGTATTTGGATTTGTATTTTGGCGAGGTTATAAATATTCCTCAAGGTTCAATGGGCACGATTGCCCCGAATATCCCCGTGGACTCTGACAAAAATTTGGTTGTTACCGATAAGCAGGCCTTGGCCAAGTTCCGTCGCGAGCATTGGGCGGCCAGTTTTAGCTTAATCGGTCCGTTTCTGGCCTTGGTCTATGTTTTCATTTATCCGTCAATTTTTTCCGCTTTAATTTTGACCCTGCATTTGATTTTGCTTCTTATTTTTAAGCGTTTAACTGACAAACCGAAGGGTCGGCGCAGTTGGGGCAAGGTTTATGATTTGACTGACAAGAAATCATTGGCCAAAGCGGTTATTAGGATTTTTTCTCCCGAATACGGCCGCATGCTGGAGTTCTATGTTACCGACAATCGCGGTGAATACGGCTTTTTGGCCGAAAATAACAAATATTATTTGACTGCCAGCAAAGAGGGTTATGCCCAAACCAAGACCCCGCTCATTGATTTGACCGGCCAGTCCGCGGCCGAGGCCGTGGTTAAACAGAACATCGGTTTGAAGCGGGGAGCGGGACAACTGCCCGAGCCAATCAGCGACCATAGCGCCAATCAGTCGGCCGCTCAACCGGCCGCGCCTCAAGAGACCGTCGAAATCAAAGAAAACAAAGAAGAAATAAAATCAGTTGAAGATACTCAACCTCAGGATATTCCGCTAACCGTGGAAGAGCCGCCGCAAGCAGTAGAAAACAAAAATAAAGAAGGATTATTCGGTTAAAATTAAAATAAAAAAATAAACAAAAAAGATGTTTCGTTATTTACGAGACATCTTTTTTCATCTGTGGATAAAGATTTCGTTTTTTAATTACTTTTGTGTTATAATGTATAAAGGCATTACCTAAATAAAAAGTAATTTTCATTGCTTTTTTATTAGGTTTAATGCATAAAATTTTTGGCATGGTGACAAACACACACCAAAAAAGTTTTAGGTACCTGATAATTAGGGTTATCATGGCTTGTTTTGCCGTGTCCACCCTGTTTTTTTCCGTTTCTCAAGCCGATGCTTCCTTTAACCAACAAATAAATTATCAAGGTAAGCTTACTGATCATTCCGATGTGGCAGTTGCCGACGGCAATTATGACATGGTTTTTAGATTGTGCGCCGACTCGGCTTGTTCCTCAGTTCTTTGGACGGAAACCCGAACCGGCGCCGATCAAGTCGCAGTCACTAACGGTCTTTTTTCGGTTATGCTGGGCTCGGTTACGGCTTTATCATCAGTTGATTTCAATCAGGATTTGTATTTGGAAGTGGCCGTAAGCGGAGAAACCCTCACTCCGAGGAAACGCCTGGGCGCCGTGCCTAACGCGCTAAACGCGTTGGAACTGGACGGCTTAGCCACCACTTCATTTTTAAGAGCGGATATCGTCAACAGTCGCGCCACTATTACCAATTTGACTTCCACTAACTTTTTTGCCGATAAGGCCTCAATCACTAATGCCACCAGCACGAATTTTTTTGCCAATGCTGTTACTGCGCTGTCTTCGGTTATTAGTAATTTGACGGCCACTATAGCCAATATCACTACCTTGGTTTTTGGCGACGCGACCGGCAGCACTCTCGCTGTTACCGACTTATCGGTTACTTCAACTGCCAACATCAAGACCTTAAACGTTTCATCAACTTTGGCGATAAATTCCACCTCCACTAATTTGTTTTCCACTTATGCTTCCATAACCCAAGCCACCACAACTAATTTTTATACCTCCGTCTTCAATGCCGTCTCCGGCTGGTTCACCAATTTGACCGCATCCATCGCCGATATCACTGATTTGACCGTTGCCAGATCAACCACCACCGCCGCTACCTCCACTAACTCTTATCTGGGAACTACCGCCGGTTTGAACGGCGTGTATATCAATAATTGGTCGGATATTTCCACTTTAGCCGGCAGTTGGGCTACCAGTTCCAGCGACTATTGGGAAAGCACAAAAATTCGCTGGTCTACCACCTCCGAACAGTATTTTTGGAATACCACTACGACTTGGGCGGGATTCCAGAGCAATTTTAACACCTATTACTCGGCAGCCACGGCAAAAAATCCCTTTAACCAATGGCTGGACACGACTAATACGCCAACTTTCGCCGGCCTGACCTTAAGCGGCAACCTGTCTGTTACCGGCACTTCCACTTTGGCCACCACCACCTTTTCATTTTCCGGCGGCAATACTACTTCCAGTATTTACAGTTACACTTTTCCCTCTACCGCTTTTTCCGGCACATCAGTTGTAATGAGCGAGTTGGGCACGGTTAAGGACTCAATGATTATCATGCAGACCGTTCCAAATGAAAGTCCGGGCTTGTATATGGGTGTTGTTGATAGTGATAATTTATTAGTCCAATCTTTTGATGCGTTACAAAAAAATTTAACTTTCGCTGTCTATGACAATTTGAGTAATATAGTCAGCTTGAATATATTCTCCGTAACGGCCGAGGATTTTAAGATTTTTAGTAACGGCGCTGATCCGGAAATTTATTTTGGTTCTGTAGGCACTGCCGGTAATGCTAATATAGGTTGGACTTCTTCCACTGACGTGTTAGCGTTTTATAACGCTTCGGGCGGTTACACTTTTGACAACAAAGTTACCGTTAGCAGTGGCGGATTGAATATCAGCGGCAATGCTACCGCAACCACCGCCGTCATTTCCAGTAATTTAACCGTCGGCAGTTTGAACGGTATCTTGCAGGCCGCTAACGGACTGGTATCAGTGAGTTCCTCGCCCTACCTGACAAACTTGAATCTTTCCGGCAATCTGACAATCAGCAATCTGACCGGAGTTTTACAAGCCACTAACGGCTTGCTTAGCGTTACCTCCTCGCCATTTTTTACCAAGCTTTCCATCAGTACGACAACGGCTTTTACCGCCGCCTTGACCTATGTTACCACCTCTTTGCCTGATGTGTCTGGCGGCGCGTCCAATTCGGCGGTTTACGGCGATTATCTTTATGTAGTGATGCAATCCGCCACTTCCACCAATAGATTGAGGATTTTTGACATCTCCAACCCTGACAATCCGATTTTATTGGACAGCGATTTTTCTTTGCAGCCCGGTTTGCCGGACGGCGGCGCCAGATGCATTGAGGTTGACGGCAAATACGCTTATATCGGTTTTGAAGATTATGATACCGGCAGTACCACCACCCTTTCTATTTTGGATATTACCGATCCGACTAACCCGGTGGAAATGGTTGGCAGCAATTATACCAATGATTACGCTCTAAGGAAATTAAGGGTTATAGACGGCTTGCTTTACGCCGCTTATTATACTACTGCTGCCAGGGGCTATGACGGCCTGCAAATTATAGATGTTTCCGATCCCTCAAACCCAGCAAGAATAAGCGCTTCCGTAAGCGGTTTCCCGGGCGAGACGCGCGGTATTGACATTCAGGGAAAATACGCTTATACCGTCAGTTATTTTGATACTTCTACTGATGTCTTTAGGATTACCGATATATCCGATCCTTACCATCCGGTTGTAGTCGGCGGACAGAATTTAGCGATGTCGCCCTTAGGCAGAGACGTGGTGGTGCGCGGCAACTATGCTTATACGACCAGCGATTGTTTCGGTCCGACCACTGATGCCGGCATAACCTCCACCCAGGTTTTTAGGATTATTGATATTTCTTCTTCCACTAATCCGGTTATAGTCGGCGGCAGCGGTTTGTCTTTTAGCACCGAACTTGGATATTCCGGAGCTTCCGGATTAGCTGTCCAGGGGGACTATGCTTACGTAGTTGATGCCAAGGGCAGGGCTTTAAGAATTATAAATATTTCTAATCCTTATAATCCGTTTTTCGTCGATTCGCTTTCCTTGGTTAAATTTCCTTGGGGCGTAGAAGTAGCCGGCAATCGGGCTTATTTGCCGCTTTCCGCCAACCCCAATAATGAATTAGTAATTGTAAAACTTCCGGGAATGGAAACGCCAACTGCTCGGGTCGGTTCTATAGTGTCTGGCGGTCTGCAAGTGTTAAGGGATTTGATAACCATCGGTTTGGGCAAATTTTTCGGAGTGATAGTCGGCGGTGGCGGCCTTAAGGTTGCCGGTGAAACTAATTTGAATTCCACTACCACTATCGGTTTTACCACCAGCACCCCGACCCATAAATTAACCGTTACTTCCAATGACGATTGGCTAAAGCTCACTAGTGACGGGGATTACGGCATTGATTTTTATTGGGATGACACCTTAATGGGTGTACCGATAATTGCCGGGCATGCTTCCACTTCCGCTTTTACCGGTGGTTCTGATTATGATTTGATCGGAATAAAGGATCAGGCGATTCTTTATTCAACAAATCGTGATTCTGTTTTAACTTTTACCAACTTGCAGATGGCCGCTACGGCAGACATCGCTTTTAACACCACGACTGAATTATTGTATTTTCAGAGCGCCAAGACCTATCAATGGCTTGATTACAATGATTCTCTGCCTTTTGTTACTTTTGACGCCGATGGCAAGGCGGTAACGGTTACCAGCACTTTAACAGTTACTAATTTAAACACTAACGGCATCGTTTATTCCAATAACGGCACCCTGACCAATGTCAATCCGTCTTCCAGAGAATACAAAGAGGAAATTATTGATACCGATCTTGATATTGACGCTTTATTGGGTTTGCAGGTCAAATCCTTTGTCTGGAAAAAAACCGGACAAACCGATTTCGGCTTGATCGCCGAAGAAATCAGGGATGTCTTGCCGGAATTATACATGGATGACGGTTTAACCCGGGGCTATCGTTTTGATCATCTATCGTTTTATTTATTACAAATCGCCCAACGCCAGGAGCAGGAGCTTGGGGTTTTATCCGCCCAGTTGTCGGAACTCGTGAGCACCTCTTCCGATTTGGCTGTTACTGACGCTTCCGTTGAAGAAACCGAAGAATTGGATTCGCTGACGGTTGATTCTTCGGCTACTTTTTACGGCACTATCACAGTTATCGGCGAAGCCGGGTTTGAATCCAAAGTGGTGTTTAAGGATCATATTTATTTGGATAAAGATGCGGCCGGCACGGTAGAATTGCCTGTGGGCGCGACTTCTACCGCCGTATATTTTGCCAAACCGTATGAAGTTGATCCGATAATTACCTTGACTCCGTTGCTTAATGTCGCCGGACACAATTATTGGGTGGAAGCGCAAAGTTCCACAGGTTTCATTCTGGCGGTTGATTTGCCGTTTACGGCAGAAATGAGATTTAATTGGCATGCCATAGCGGTTAAGAGCGATGAAAGCGGGATTATGACTAACGATGAAATCACTGATGACGGGCTGAATATTGTTTTGAGCAGCAGTTCGCTGATTATTCTGCAGAATGATTTTTCTACCACGACAGAATCATCCAGCAGCAATCCGTTTTTTGTCAGTTCTACCTCATCGTTAGTTACCGATGTCATCGGGGCGTCAACTGTTTTAAACACGGCTAATTTGGGCGTGACAGAAACAACGGATTCCGATGTAAGCGGAACAATCCAATCAGCCGATATGCTTGCTGACGAGCCGCCCAATCCGGAAACTTTGCCAGCAACAGAGGAACTGCCTATTTCCGAGTCGGCGCCGGCCGCTGATGAACCTCCGGTAACGGTAACGGATGCCGCATCAACGGTGGTGGTGGCGAATGTTTCATCGGTTGACCCGGGAAGCGGAGAGTGATAAGATTCACCCTGTTCAACCCGCCCAAGATAAACGGCGAGGCCGTTAGACGAAGCCGGTTATTCATTAATAATTTTAATTTTATGTCAGAAATGACTTTTACCGATGCCAATTTTGAGGCCGAAGCGCTAAAAAGCGATCAGGTCGTACTGGTCGATTTTTTTGCCACTTGGTGCGGTCCGTGCAAGATGCAGGGCCCGATTATTGAAGAATTAGCCAAAGAAATAGGCGCTAAAGCCAAGGTGGGCGCCATGGATGTTGATGCCAATCCGGAAACGGCCGGCAAATATAATATCATGTCCGTGCCGACCCTGATTATTTTTAAGGGCGGAGAAATCAAAAGCACAATGATGGGTTTGCAGGGCAAAGAACAGCTTAAAGCGGAAATAGAAAAATATGTCTAATTATGATGTCATTATAATCGGCGGCGGACCGGCGGGCCTGACCGCGTCAATTTACGCGCGCCGACGCGAGTTAAAAGTGTTGGTGATTGCCAAAGCTGTCGGCGGCCAAGCCGCTTTGGCGCACGAAGTGCAGAATTGGCCGGGCACCGAGTCCACGACCGGTTTGGAATTGACGCAGAGGATGAAAGTTCAAGCGGAAAAATGGGGTGTTGAGTTTGTCTCTGACGAGGTCCAAAGCGTCACGGAAAATTCCGGCGTCTTTATCGTAAAGACCGCGCAAACCGAATATCAGGCGGCAGCGGTAATTTTGGCTTTCGGCTTAACGCCGCGCGATTTGGGCGTACCGCAGGAAAAGGAATTGACCGGCCGCGGCGTGTCCTATTGCGCCACTTGCGACGGTCCGTTGTTTAAGAACAAGACCGTGGCGGTAATAGGCGGCGGCAATTCGGCGTCAGAAGCCGCCGAGTATCTTTCCCGCTTGGTTAGGCAGGTTTATTTGTTGTCCGATTCCTGCAATGCGGCGGCTGATGCGGCTTTGGTGGAAGAGGTTAAGGCGCTCAAGAATGTACAGGTGATTTGCGGCTTGAAAGTAACGGCAGTCGTCGGTTCTGACAAGGTTGCCGGTCTTAAATATAACGATTTGCAAACTAATGAAGAGAAAGAATTGGCGGTGGACGGTATTTTTGTGGAAATCGGTTTTAGTCCCAGAACCGATTGGATCAAGGATACGGTCAAATTAAACGAGCGTAAGGAAATTATTACCGATAAAGTCGGAGCTACCAGCCAGCCCGGAATATTTGCCGCCGGCGATTGCACGGATGTGGGATTCAAACAAATGACGATTGCCGCCGGCGAGGGCGCTAAAGCCGCTTTGTCCGCTTATAAATACTTAGCTGCCAAAAAAGGCAAAGTGGCGACTCCCGATTGGGGCGTAAAAAAATAATATGAGGCATTTAATCAAATACCGGCGCGCTAAAGTTATCGCCGATAAAAAAATAATTGACGATGTTTTGACGCGCGGGGTAGAGCAAGTTTTCCCCGACAAGGAGACCTTGAGAAAGTTGCTTTTATCCGGTAAAAAAATCCGTTTGTATTGCGGTTTTGATCCGACCGCCGCCTCTTTGCATTTGGGTAACGCCATTGCCATCCGCAAATTGGCGCAGTTCCAGCGTTTGGGCCACGAAGTGATTTTTTTGTTCGGCGGTTTTACCGCTATGATCGGCGATCCGACGGATAAAGCCCAGGCGCGCAAGGCGCTGACCGCCGCGCAGGTCAACGGCAATATGCGCGGTTGGAAAAAACAAATCGTTAATCTGATTGATGTTAAAAAAACCGCTTTCAAGAATAATTATTCTTGGCTGTCACGGTTGAGATTCTCCCAGATCATTCAACTGACTTCTTATTTTACCGCCCAACAAATGCTGGCGCGCGATATGTTCCAAAAAAGAATGGCCGAGGGCAAGGATTTGTATCTCAATGAATTCATGTATCCTCTGATGCAGGCGTATGACAGCGTGGCCCTGGACGTGGATTTGGAAATCGGCGGCAATGATCAGATGTTTAACATGCTGGCCGGCCGGACGTTGATGAAAAAAATGAAAAATAAAGACAAATGCGTGCTGACCTTGAAGCTTTTGGCCGATCCGACAGGAAAAAAGATGGGCAAGACCGAAGGCAATATGATTGCCTTGACTGACAGTCCCGAGGATATGTTCGGCAAGGTGATGAGTTGGACCGACGGGATGATCGCGCCGGCCTTGGAGATACTGACTGATGTGCCGATGGAATTGGTCCAAGACGTGGCGGCTAAATTGAAATCAGGAGCCGTTAATCCTCGCGATGCCAAGATGGATTTGGCTTATAATATCGTGGAGATTTATTTGGGAAAACATGCGGCTGATCGGGGCCGGGAATACTTCAAGCGGGTGGTGCAGGAAAAAGAAAAACCGGCGGAAATGCCGGAAATTATAGTGGAGGCGAAAGGCAAGACCGGCGTGACTGATTTGTTTTTGCAGGCGGGGCTGGTCGCCTCGTCCAGTGAGGCCCGACGGCTGATCAAAGAGAAAGCGTTGAAAATTGACGATCAAATAGTAGCGCATCATGAATTTGAAACGGCCATACCGGCTGACGGATTATTGTTGCAACGAGGACGGAGGCAATTTGTAAAGGTAAAAAGAAAATAAAAAATTCCGGCGTTAAGCCGGTTTTTTTATATTCATTATTTTTAAAAATAAATCATCCCCGCAAGGAAAACCTCGCGGGGATGTGTTTGTGCATTACTAAATTACCTGGTTATTGGCCGGTGACACCTGAAAGCATCTGGCGATAAATTCATGAGTAAAGGAAAAAGTGCCGTCACCATTTTTTTTGATCGGTGGTTTTCCACTGGACGTCAGCCGGTTGAAATAGAAATCCTGCCCGCTGAATTCATCGATTTCCGCTTTGGTAAAATCGCGCCAATCACCGTTTTCTTGAGCCAGTCCTACCAGTAATACGGCTGAAATTTCCGTTTCGTAATGTCCGAAAGCATCAAATAGATGTCTTGTGGCATTAATATCGGATGGCCTGATAGGATATGCCGAATCTTGCCTGTCATTTTTCGGCCGTACTTGGCTTTGATTAAGGTAGACAAGCATGGCAAATCCGACCACCGCAAATAGCATGGCGAGTAACAATGATGCAAGAAACCCCGTCCCAAAGGCAAAAAATATGATGCCGCTTAAAACGGCAAAGACAAAAATAACTACACTATTTACCCTATCAGATTCATAAGATTTCATGGCGATTTGTCCTCCTGTTTCAGGCCTTTTTGAAGTACAAGATAAACATCATTATCGATTCAATCAAGAGAAAGCTAACCGGCTGGATAATATCAGCGGCAGTCAGATGCGGGATGGCCGATACGGCACAAACGCAAGATAGCCAGAAAATTGTCCAGGCCAGCTTGTTCTCTCGACTTGGATCCCGCCAGGCAAAAACAAAGGTGGGAATTGATCCTATTATACCAATAATAGCGCTGATTATAATCGCCAAAAGAGGATTATCAAACAATAGCCACAGAGCCAATCCAACGGTTGCGCCGAATAAACAGAATTTATCCAGTTTAGTCCATTTGTTTTCCCCGTAGATGAGAGTTAATAACAGGATTAATCCGGCGCCTAAGATTACGCCGATCATTTGGCCGTTAAGCGTATCGGCAGCAATCATGCCGCCAAAGGCCAGCAGATCAATAGAAAACCAAATAATCCAAGATGTTTTTGATGGCTTTGTCTCGCCCTTAATAATGGCCCTGCCGTAAGGCACGAGTCCTATTATGAATAGTACTCCTGCCATAAATCCTAAAAAATGCCTGACGGTTTCCATCCCTAATCCCTCCGGTATTGTTACGTGATAATTTTGTAATGTCCGTTATGACTCATAACTGATCTAAGTCAATAATCAATTATATCACATACTCAAATTTTTGTCAAGATGATTACAGACAACCATAAAATGTTTAAAATTAAACAAAAAAGAGCCGTTATTGACTCTTTTTTGGTATGCGTAATTTTTCCTTTAAGTCATTAAGCCGGCTATAAAAGCCGCTGGAATGGATGGAATTTAATTTTAATTTCAGAGTGTCGTAGTGGTGCAACCATTCATGCAAGAGAGTGTCTAAGAAGCTTTTGGCCGAAATTATTTGTCCGCGCGCGGCCGTGCGGTTTTCTATACAGATGGCGTGATCGCGGACTTTGTATAGGCCGTAGCGTTTCATGACGATCCGGCCGTTGCGGCGGCGATGTTTTTGGTTGGTGTCATTGATTGTCAGATGGACGATGTCCATATTGGCCGCATCGCAAAGTTCATCCAACAATGATTCGCCCAGTTGTTGCCGTTGCCCATAATCGGTGGCGACCAAAAGCGCCGCGGACAATTCTTGAGCCGCGGCGGAGATAGGCAACTTTACTTGCGTGATTCTATTGCTACGCAAATAGTTTAACTTATTAAACATTTTTATCATTTCAATAATTTTTTTACCGTCATCCCCGCGTAGGAGTGGATCCAACTCGTCATTCCCGCGATAGCATTTACCGCTTCGTCATCCCCGCGTAGGCGGGGATCCAACTCGTCATCCCCGCGCAGGCGGGGATTCAAATTTATAGCACTTACTGCTTCGTCATTCCCGCGATAGCATTTACCGCTTCGTCATCCCCGCGTAGGCGGGGATCCAGTTTTCGTCATTCCCGCGATAGCATTTACCGCTTCGTCATCCCCGCGTAGGCGGGGATCCAGTTTTCGTCATCCCCGCGCAGGCGGTGATCCAAGAAGTTAAAAACCATAAATAATGGATTCCCGCCCCTGTCTGCCGGTAGGCAGGGTATGCGGGAATGATGAAGAGGATAAAAACCAGGAACGACAGCTCAAGTTATTGCCAGATGGTTATGTTGCGCCAAACTTTTTGATCTTCGCGTTTATAATACAAATTCCCGCCGTCTAAGCGCTTAAAGCCGAGACGAGAGACGCGCTCGCTGATGTTCAAGCGGTAGATTTTGTCATGCAAATGCCATTCGGGAAAGATTATGACGATTTTGCCGCTTTTGGCCAAGATTTTTTTGAATTGCTGGAACGCGCTTAAGTATAAATCGGATAATTCAGCGATGATTGAGTTTATTTGCTCGGCATTCTCATTGCCCCTGATGGGTTTGCCCAAATACGGCTCGGTGACAATAGCATCAATGTTGTTGAAAATTTTTGACAGCTCCCTGACGTCAAGTTTTTCAATCCTTATCCCATGATTTTTAATCGCCAATTCTTCAGCCAGCCACTGCAGATTTTTTTTGCTGTCGCTGACCGCTTTCTCTGACAGGTCCGTGCCGATTAAATTGGCGTAGCCCATGGCCAGGGCTTCGGAGAGAATGGTGCCGGAGCCGCAGAACGGATCCAGGATAGTATCAGCCGGCTTGGCCCCGCTAAGATTAAGCATCATCTTGGCGGCTTTAGGCGGCAACATGCCCGAATAAGCGTCAGCCGCCGGCCGGCCGAAGTCGCGTTTGCCGAATTCCTTAAAATCCTGCACGGCGCAGGTTGAGGCGAAAAAGCCCGGAGCAATGATGTAATCTTGGCATTTTTCTTTGGTGACAATCACGGCAGACAAAGCCGGTTCGCGGCTGGTCACTAAGCGAGAAGCAATACCCTGCTCTTTCAGTTGTTTTTTGACGTTCAATCCCCAGTTATCAGGTTTGCGGCCGTAAAAACTTAAGCCGAAATTAAAACGGCCGTTGACTTTGGACATGGCCGAAGCCATTATCGGCTCGGCTTCCGGCCGATCGCCCAAGACCAAGCCGATCTTAATGGTTCCGCCCAGGCGCTTCATTAATTCCGAACAATCAATTCGGGGATGATCCGCCGCTAAAAAATATTGATTTTGCTTGAGGATTTTTGCTTGAGGCAGGACGGCCTTGATTTCCGCCGCGGACAGTTCCGGATTATTGCCCAAAATAAAAATATATTTCATATAAGTGATTTCATTTTAGCATTAAAACCGCTAAAAGAAAAAGCTCCGGCTAAACACCGGGCTTTCTCTTGGTTGGTTTACCGTTAGATTCGGAATTAATAGCAGGTTTGTGATTCAAGCGGTTTGCCGGCTGTCGTGCCGCAACGATTGGTGTCCAAGCATTCCCTGTATTTCACGCCGTTGGAGCAGACGCTCCAGGAAGTGCAGCTCCAGCTTTCGTTGCAACTGTAGCAGGTTTGGGAAGTGGCCGGCTTGTTGTAAGTCGTGCCGCAACTGTTGTTGTCCCAGCAATTTCTATATTGATTATTGGATGAACAAGTTGACCAGGAATTGCAGGTCCAGCTTTCATTGCAGGTGTGGCAGGTTTGGGAAGTGACAGGTTTGCTGACCGTGGTGCCGCAACTGTTGTTGTCCCAGCAGGTGCGATATTGTTTGCCGTAAGAGCAGGAGGACCAGGAACTGCAGGTCCAATTTTCATTGCAAGTGTAGCAGGCCTGGGAAGTAGCCGGCTTGTTGTAAGTCGTGCCGCAGCTGTTGCTGTCCAAGCAGTTGCGGTGTTGCGAACCGTTGGAACAGGCGCTCCAGGCGTAGCAAGTCCAATTTTCACTGCAACTGTAATTGTAACTGTTGCGGTAATTGCTGCCTAAATTATAATTAATGCTGTAAATATTGTCTTCACGAGAGGAAATGGTTCCGCCGTCGGGGTAATACATGGAGGCGCTGACGTTTTCAATCACTGAATCCCAACGGAAATTATTGGCGTTAAATCCGGCCTCGGTTACGTGTCTTTTTTGGCTGTTCTGAATGTAATAAACCTCATTGGATCCGGCGTATCTTAACAGCGTGCCGTCGGGCAGTTTTTGATTTTCGGTAATATCGCAGGAGCCGTCGTTGTCGTAATCGCTTTCAAAGCCGGCCGGAAGAATCAGGGCGCGATTGTATTGGTAATTATTGTAATGGGCCGGAGCGCGGCATAATCTGCCGCCGGGCAGAACGGCGTACATTCTTAAGCTGTTGTCAAAATGGATCAGGGCGTAGCCCGGTTTGACTGTTACGTTTTTTCCCGCCGGAATTTGCAACAATTCGTTAGCGGTCACAACAGTGATGTATTGGTCGCTCCAGGAACCTTTGTACCAACTGAAAAAAACCGCTTGGTTGGGAAAAAGGTGGCGATAACCACTGTCGTCAATGTAATAAACGGCCGGGTTATTGCTGGTTTTGATTAAACTGCCTTCAGTGGCGGTATAGGCCCAAGCTGATTGAGAAACAGCAAGCAGGCCGGCGCCGCAGATGATTGCAATAATGAGTTTTTTCATATTTTTAAGTGTTTTTTAGTGAAGAATGCAAGATTTGCCGCAAACAATTAAAGTTTAACCGAAAGGGATGCCGGAGTCAATGGTTTTGGGATTAATGCAAGTCCGGTTTAAGGGGCCGAATCGTCGGTTGATTTGATTTATTATTTTACGCCTCTTTTTTAATTTTGTCAAGTCCCGGCTGGCGGCGCCGGAGGGTTGATTTTTTCCGTTTTAAATGCTATAATTCAATCAATTTCCGCCGAGGTGGTGAAATTGGTAGACACGCATGCCTTAGGAGCATGTGGGCTTGTCCCATGGGAGTTCGATTCTCCCCCTCGGCATTTGACTTTTCTGCTTTTGGATGTTATTATTATCTCAAACTCCAATAAAATTAATTAATAATTTTCAGTCACTTAGGGTTGTTGAGGCCTGTAATTATCGACTATAAGCCGTCAGCCGTAAGCTATAAACTAAATCAATATGCCTAATAAAAAAAGCGCCGCCAAGGCCTTGCGCCAAAGCGCCAAACGCGCCTTAAGAAATTACAAAGTCCAACACGCCATTAAGGATTTGGTCAAGGACTCGCAGAAAATGATCGCGGCCAAAGAAAAGCAAGCCGCAGACAAGGTCAAAGCCGCCATTAAGGCGATTGACAAGGCCGCCGGCAAAAAAATCATTGCCAAGAATGCCGCCGCCCGCAAGAAATCAAAGTTGATGAAGAAATTAAATTCTTTGATGAAATAAAAAAGCTCCCGCCTTGCGCGGGACTTTTTGCATCGCTATGGATTTATCAGCCCTAAACAAAATATTAGCCAATCAACCCGCTTATCGCTTGAAGCAAATCAAGCAAGCGGTGTATTTGAAATTAATCGGCGATTGGGATGAAGCCACTAATCTGCCTGCCGCTTTAAAACAAAAACTGAAGGATGACTGCCCTTTGGGAATCAACGCCACGGAAACGGCAAGCGGTTTAAGCCGCAAGGCGCTGATTAAATTATCCGATGGCGCCTTGATTGAAACAGTATTGCTTTATAACGCAGACGGCCGTTATACGGTTTGCGTTTCTTCCCAGGTCGGCTGTCCTTTGGGCTGCCTGTTTTGCGCTACCGGCCAAGGAGGATTTGAACGCAATCTGACGACAGAAGAAATCACTGAACAGGTGATTTACTTTGCCCGCCAACTTAAACTTGAAAACAAAAAGATAGATAATGTGGTGTTTATGGGCATGGGTGAGCCGCTTTTGAATTGGCAGAACGTCGCGGCGGCGATTGGCTTGCTTAATGATAAAGACGGTTTCGGTTTGGCGGCGCGATCTATCTCCGTCTCCACTTGCGGTTTGATTGAAGGCCTAAAAAACATCATTCATTATCCTTTGCAGATTAATTTGGCGATTTCTTTGCACGCGCCAAATGACGAGTTGCGGCGGGAATTAATGCCGATCGCTTCAAGCTATAAATTGGAAGAATTATTCCATCAGCTCAAGCTTTATCTGAAAGAAAAGGGCCGGAAATTAATGTTTGAATATGTAATGATTGACGGCGTTAATGACAGCGACCAGCAAGCCAAGGAATTGGTTGAATTATTGGAAAAGTTGCCAAAGAAATTAGTCATGGTTAATTTGATCCCGTATAACCCGATCATTACCCGTTCCGGCGCGATCAGCCGTCGGTTTAAGGCCTCGCTGCCGGAACAAATTAAACATTTTAAGGCGATTCTAAATCGTTCCGGCATTGAAACGACTATTCGCAAGTCCTTGGGCGGAGATATTGCCGGCGCTTGCGGTCAGTTGGCGGGGAAAAGAAAGAGGTAACAGGTAACAAGAAACAAGTAACAAGAAATAAGTAATAAGTAATAAGTAATAAGTAAATAAAATATAGCCCCGGGCAAGCCCCGGGGCGATAGCGGAATTTGCATACTAATAACTCGGCAAGCGCCGAGCAGTACTTTGACTATATTGGCGTCGCTCGCTCGGAATCCAGCGCTTTGAAGCGCTGGTTCGCTCGCTCACTAGCCAATAAAAACCACTCAAGCGAGTGGTTTTTTTGTCAACAATACTTTATTACAAACAGGTCAAAAAGCAATTCGGGATTTTTGGCGCCGGATTTGAGCTGGCGTTCCAATTCCAACAAATCATTCTGAATGTCTGTCAACTGTTGCAAACCGAAACTTTTGGCAAAACCCAAGCTTTTGCGAGCCGGGTAAGCGTGGACGCCGATTTCTCTGGCCGCGCTTTCCGGCGTCAAGCGAGGATTTTTTTCCAACAAGGTTTTGGCTTTTAGAATAAGTTTGAATTGCCAATTGATTGATCCTAAAAGCGCCAATGGCTCGGCGCCGGACAAGAATTGCCGGCTCAATAATTCTAAAGCCCGTTCGCGGTTTTTGGCGCCCAGCGCGTCAGTCAAGGTAAATACATCGTCGTCAATCCTGGCTTTGACTAAAAGCTTGACGTCATCGGGAATAATCGTTTCTTCGGCCTTGTAAGCGCCGAGTTTGTCCAATTCGTTAGTTAATTGAGTCAGGTCGTTGCCGACCAAAAGCAATAATTCGCTGATCGCCGCCGGAGCGATCTTTATTTTTTTGCTTTCGCAGTATTTTTTGATCCAGCCGCTTAATTCGCGATCCTTAAGACGAAGCAATTTATAGGCGAATTTTTGTTTGGCCAAAAAATTAAACAGCGCGTCCTTCTCCGGTATTTTTTTTTCCTCTTCAAACAAGTCAACAAACATCAGGTTATTATCAATCACTGTTTCCTTGGCTTTGAGGAAGTCCAAGATTTGGTCGCGCAGTTTTTTTCTACCGGCGGACATGTCAGCCATGAGTTGTTCTATGATGATCAGTTTGCGTTCTCCCAAAAAGGGAGTGGTGAGGGCTTCCTGCGACAGGCGGTCAAAATCCAAATCCTCGTCTTTCAGGCGGACAACGTTAAGTCCGCCCTTATCCCTTTTCTGGATAAAGCCGGCTTGCAGTTCGGCGACTTTTTGGCGGCATAAATGCGATTCTGTGCCGTAAACGAAAAATATCATATCGCTGTTATTTTAGCTGATTTATTGACTTTGGGCAATATTTGACGTTTTATCGGTTTAGGCGTACTATAATCTAGTCATTAAACGCGCCTTAAAATAAATAGTTAATCGTTTCAGATGAGGAGTGATTCACGGGTTAGTCATATTAAAGTCATTTGTTTTTTTGTTTATATTATCGCGACCATTATAGACGTTAAGATTTTTAAAATTGTAGAGAAGAATCAAGATAACGAGGGACTGCATATTTTTGTCGGCCGTATACTGATTATCCGTCTCGTGCTTGTTGGGTTTTGGTTTTGACTTAATGGCCCATTAATACATTAAGGAGGAAAAAATATGTGTTTGGATGTTGGTTCTGACGTTAATATTGGCGATCTTCCCGCAGTGGTTTGTCGAACGTGCGATTGCAATCCTTGTATGTGCGGTAAAAGTGACTTCTCTTCGAGGAATGAACATAATCGTCGGATTCAGGAGCGCAATGATCTCAATGGCCGTGACCCCATGTTCATTATTCCTGATGGTTGGGGATGGGAAGCTTGATCTTTGTTTACAATACGCTTGGCATTTGCCAGGCGTTTTTTTATTGTTTGCCCTGTGGATAACTATAAAAATGTAGAAAAAAAGTTAATAAAATAAGTATGTAAAATATTGTAAATTTAAACAAAATATAATAAAATAATAAAAAATGTAGAAAAAGTATTGACAAATAAAAACGGACGAGGTAAGATAGTAATGGATTGAGATCAAATCTTATTTAACAGGGCAAATATGGAAATACAATCGTTGTTAAGAAATTTCGGTTTAAGCGACAAGGAGACCTCGGTTTACCTGGCCTTAATTGAATTGGGGCCGTCTTCCGTTCGCGTCGTGGCTGATAAAGCCGGGATTAATCGGGGAACAACCTATGATATTTTGAAAGCGCTTATTGCTGTCGGGTTGGTTACTTATTATCACAAGCAGACCAAACAGTTTTTTGTGGCCGAGCCGCCGGAAAAGCTGCTTAGCGCTTTGGAAGATCGCGAAGAAAAGCTGGCCTTGGTGAAAAATGATATCAAAGAAAATTTGCCTCGTTTGCAAGCGATTTTTGAACGCAGCGGCAACCGGCCGGCCGTCAAATTTTATGAGGGCGATCAGGGCATGAAGCAGATTCTGCAGGATGTGTTGGAGACAATGAGAAACCGCGAGGATAAAATTTATTTTGTTTATTCTTCCGGCACCGCCGAAGACCGCAAGCATCTTTATGCGGCCATGCCCGATTTCAACAAGAAGCGAACCGATAAAAAAATAATCGTGCGCGTGGTTTCTTTGGGCGAGGCGGGCGGAATTTTCGGTCTGGATGAAAGACGGCAGATTCCTGCGGCCGGCGATAATCTGAAAATGACGCACGAATTGATTTACGGCGGCAAAATCGCTCACATCGGATTGGATGATTCCGGCAATTCTATCGGCGTGGTAGTGGAGAATGAATCAATTTACCAGATGCAAAAGCAGATTTTTGAATTTAACTGGCAAGCGATTAAGAAATAACGAAAGCAAACCGCACTTTACAACCAGAACCCGCCTACGTTCGCAATCCGCCAGCTGGCGGAGGTGAACTACGGCGAGGCAAGGGAGGAAAGAACATGTTGAAGCAACTTAAGAGTCATGGTAAAAAGATTATTTTTGTTCGGCACGCCGAATCCATCGGCAATGCCAGGGGTTTGGATGATGAGTCCTTAGTTGAATTGCCGAATCATCGATTCCCCATAACTGTTCCGGTTGGTCGAAACCAGGGGCGTCACTGTGGTGGAGTGCTGAAATCCCACAGAATTTTTTGGGATCAAGCATTTTACTCCAGTTATCTGAGGCCACAGGAAACTTGGCAAGAAATTACCCAAGTGTATAACCCTTGTTATTTAAAGCCGGTCATGGATCCTCGTTTGGACGAGTGGTGGCGCGGCATCTGGCATACGATGAGTAAGGCAGATATCGCCCGTTTGTATCCGCTTGAGGGACAAATTCAGAAGCGCGAGGGCTGGTATCATTATCGCGCGCCGGGCGGCCAATCCGGACCCGATGTGGAATTGCAGATTCGTTCCTTTTTGAATGATTATTTGTACGGCTGTTACCGAAGTTTCCGACAGATTCTGATTGCCGGCCATGGCAAGTGGGCCATACTGTTCTGGCGATTGATGACCGGTGCAAGTATTGAAGAAGCGGCCGAGCGGCTGAAAAATAATCCTTTTGGCAATTGTTCTATCACGATTTTTGATGGCACGGTTAGGGAGATAGTGGTTTGATTATTATTCACGGTAGGTCATTCCGACCGAACGAAGGGAGTGGAGGAATCCCTTTCATTAAATTCAAGCGATTTCTCCACTTCGCCGGCAATTATGCCGGCTCCGGTCGAAATGACAATTAAATCATGGTAAATAAATTAAAGGGAGGTGAATATGGCTAGACAACAATTCGATTTTGAATATTTGGCGGAAATTGCCGTTAAATTTTTAGGGCTGCGGCCGGAGAGTGCGGAGCGTTATGGCAAGGGTGCGATTAACGACAGTTTTCGGATTATCATTGCCGGCAAGTCATACCTGTTACAGCGAGTTAATGATCAGTATTTTCCCGAACCGCTGAAATTACTGGAGAATTTTTCTGCCATCGCGTCTTGTCGCGGTCAGGCACTGGGCTTGTCCGCTATCGGGCTTAAAGACGGCAGCGCTCTGTGGCATTGTGATGAAGGCGGGGCGTATTGGCGCTTGTATGATTTTTTTGATCACTCTTACAGTTGTCAGAGGATTGAAAATATCTATCAGGCGTATGAAATCGCCAAGGCCTATGGCCAATACCTATCACTTCTGTCCAAATTGCCGCTTGAGGCGCTTAATGTGGTTTTGCCCGATTTTCATAACACTCTTTGGCGTTACCAGCAGTTGATTTTAGCGCGACAGCAGGATCGGTTTGACCGAGTTGCTGATTGCGCCAAAGAGATTGAGTTTGTTAAAAGCCGGTTGGAAGAGATTATGGAGTTTTCCGCTTTACTTAACAGCGGTGAGATTCCCCTGCGACTGACGCATAATGATACGGGCATAGACAATGTTTTATTGGATAAAAGTACGGGAGCGGCCGTGGCAGTAATTGATTTGGATACGACTATGCCGGGATATAGCTTATTTGATTTCGGCGATATGTTCCGTTCGGCTTTGGGCGTGGAGTTTGACGAGCGCCCTTCCCCGATTGAATGTTTCAGCGCTTTGCTTAACGGCTATCTGGCCGGTACGGGCAAACTGCTGTTGCCGGAAGAGATTGAGTATTTTGCTTTGGCCGGAAGGATTATTTCGCTGGAGTTGGGCATCAGGTATTTGATTGATTATCTTAGCGGTGATGTGGTCTTCTGCTATCCTAACGGCGCCAGTTTGCTCCGCGCTCGCAAATCACTATTACGTTATAAGATTATGAGTCACCATCAAGAGCAGTTCAGGGAAATGACAGACAGGGCTCTTGCCGTCTACTGTGTCTGAAATCGCACTTTTTTAAAACCGTCCACCTCAATTTTTATATATTATATATATTATTAATTGAAGTCGGACGGTTTTTACTTTATATTTATAAAACCGCCTGGGCTTGGCCTCGGCGGTCTTTGTGTAATAAAAAAACACCACTCGCAATAGATGCTTGAGTGGTGTCAAATGAGCGTTTATTTCTCGGTGGCCGTTTTTTCCAAGGCCGCTTGCTGCAGAGCCGCTTGTTTTTCCTTAAAAAGTTTAAGTGCCTGCCTTCCGGCTTCTTGACGGATTTCCCAGTGAAGTTTTTTCTCGCTAAGGTCTCTTAACATCGCGCAGATATGCGGAGCTTCAAGCCGATAGAGGGCTCCCTTCCAAAGACCGCACGGTATATTGAATCCCACCATACTATCTATCCCTTCGCTAAAAGGACAAACTGAACAGATTATGCCGTCATAAAATTGTTTTTTAGCTTCCGCTTCTTTTGCTTCATACCAGTCCCAGTAATAAATTTTTCCTTCCGGGGCTGGCGGCATTTCTTGCCCCACCTCCACTTTGGGGCAGTCCTTGGGAGGAATTACTCCGAATTTATCAAACAATTTGCTGACTAAGCATTCAATAGTTTCTTGAGCGTCAATCAGAAATTGAATAATTTCTGGGGAGCTTTCATATAGTCCACGGTGGATGTCATTATTTATACTCTGGGTTCTTTCCTCGATGCTTGCAATCGCTTCCCAATATTCCATTTCTATTTGCGGTTCTTTTTCCAATATGTCGGCCATTATCAATCCTCCTTTGGTTTTTTGGCTTTGATTTAAATGTTCAATAATACTTTCCCAGATTACTATACTAATTATGCTTTGTCAATATCCGTCATCAGACCTTGATTTTTTCCGTTTCTCCCCAGTTATTGCCGGCGGAAACATCAGCGTCAATGGGCGCGCGCAGTTTCATTACCGAGCACATGGCGTCATGAATGTATTTGCCGACCTTATGGACTTCCTGTTCCGGCACTTCCAGCACTAACTCGTCGTGGACCTGCAATAGCAGGCGCGAGCGCGGTGAAACCTTAGGCAAGCCGGCGTGGATTTCTATCATGGCCAGTTTGATCAGATCGGCGGCCGTGCCCTGAATCGGCATATTAACGGCCATACGTTCGGCGCTGCCGCGGACTTGGGAAATGCTGGAATTGATTTCCGGCAGATAGCGCTTGCGGCCGTAGAAGGTCTCCACATACCCTTTGTCTTTGGCGATCTCCACGGTTTCCTCCAGCCACCTTTTGACGCCGGAGAACGTCTGGAAATATTTGTAAATGAATTTTTGCGCTTCAGTATTGGACAGGCCGGTGCGGCTGGAAAGTCCCCAGGCGCCCATGCCGTAAATCACGCCGAAATTGATTTCCTTGGCTGTGCGGCGCAGGGCCCTGGTCACCTCCGCCGGTTTAACGCCATGGATAAGCGCCGCGGTCATGGTGTGGATGTCGCCGCCCGATTGGAAGATTTTAAGCATCTGTTTATCATTGGCTAAAGAAGCGATGATGCGCAGTTCAATCTGCGAATAATCGGCTTTGACAATTTTAAACCCCTTTTCGGCGATAAAGGCCTTGCGGATGGGGCCGCCCGTCTCGGTGCGAATGGGAATATT